>CAKQDL010000045.1 GCA_934229395.1 uncultured Peptococcaceae bacterium | reverse complement strand
GATTAACATTATACCTAAAGGATGAGCCAGTGGCTTATTTTATTTTGTGATTTTACACCATTATATGGACATTACCCCTGATTTTAATTGGAGAATCGGCCTTCAGTGGATGTGCTGCATTGGAAAGCATTACAATCCCGGATACTGTAAAGACCATAGAAGATAATGCCTTCAAAGACTGCACCAGCCTTTCGAAAGTTGTAATGCCCGATTCCATCGAGAACTTTGGACTGGACGTGTTTACCAATTCTCCGTATATGAAGAAGGAGTTTGGCGATTTTGTTATCATGGGCGGTATTCTCTCAAAATATCGCGGAACGGAAAAAGATGTTACGATTCCTGACAATGTTACGACTATTGGAAAAAATGCTTTTGCTGAAGCCTACCAAGTTGAAACGATTATTATTCCAGACACGGTTAAGACCATTGCCAATAATTTGTTCGGTACGATTTATACGAGGGGTGATAACCCAAAACCGCAACTTAAGAAAGTTGTTATTGGAAACGGCGTTACTTCCATCGGTTATAAAGCATTTGCTTCTTGCGAGAAACTGACAAAAGTAGTGTTCGGTACGGGACTTTCCAGTATAGGTCAAGAAGCGTTTTCAGAATGCAAGAAACTTAAAGCGATAGACCTGAGTAAAACTGCGCTTTCAGGAATTAAACAGGAAGCATTTAGTGGATGCTGTAATGTTAAAGATCTGATTCTACCGAGTACCATCGAAATCATCGATCGTGGTGCGTTCTCCGGAATTAGCTTAGGAGTCGTACAGTTGCCAAAGAGCGTCAAGAAAGTGGAACGTTCCGCGTTTGATGGTGCGGCTGAACTTGTTGTCTATGATACAATTGATCCTGATGCAGCCGAAGCAAACGAGTGGGAATATGATAAATGGGATGGTTCTGTAAACTCTCCGCTTGCATGTGCAATGCTGGGTGTTCCCCAAGGCTACGTCGAGTGCCAAGGTAATACGAGATGGCGCGATTATCATATTACGGTGCTGTCTGCTGATACCGGAGATATTCGATACAGAATATTCTGCGACAGCGAAGAGCGGGATAATTACCGCGCTATGATGTTCTCTGCATGGGGTAAGAACGCAAGCTTTACTTTTGATGCTTATGATGATTACTTCATGAAAACGAGAAATATGCTCGGAAGAGCGGAAATGGCTTTCTGCCGTATTCAGTATCCGGAAGGACTTAATACTGTTCATCGCGCTAATTATGAAGCGTATCTGGAGCGTTGTATGTATATTGAACGCAGCGCAAAGAGAAACGCCGAACTGATTGGTAATGAGGATGCAGTAGAAAGACTGGCAATACTTGATAGGTATAGAGCCATCGATGCTCACAACATCGGTTGGATCAGAGAGATTATGAAAAACAAAAAAGCCAAGAAATGTCTGGCCTATCTTGACGAACATTATTCAAAGTGAGGAGGAATGGAAAATGGCAAACTATTGTGATAACAAAATTACTGCAGGCGTTACCAATAGCGAGTGGCAAGAAATCTCTACAGCGTTCAAGAATGACCAAATAGACTGGCCCGTAAGCATGGAGGGGACTAAATGTAATGATTGGGAGAAGCAGATATATTGTACGACAAAATGGTCGCCCACGCCTTGGACTGAAGGTAAAATGGAAGCTTTGAGCAAAACGTATCCTTCTGCACTTTTCCATTATGTTGCAGATATTGAGGGAGAGTATCATTCGCCTTCAAGGTGGTTCTGTAATGGCGATGAAGGAAACAAGAAAGATGCGGAGAGTAGCCGCAAACAAGCATATAAAGCTGAAGTTGATAGGTTTATGTCTGCTACCTCCTCCGCCGCTGACGGAATTGAGCATAGAGTGGAAATCATGCCTGACGGTAGAGTTGCTGCAGATGGTGAAAACAAGTTTGGTGAGTGCAATATATTCGCATGGGCAAACATAAAACAGATCTCCTGCGGCAACTGGCATACGGTCGGTTTGAAAAAGGATGGTACTCTTGTTGCTTGCGGTAGCAATGCAAACGGGCAATGTGATGTATCCGACATACCTGGACGAGCGGTTGCTGTATCTTGCGGACGTTATCATACTGCAATTCTACTTGATAATGGTCATGTAATCATCAAAGGAAAACTGGAGCAAGAAGCGCAGGCTCCTAATCTTCAAAAAAAGAAGTCTCCCTTATCTGCAACGGATTTTCCACTTTTATTGGATCTCAGTCTCGATAAATATGTTACCGGCTGGGAAAAAATGAACGAGCGTATTGAGCATATTTCTGCCGGCGATGAACTGACACTTAAAAAAGTGTCAGAGGACGACGAAGTATCCTTTGAAGTTCTCAATATGCGTGGCGAAAAAATCGGCAACCTGTACTTTAACAGAGCGAAGAGGCTTGCAAAGCTTTTGAAGAATGTAAAAGCGACTGTTGCAACGGTTACTCCGCTTTCACAAAGACGCAAAGGTTCAAAATATGCGGCTATGACGATCAGAGTCGACTATGCGGGAGGCAAAGATAGGGCTAAAAAAAGGTTTCTTCCAGACTCGGAGATTATGAGCAGACGCGAGTCACATCATGGTCTGCCGTAACAAAGATAATGTCCATATTTGATGCGGTGGTTGGTGCCACAAACGATGGAAAACTGTTTGTTGATGGTTTTTGCCCCTGCTCAGAAGCAGACTTAATGAGGATAATGGGATTGACCGAGTAAGGAGACCCTATGGAGAATGAGAGCAAAATAAGGCTTTTAAGCCTGTGTAAATTGCTTTATGAGCGGTCAGATGAAGCTCATCCTCTTTCCACCACTCAGATAATCGAAATCTTAAAAGATGAGTATTCGATTCCTGCTCATAGGACAACCATTTCAAAAGATGTTGACGTATTAAGAGAGTTTGGCGTAAATGTCGGAAAGATTGAATCAACGCAGAACAAGTACTTTATTGAACGTCGGCTCTTTGAAACTTCTGAGCTAAAATTGCTTATTGATGCTGTGGAATCATCCAAATTCATTACCGATTCCAAAAGCAAGAAACTGGTCAATAAGCTGACATTGATGACAAGCTCAGAAAAAGCTGGAGAAATCAAACGCAATCTGCTTGCAGAAGATCGCATCAGACCTGAAAATGAAAGCATTTACGGTATCGTGGATGCAATCAATGAGGCGATAAATAACGGTAAGAAGATTTCGTTTCAGTATTTCCGGTACAGTGTAAATAAAAAGAAAAAGCTGAAGAATAAAGGCGAAATCTACATTTTCGGGAGTGTAAAATAAAGTGTGTAAGTTAGAAAACCAACAGCTTACGCACTTTATTTTTTATATAGAGGTGCGATATGCTAATCGAAAGGACTTGAAAGGATATGGGTACGGCTACAATGGCACCTCGAAAGAAACGCGATACTGCAAATAAGGCTTTAGCCAAGGCTATTCTTAATGAATATAAGCCAACGAATGTTGATGAAATGCAAGATGCTCTTAAAGATATTTTTGGTCCTATGTTTGAAGCTATGCTTCAGGGTGAAATGGATGCTCATCTTGGCTATGAAAGTAATGATCATGGCGCTAAAAACACGGATAATCGTAGAAATGGTTATAGCAAGAAAACGGTCAAATCTGAATATGGCAATCTTGAAATCGAGGTTCCTAGAGATAGAGAGGACTCTTTTGAACCGCAGGTTATTCCTAAAAGAACTGGCAATGTGAGCGGTATTGAGGATAAGGTACTGGCTATGTACGCGAAGGGAATGAGCCAGCGCGATATTGCCGAAACAATCGAAGATATCTATGGCTTTGATATTTCTCACGAAACGATCTCGGCTATTACAGATAGGGCTATTGAAGCTGCGAACGAATGGCAAAATCGCAAGCTGAAGAGCTTTTATCCATTTATTTTTGTTGATTGCCTCTATGTCAATATTCGCAAGGATATGGAGGTTAAAAACGGCACCGTATACGTCATCTTAGGCTATGACATCGATGGCGTTAAGGATATTCTTGGCATTTGGATTAACGAAACAGAGGGCAAGCATCACTGGATGCAAATTTTTGATGAAATAAAATTGCGTGGTGTTGAAGATATTCTATTCATAAGCATGGATGGCGTGAGTGGCTTAGAAGAAGGCGTTCAAGCCATTTTTCCGAATGTTATTGTGCAAAGATGCATTGTGCATCTCGTACGCAATTCACTTAAATATGTGCCATCCAAAGACTACAAAGCCTTCACAGCACAACTAAAGAAAATCTACGGCGCAGCAAGCTTAAAAGCCGCAGAAAGTGAATTTGAACGCTTCAAACAAGCGTGGAGCCATTATCCAGGAGCAGTCGCCATCTGAGAGCGCAATTGGCCGCATGTAGCTCAACTCTTCAATTACGGAAGCGCTGTAAGAAAAATAATGTATACCACAAACGCTATTGAATCCGTTAATGCAAGCTTACGTAAAATCACCAAGAAAGGCATTTTTCAAAATGAAACCTCAGTTATGAAAGTCCTCTATTTGCGCATCACCGAGCTAGAGAAAAAATGGAATAATCGCAAAGTAGCCAATTGGGCCCTGGTGCGCAACCAACTTGCGATAGACGAAACACTGCAACCGCGCATAGAGCGATATGAAAATCGTTGATAAAAAAAGCATCCTCACACGACGATTGTCCCTGTATTAGTTATAATCGTTATGCGAGGATGATCTAGTATGCTATTTGAAATGGATTGCTGTAAAAAAACTTACACAGTCTACTTGACAAACCCTGCTTCTACGCAATCTAAAGGACTTATGTCTGATTTGAACATTGAATGATTATTTCAATTCTCTTATACCATTTCGGTACTTGAGCATAAGAAAACGACCACACAGGAGCATCGCTGCTCTTGTATGGTCGTTATTTCTTTTGTCACCGCTTGAAGACGTCACTCAAAATCTGCTTTTCTACAAATCCCTAAGTGAAGTCCTCTTTTGGATGGCTCTTTTTCACGCTTAGAAGGCTTGGTAGCCTACGATGGCGTTGGCGCTTTCTTTTGTGAGGTAGTCTTCGCTCACCATGGCGCGCAGTACTTGGAGTTGGCGCTGGGCGGCGAGGTCGGGATTGACGGTTGGGGCGTAGACACTCGGGGCGTTTGGTACGCCGGCTAGGAGGGTGGCTTGGTAGTCGCTCATGCCACTTGGCGCCACGCCAAAGTAGCCCCAAGACGCACTTGCTAGGGAATAGTAGCCATCGCCGTAGTAGATGGTGCTCATGTAGCAGGCGAGGATGTCTTCCTTACTGTACTGCTTTTCAATGGCGCGGGCGGTGAAGAGCTCGGCAATTTTGCGGGTGATGGTTTGCTCCTGGGAATAGTAGAGATTGCGCGCGAGCTGTTGGGTGATGGTGCTGCCGCCTTGGCGCACCTCGCCGGAAAAAATATTGGAGAGGATGGCGCGCGTGGTGCCTATCACATCATAGCCATTATGGGTGTAGAAGCGTTGGTCCTCGGTGGCCACAACGGCGTTTTGATAAATTTGCGGCACCTGGGTGAGGGGGGTGTAGTCGCTCTTGGCTTGCACCTCGCCCATGGCAATGCTGATGGGCTTGGCGCTTGTGGCTTCTGAGTGAATATGGTGACCGCAAAGGGTTACAAAGCCAACCACGGTGAGCCCTGCAATAAGGGCCAAGGAAAGAAGAAGGCCAAAGAGCTTCGCAAGCAAACGAGATAAGGTGTGAAGCATGATAGTACCTCCATTGAATGAAGTCCACGCTGTCTTCCTTTGGGGAAGAGGACTGCGGGCTTGTGGATGAGTTATTTACAAACTCATCATAGCATATTCTCTTTTCAGCATAATTAAGAAATGATGAATTTTTTCTATTGATTGTAATAACGCCTAGTCTTTATAACTGCCCTATGCTAAAATGATATGGATAAGGAGGGCTGTTGCATGAAAAACAAAAAGAAAGGTTCTTATGGGCAAAACCTCAAGCGCGCACTTTCTAATTTGAAATTATCGCATTTTATTATGCTTGTGGTGCTCTTGTTGGTGGTTGTTTGCGCAAGCACCATTGGGACCATTGTCGTGGCGGCTACAAGTGATATGCCATCATTAGACAACAATGATATTACTGATTATGATGTAACAAGCTATATTGTAGATAAGGATGGCGCCTTCGTTGAAAAGATGGCGGACAATGTGAACTACGTAGACGTAGAGCACAACGAAATCTCTCAAAACATGCTCAATGCCGTAACATCTATTGAAGATAGACGTTTTTATTCTCACCACGGCGTGGATCCTATCCGTATTTTGGGTGCTGTGGTGGCCAACATCAAGGCTGGCGAAACTGTGCAGGGTGGTAGTACCATCACCCAGCAGCTCACTGGTTTGGCGCTTTTGGACCGTAACGAAAAAACCTATAAGCGTAAAATACAAGAAGCCATCTTGGCTTTACGTGTAGAAAACGAATATTCTAAAGACGAAATCCTCACTGCTTACCTCAACCGTTGCTACTTTGGTACAGGCTATAGCGGGATGTCTTGCTACGGTATTGAAGCTGCTGCCAACGATATTTTGGGCAAGCACGCTTCAGATTTGACTGTGCCAGAAGCGGCCCTTTTGGCTGGTATGATTCAAAACCCTTCCAAATGGTCCCCTATTTATGACGCAGACGCTGCCAAGGAACGCCGTGACACCGTGCTTCGCGCCATGGAAGACAATGGTGTGATTACGGCCGAAGAGCTAGAAACCTACCTCAACGAACCAATCACCACCGCATCCATCACCACAGCTGATGACAATGTAAAGCAAAGCTACAACCAAAGCTACATTGACTACGTGGTAGAAGAAGCGCTCGAAATTCTTGAGCTTGAAGACGATCCAACTCAGCTTTATTCTGGCGGTTACATTATTCACACCGGTCTTAACCAAGACTTGCAGGAATATATGTACAACTACTTTGAAAACGATTACTACTTCCCATCCAGTGCATCCTACGAAGAAATGCAGGGCGCCATGGTTGTGCTCGACACCGATACCTCCCTTGTGGCAGGTATGATTGGTGGCCGTCACATGGACGAAAGCCAGGAACGCGGCTTTAACCGCGCCACCCAAGCCAAGCGTCAGCCAGGTTCTACTTTTAAGCCTTTGATGGTTTACGGTCCGGCCTTTGAACAAGGCATGAGCCCTGGCACTGTGTATAAGGATGCCGAATATACCATTTGGGGCCACACCATTAAAAATGCGGACCTCAAGTATCATGGCAATGTCACCATCCGCTACGCCCTAGAACAATCTCTCAACACTGTTGCAGCACGTTGCCTCAACGATGTTGGCCCAGAAAATGGCTTAGAGTTTGTTAAAAAGTGTGGCATCACCACCCTCAAGGAAGACGATGGCGATGGCATCACCGATGCTACCATTTCTGCCGGCCTTGGTGGTTTGACCTATGGTGTTACCCCTCTTGAAATGGCTGGTGCCTATGCTGCCATTGCTCACGATGGTATTTACACCAAGCCACACGCCATCACCAAGATTACCAACGAAGAAGGCGACATCATTTGGGAAGAAGAGCCAGAAAGCCATCGCGCTATGAGCGAGGAAACATCTTATCTTCTCACCAGCTGCTTGCAAAGCGTTGTCACAAACGGTATTGGTAACCAAGCAGCCATCTATGACGGTCGCCCTACAGCAGGTAAAACCGGTACCACCGACTATTCCAAGGACCTTTGGTTCTGCGGCTTTACCCCACAATACACCGCCGCTGTTTGGATTGGTAACGATACCCCAGCGCAAATCTATTCCACCTCTGACTCTGCGGCCATTGTGTTTGCAAACATTATGAGCCACTTGCACAGCGGGCTGGATTTTGAATACTTCGAAGCGCCAGACGGCGTGACCGAAGTGACGGTGGACACATCTAGTGGTCTTTTGGCCACCCAAAACACCCCATCGAGTGACCGTTCCACAGAAGTGTATTCTTCTGGTACCGAGCCAACAGATTATAGCACCAACAACTATAATTCCAATTCCAACAATGGCAGCTATGGTTACGACAACAGCTACAATTCCAATACAAACAACAGCTACAATACAAACAACAGCTACAATTCAAACAATGGCTACAACAACGGCTATAACAATGGCACCGGCGGCGAAAACACCGGCACCGTTCAATAGTTTGCCCATCCACCCTTCTAGCGAGGGTGGATTTTTTTATGCAATGGCGAAAGGCGCGGCTCTTTGCTATAATGGTTTTATTGAGCCTTACAAAAGAAAGGATGATAGAGATGGGCTACGTTGTAGCGTTAGATATTGGCACCACCTCAAGCCGTGCCATTGCCTTTGACCATAACCAAGACATTGTATGTATGCGCCAGCAGGAAATTGCGCAGCATTATCCGCATCCAGGCTGGGTAGAAGAGGACCCGATGGAATTGTGGGCCTCCAGCTTTGGCGTGCTACAAGAAATGCTTGCAGTAAAAAACATTCACCCACAGGACGTGTGCGCCCTAGGTATTACCAACCAGCGCGAAACCACCATTGTGTGGGAAAAGGACACTGGCCGCCCTGTGTATAATGCCATTGTGTGGCAATGCCGTCGCACTGCGGATTTTTGCGAAGAGCTCAAGGCCCAGGGATGGGAGAAGCCCATCTTAGATAAGACGGGCCTGGTGGTGGATGCGTATTTTTCGGCCACCAAGCTCAAGTGGATTTTGGATGAGGTGGACCCAGACAGAAGCCGTGCCAAAGCTGGCGAGCTCCTTTTTGGTACCGTAGACACATGGATTCTTTGGAAGCTCACCGAAGGCCGCACCCACGCCACCGATTACACCAATGCATCACGCACCATGCTTTTTAACATCAATACCCTCGATTGGGACGATGAGCTTTTGGCGTATTTTGATATTCCACGCGTGATGCTCCCCGAGGTGCATCCATCGGGCCATCATTTTGGCAAGGCCTCCATTGGTGCAGCCCATGTAGAGGTGCCTATTGCCGGCATTGCCGGTGATCAGCAATCGGCCCTTTATGGTCAGCTGTGTTGGGAAAAGGGCCAGGCCAAAAACACCTATGGCACAGGCTGCTTCCTTCTTATGAACATTGGCAAGGACGCCACCAAGAGCAGCCACGGCCTGGTAACAACCATTGCCGCAGGCCGCGACAAAGCACCCGACTATGCCCTAGAAGGCTCCATCTTTGTGGGTGGTGCCGTGATTCAGTGGCTACGCGATGAAATGCGCTTTATAGAAGAAGCCTCCGACAGTGCCTTTTTTGCCGAAAAGCTCGATGGCAACGATGGCGTTTATGTGGTACCAGCCTTTGTTGGCCTAGGGGCACCTTATTGGGATATGTATGCCCGCGGGGCCATTTTTGGCCTCACCCGTGGTACAGGCCGCAGCCACATCATCCGCGCTGCCTTAGAAGGCATTGCCTACCAAACCCGCGACGTGCTAGAAGCCATGGAAGCCGACACCGGTGTCACCCTAGAAAGCTTGCGCGTCGACGGTGGCGCCAGCCAAAACAGCTTCCTCATGCAGTTTCAAGCCGATATTTTGGCCCGCGCCGTAGAGCGCCCAAAATGCGTAGAATCCACAGCCCTAGGTGCCGCCCTCCTAGCCGGCCTTGAAGTAGGCTTTTGGAAGGACGAAGCCGACGCCCGCGCCTCCTACGCCCTAGACAAACGCTTCGCCCCACAAATGGACGAAGAATCGCGCAAAAAAAATTACGACGGCTGGAAAGAAGCCGTCGCACGTACGCTAACGAAATAAAAAGAGGGGACAAGCAGGAAATAGCGATTTTTGAAAATACGTATATGCAATAGAATAAGCCTTCCACCTCTCAGAGGGTCCCCGAAAGGGGACTAGCTCGCTCTGCTCACGTCGGAATTAGTGGCATCACCGCGTGGTTTTTGCGGTGGCGACGGATGAGGGGGGTGGAAGGCTTTATCTATTCATTTGAAGGCTGTATGTCTATTTTCCGTTCGTCTCCTTTTTTTACAGCCCCTTGCCGTGGCCGTCTTCGTAGATGCGGTTGCATAGGGCGTTCATCATATTGTCGAGGTCGGTGGATATGGTGGCGCAGTTTTTGAGATCTTGGGCCATGGTATCGGTGATGAGGTTGTCTTTTTTGTAGCGCAACTGATGCTCGAGGCTGGCCCAAAAATCCATGGCGATGGTGCGCAGTTGGATTTCAACATTCATCATACGTTTTTCGTTGGCCAAGAAAATTGGCACCTGCACAATAAGATGGAGGCTACGGTAGCCATTTTCCTTTGGGTTTTCAATGTAATCCTTGCGCTCAATAAGCAAAATATCGTCCTGGCGCACAAGGGCATCAGCCACCTTGTACACGTCATCCACAAAGGAGCAAATCACGCGCACGCCGGCCACGTCGAAGAGGTTTTCCTCCACAGAGGCAGCGGTGAAGGGCTTGTGGCGACGTTCGAGCTTTTCTTTGATGCTCGACATACTTTTTAAGCGCGTTTTAATGGACTCAATAGGGTTGCGCTCGTATTGGCACGAGAAGGATTCATTGATGACCTTGAACTTCGTTTCTATTTCCATCATGGCGCAATTGTAGTAAGCCATAAGGCGACGGTATGCATAAATTTGATCGGTGGCATATTCAAGTAATTTTTCTGGGCTGGCTAATGCAGTATCCAAGCCGTTTTCCTTGATATAATTTTTTACACTGGTTAAATCAATGCCGTTTTCTGTTAGATAGGTGGTGAGGCTGGCCATATTGGTGCCGTGTTCGTTCATGTGCTTGTGTAAGCTTTCTATATCCATTGTTTCCTCCTAAAAGGTGCATGCATAAATGCATAAGATTCTCCATCTATTATACGCGCTAGAGAGGCGTGAAGCAATTTAAGATAATGTTAAGAGCGCACAAAAAGGGAGACGAGCGGGAAATAGCGATTCTGAAAAAATGCGTAAATGCTAATGAATAAGCCTTCTCCCCTTTAAAAGAGGAGAAGGCTTTCAGACTGTCGATAAAGGTATATTTTCACCATAGGCGTGTATGCATTTGTGAAGCCTTCCCCCTTGAGGGGGAAGGTGGGTTTTCTGGAGCAGGGCGGAAGAAAACTCGGATGAGGGTGTATTTTCACCGCACTTTACAGCTAAATCGATCATTCGCTGGCGCTCATACCCCTCATCCGTCGGCTACGCCGCCACCTTCTCCCCAGGTGGAGAAGGCTCGTGCTATTCTCCAAATCTTTCTATTCACATACACGCTTTAGGTTTTTCTACAGTCTGTAAGCCTTCTCCCCTTTAAAAGAGGAGAAGGCTTTATCTATTCATTTGAAGGCTGTATGTCTATTTCCCACTCGTCCCTTTTTTGTATTATACGCGTTTTTGGCCCCAGAAGAAGAGGGCGACGCAGCCGGGACCGCTGTGGCTGCTAAAGGTAACGCCTAGGGGACGTACAACGAGGTCAGAAATATGTGGGCAGCGTTCGCGCACAAGGGCCGCTGTTTCTTCGGCAAGCTGGGGATCAGTGTGGGAAATCATCACCTTGCCTGTGTAGTTGTAGCCGCCGGTAGCCAGCTCGTCAATGCGTTCAACAATGCGGTTCATGGCTTTCTTTTTGGTGCGAATTTTGTCGCTCATGACCATCTCGCCGGCCGCGTTACCGGTGATGATTGGACAAATTTTCATCTTTTGGGCGAGGATACCAGCAGCGCGTGGAATGCGGCCACCCTTGATAAAGTAGGTGAGGTCGGTGGAGAAGAAGGCGTGCTGCACTTCGAGGCGGTGATCTTCGACCCAATCACGCACTTCCTCAATGTTTTTGCCACTGTTGCGCAGTTTTGCAGCCTCCTCAACAATCATCCCATAGCCGCAAGAGCCACCCAAGGAATCCACCACCAAAATTTTGCGCTCAGGAAATTCTTCCAAAAGCTGACGAGAGGCCAAGGTGGCAGAGTTTAGGGTGCCAGAAAGGCCGCTTGATAGGGTGATGTGCAAGATATCGCGGCCTGCTTCCAAAAATGGGCGGAAGAAGGTGAGGTATTCACCCACGCTGACCTGAGAGGTTTTAACATCGTGGCCGGCCACAAGGTACATACGCAGGGTTTCGGCGCTGATGCTTTCGCCAAAATCGTCGGCGTAATCCTCGCCATCTAAAAGAATGTGATAAAAAACAGTTTCTACACCAAGCTCCGCCAAGGCTTCCTTGGTATAGTCTACAGGGGTACAACAGCTAATAACATAATCGTTCATAGCAAATCCTCTATTCTAATATGATAAAAGTCTGAAAACTTTATTTTATAAGGCTATTGTAGCCAATATGGGCGCGTTAAACAACACTTTTTGAGAAATGTTGGCTAATCTTTATTGACAGCTGGGTACACCATGTGTACAATATGAACATATGAACAAACACTCATACATAAGGAGGCTATGAAAGTGAACCATGCACCTATAAACGATGGGGTGGAGCTGTGCGCGGCACATCATGTGCGTGAGGATCTTATGCAGCACACCCACAACAATATGCCCCAAGCGGCCACCATTGAAAAGTTATCGGAGCTCTTCAAGGTCTTGGGTGAGCCTACGCGCGTAAAAATTCTCTGGGCCTTGAGTTTGCACGAAATGTGCGTGTGCGAACTGGCCGAATCGCTCGAAATGACCCAGTCGGCGGTGAGCCATCAGCTGCGCCTTTTAAAAAATGCCAAGCTGGTGCGGGCGCGTCGCGAGGGCCGCAGTATGTATTATTCTTTGGCCGATGCCCATGTATCCCTTCTCTTTAGCCAGGGGCTTGAGCACGTGCAGGAAAAGGAGGAAGCATAAATGCTACACAAGTACAAGATGACCAACCTCACCTGTGCCCATTGTGCGGCGAGCATAGAAAGGGAAATTGGTAAATGGAGCGATGTAGCGTCGGCTAATTTGGATCTTATGAGCGGCAAGCTTTTGGTGGAGTCCGATACTGACGATGCAGCGCTTTTTGCTCGCGTGCAAGAGGTGGTGAAGCGCATAGAGCCAAAGGCCGAGGCGACAAGAGCAGAGAAGCATAGTCACGGCGAAGCCTGCGATTGCGGCCACGACCATGCCCATGAGCATCACGAGCATGCCCACGGCGAAGCCTGCGATTGCGGCCACGACCACGCGCATCACGAGCACGCCCACGGCGAAGCTTGCGATTGCGGCCACGACCACGCGCATCACGAGCACGCCCACGGCGAAGCCTGCGATTGCGGCCACGACCACGCGCATCACGAGCACGCCCACGGCGAGAGTTGCGATTGCGGCCACGACCATGCCCATGAGCATCACGAGCACGCTCACGGCGAAGCCTGCGATTGTGGCCACGACCATGCCCATGAGCATCACGAGCACGCTCACGGCGAAGCCTGCGATTGTGGCCATGACCATGTGCATCACGAGCACACGCATACGGCTGCGGCAATTGTACAGGGTGGGCAGCGTTACCGTTTGGAGGGGCTGACCTGCGCCCATTGCGCCTCGGTGATTGAACGCGAGGTGGCCTCGTGGGCAGATGTTGAGGCAGCAAGCCTCGACCTTATGAACGCCACCCTCATGGTAAAAACCGAGGTGGCGCCAAATGCCATGCTCGCGCGTGTGCGTGAGGCTGTGGCAGCTGTAGAAAAAAACGTCACCGTTACAGCCTTCGAAGGTAAAAAAGACGCTCCTGGCGCACAAAAGCCAGGCCTTGGTCAGCTCCTGCAATCCTCCAAGGAGGATTTGGTGCGCATCGCTTTGGCGGTCCTCACTGTGATAGGGACTTTTATTGCACCAGAGGGACCGCTAGAAACCTTACTTTTTGTGGTGGCCTACCTTGTGGTGGGGCTTCCTGTTCTCGTGCAGGCTACCAAGGCTGCCAGAGGGGGATTTTTCTTTAGCGAGCAAATGCTTATGAGCGTGGCGTCTTTGGGGGCCATGCTTGTGGGCGAATATGGTGAAGGCGTGGCCGTGATGCTCTTTTACACCGTTGGTGAAATTTTGCAAAACATCGCCATTACCCGCTCAAAGCGCTCCATTGCGGCCCTTTTGGATATGCGTCCCGACACAGTACGCGTACAAAGAAACGGCGCGTGGGTAGAAGTAGACCCAGAAAGCGTTGCCGTAGGCGAGCTTATTCAGGTGCAGCCTGGCGAACGCATTGCCTTAGATGGCACCGTGGAAAGCGGTTCTGCGAGCCTTGATACCTCTGCTGTAACTGGTGAATCACGTCCCTTCGACGTGGCCAGTGGCGATGCGGTGCAAAGTGGTGCCGTGAACAGCGATGGCGTTTTGACCATCCGCGTAGAAAAGGTGTATGGCGATTCCACCTTGGCGCGCATTCTTTCCTTGGTGGAAGATGCCAGCGCCAAAAAGACCGAAACCGAAAAATTCATCACCCGCTTTGCTCATTACTACACGCCGTTCGTGTGCGCCTTGGCCTTGCTTTTGGCCATTGTGCCACCGCTCGTTATGGGCGCTGAGTGGTCCACTTGGATTTACCGCGGGCTGACCTTCCTCGTTGTAAGTTGCCCATGCGCGCTGATTATTTCTGTACCCCTCACTTATTTTGCCGGCATTGGTGGCGCCAGCCGCCAGCATATTTTGGTCAAGGGGAGCCAGTATCTTGAAGCCTTGGCCAAGGTTGAGCAGGTGGCCTTTGACAAAACAGGCACCCTCACAGCCGGCGCCTTTCACGTGAGTGAGGTTGTGCTCACAGAAGGCCACACAAGGGAAGAGGTGCTGCAATTGGCCGCATCTTTAGAGCGTTTTGCTGCCCATCCTTTGGCCGAGGCCTTGGTTGGGGCCAATGAGGGCACTCTTTTAGACGTGGCGGACTACCAAAACATCGCCGGCCAAGGTGTGCGTGGGGCCATTGATGGCAAAACCTATTACATTGGCAACAAGCGCCTAATGAAGGCCCAAGGCATAGAGATCGACGAAGCAAAAATCCCAATGGGCACCTCGGTGCTTTTGGCCGAAGAAGGTAAGCTCTTGGCCATGTTTGGCCTTGAGGATGAGGTCAAGGAAGGCGTGCGTGAGGCCATTGAAGAGCTCCATAAGTTGGGCGTGCATCACACCGCTATGCTCAGCGGTGACCGCGACGAGGTGGCTCAGGTCTTGGGCACAAAGCTTGGTCTAGACGAGGTCCATGGCAACCTCCTACCAGAGGATAAAATTAAAGCCGTAGAGGGCATGATGGAAGGCGGCGGCACCTTGGCCTTTGTGGGTGATGGCGTTAACGATGCACCAGTTTTGGCCAGAGCCGATATTGGCATCGCCATGGGTGGTGTAGGCAGCGACGCAGCCCTCGAGGCAGCAGACGTGGTGCTTATGAGCGACCATCCGAGGGATGTGGTGCGTGCTATAAAACTTGCACGCAGAACGCGCACCATTGTGTATCAAAACGTCATTGGTGCTCTAGGCTTTAAGGCCGTGCTCCTCGTGCTTTCCGCCGTTGGCCTGGCCAATATGTGGATGGCCGTCTTTGCCGACGTAGGCGTGAGCATCATCTGCGTTATAAACGCCATGCGCGCCATGCAAAAGGTGAAATAAAATTAGAGCGCTCCTTAGGGGCGCTTCAGCGTGTAGAAAAAGTTCGATTTATAGAATAGTCGTGTATGCATTTATGAAGCCTTCCCCCTTGAGGGGGAAGGT
>CAKQDL010000044.1 GCA_934229395.1 uncultured Peptococcaceae bacterium | reverse complement strand
TAAACTTACAAATTCAATTACATTGCGGTTGCTTAGTTTTTTCTTCAACATATTTATCACCCATTTATATTATATCGCATATTTAGGTCAAATATACGAAAAAGGCCGCCGATTGGCGACCTTTTTCGACAAGCTGTGCGAGATAATCGGAAGATGATTATCTCGCTCTTTTTTATTGTTTATTCTTCGTTCAAACGATCTTCAAGGCCTTTGAGTTCATCAAAGAGTACCTGTGGCATTTTTTCGCCGTAGGCATTGAAATGTTCGTGGATGGAAGCGGTTTCTTCGAGCCATGCTTCTTTGTCGATGGAAAGAAGGGTTTCCATATCGTGATTGTCTACGTTCAGGCCGCGGGTGTTCAAATCTTGAACAGATGGCACATAGCCTACTGGGGTTTTGTGGGCGCCGGCGGTGCCTTCGGAACGTTCGAAAATCCATTCCAAAACGCGGATGTTTTCGCCGTAGCCTGGCCAAATGAAATGACCTTCGTCGTCCTTGCGGAACCAGTTGACGGAATAAATCTTAGGCAGCTTACTTTCGTCGGTAAGCTTTGGCATATCGAGCCAGTGTTGGATGTAGTCTGCTACGTGGTAGCCGATGAATGGCAGCATGGCAAATGGATCGCGGCGTACCTTGCCGATTTTGTTGCTGATGATGGCGGCGGTGACTTCGCTGCCCATGATGGAACCTAGGAAGACGCCGTGTTGCCAGTTGAAGGATTCGTACACAAGTGGAATGGTGTGGGCGCGACGACCGCCGAAGAGGATGGCGTCAATTGGCACGCCTTCTGCTGCTTCCCAGTCTGGCGCAATGATTGGGCATTGTGCTGCTGGAGCTGTGAAGCGGGAGTTTGGATGAGCAGCGCGCTTGTCGCTTTGCTTGGTCCAGTCGTTGCCTTGCCAGTCAATAAGATGCTCTGGCGCTGGGGAAAGACCTTCCCACCATACATCGCCGTCGTCAGTGAGGGCCACGTTGGTGTAGATGGTGTTTTTGCCGATGGTCTTGATGGCGTTTGGATTGGAACGGGTGGAGGTGCCTGGTGCTACGCCGAAGAAGCCATTTTCTGGGTTGATGGCATAGAGGCGGCCGTTCTCGCCGATGTGGAGCCATGCAATATCGTCGCCGATGGTTTCAACCTTCCAGCCTGGGAGGGTTGGCACGAGCATGGCGAGGTTGGTTTTGCCGCAAGCGCTTGGGAAAGCGGCACAAATGTGCTTTGTAACGCCTTGTGGATTGGTGATTTTTAAGATGAGCATATGCTCTGCCATCCAACCTTCATCGCGTGCCATAACAGAAGCAATGCGAAGAGCGAGGCATTTCTTGCCCAAGAGGGCGTTGCCGCCGTAGCCGGAACCGTAGCTCCAAATTTCACGACTCTCTGGGAAGTGAGCGATGTATTTGTTTTCGATTGGGGCACATGGCCAAGCTTCATCGAGCTCACCTTCCGCGAGAGGTTTGCCGATGGAGTGGAGACATGGCACAAAGAAGCCATCACCCAAACGGTCTAAGACTTCTTGACCGGTGCGGGTCATAATCTTCATATTGAGCGCCACGTATGGGCTATCGGTGAGCTGCACGCCAATTTTGGATGCTGGGCTGTCTAGTGGACCCATGCAAAATGGAATGACATAAAGGGTGCGGCCCTTCATGGCGCCGTCGTATAGGGAAGTCATTTTTTCTTTGAGTTCTTGTGGAGGGTACCAGTTGTTGGTAGGGCCTGCGTCTTCTTCCTTTTCGCTGGCGATATAGGTGCGTTCCTCAACACGCGCAACGTCAGAAATATCAGAGCGGAAGAGATAGCAGTTTGGAAGCTTTTCCTCATTAAGCTTCACAACGGCATCGCGCTTTAAAAGATCATCAATAATGGCCTCTTCTTGCTCGGTGGTGCCCAAAAACCATTCAACCTTATCGGGCTTGCATAGCTTGACCATATCGTCAACCCATGCAGTTAGTTTTTGATTGTTTGTCATCGCAATTCTCCTTGCAAATATGTTGTCTACATAAAATTAACATACTCTATACGTTGATTTCAAGGCGTAAGGGGCAATTATTATCATATTTAACAAAAATGCGACATTTTTGGAACACTTCCCCTTAAAGAATAATTGTTGTTGCAAGTAAAAATGCGTGGTATGCTTAAGCAGTACGGAGGTGAAGTGATTTTGACAGATGTTATTATTGTGGGTGCAGGCGCCAGCGGACTCATGGCAGGCATTGAAGCAGCTAAGGCTGGATGCAGTGTACTCATTTTAGAAAAAATGCCGCTGTGTGGCAGAAAAATACGCATTACAGGTAAGGGCCGTTGCAACGTGACCACCACCAAAAACCACGAGGAAATTTTGCAAGCCATTCGCCGCAATCCAAAATTTATGTATTCGAGCCTCAGCGCTTTTGACAATAGAGATGTTTGGGATTTTTTCGAAAGCCGTGGCTGCGCTCTCAAAGAAGAAAGAGGCGAACGTGTTTTTCCAGTGAGCGATAAGGCCCAGGATATTGTGGATGTGCTTGTAGGCGAAGCAAAGAAGCAGGGGTGCGTGATTAAATGTGAGTCATATATAAAGGATGTGGCCTATACCGAAGGTGAAGGCTTTGCGCTCACGGCCGAAGACGGCAGCGTCTACAAGAGCCAGACGTGCATCCTTTGCACAGGGGGCGCGTCCTATCCAGGTACCGGTTCAACAGGGGATGCCTATCCGTGGCTAGAAAAGCTAGGGCTCAAGGTGGAGGCAATTTCACCAGCCTTGGTGCCTCTTGTTAGCAAGGAAGAATGGGTGCACACACTTCAAGGCCTTAGCTTGCGCAATGTGCGCCTCACAATTACCAACGACAAGGGCAAGGTTTTTTACACCGAGCAGGGCGAAATGCTCTTTACCCATTTTGGTATCAGTGGCCCTATTGTACTTTCTGCCAGTGGCCATTGCAGCGATTATTGGAAGAAAAACAAAAAGCCACTTTACGCAAGCATTGATCTCAAGCCGGCGCTTTCCGAGGCGCAGCTCGACGCAAGGCTTTTGCGTGAAATTGCCCAGATCCCAAATAAGCAGGTGCCAAGCCTCGTGCGCAAGCTCCTGCCACAAAAAATGGTGCCGATTTTTATTAAAAAATGCGGTATCAAGCAGGATAAAATTTTACATCAGTTGAGCAAGGAAGAACGCGCAGAAATCATAAAAGTTTTGAAGGACTTTACCTTTACCCTCACGTCTACGCGTGCCCTCTCTGAAGGGATTGTGACAGCAGGTGGCTTGAGTGTGAAGGAAATCAATCCAAAAACATTGGCAGTAAAAAAGGTGCCTGGCTTATTTGTAGCAGGCGAAGTGATTGATATAGACGCCTATACAGGCGGGTTTAATTTGCAGATAGCCTTTTCAACAGGCTATTGTGCCGGCAAAGCAGCGTGTGCATTTGTTAGTGAAGGGATGAATGAATCGTGAAAAATAGCGAAAGTACCGTGGTAGCAAGAGCTGCCGTAAAAATGGCCATTTCTGAAAGTCGCGAGGAAGAGCATAGCCTCAAAAATCAATATGCTGCCCAGGATGTGTTGACGGCGGCTGTGGATGTGGGTGGCGATTACTTTAAATCCATCAACAAAATGGTAGAAAAAGCCATTGTGGCTGCAAAGCGCGAGGGCCTTATTGGAGAAGACTCCCATCATGGCGATGGCTGTGTGGCTGGGGCCATTCACGATGCCCTCTGCCAAGTCATGCAAAAGGCCAACGGGATGAGTGTAGGCGGCAAAATTGGTATTGCGCGCAAGGATGACCACATCAGTGTGGCTATTTTTCTAAGTATTGGCTTGTTGTATTTGGACGACGTGGCCTTGGGTATGGCACATCGTACCATTTAAAGGGCAGAGAACGAAACAAGGAGTGGGATATGCAAATTGCTATTGATGGGCCTGCGGGTGTAGGAAAGAGCACCCTCGCAAAGGCTTTGGCCGAAAAACTAGGCTATATTTATATTGATACCGGTGCCATGTACCGTGGGGTGACGCTTATGGCATCGCGCACGGGCGTGGAGGCACAGGAAGGCGAGGCCTTGGATGCTCTTTTGGAAGGGCTTTCCTTGAGCTTTCAAATGGTGGATGGCAAAAAATGCCTCTTTGAGCACGATGAAAACATTGAAGAAGCCATTCGCCATCCGGATATTTCTAAAATTGTCAGCGCCTACGCCAAGCTTGGTAGCGTACGCACAGCCATGACCGGCCAGCAGCGCCGCATTGCCGAAGAAACATCGGTCATTATGGATGGGCGCGATATTGGCACCGTGGTTTTGCCACAGGCTGACTACAAATTTTTCCTTACAGCCAGCGTAGAGGAACGCGCCATGCGCCGCTACAGGGAATTGGTTGAAAAGGGCCTGGCTGTTAGTTACGAAGAATTGGTCAAAGAAATCGCCGCGCGTGACGAGCAGGACAGCACCAGAAGCATCGCGCCGCTCAAAAAAGCAGAGGATGCCATCGTTATAGATACCGACGATTTGGACGAAAAACAGGTATTAGAAAAAATAATTGAATTTATTTCAAAATAATGTTTGGCATTGGGCTAGATTTTGGTTATAATAGAGTGTAATTGAAATGTGTAGGAGTGAGAAAAGGTCTATGGATATTCAATTAGCGTCAAACGCAGGCTTTTGCTTTGGTGTGCGCAATGCTATCAACAAAGGTGAAAAGCTTATTGACGAGGGAAAGGGTCCAATCGCAACGCTTGGTCCACTTATTCACAACCCTCAAGAGGTGGCTCGCTTAGAGCGACTTGGTATTAAAGCTTATGATTCATTAGACGACATTCACGAAAAGAATGTGCTTATTCGTACACATGGCGTTGCACCTTCAGTTTATAAGCAGATTGAAGAGCACGGGCACGCGTATTTTGATTGCACCTGCCCAAAGGTAAAGAAGGTTCAGCAAACTGCGCGCGAATACGCAGAGGCAGGCTACCAGGTTGTTATTTTGGGCGATGCCAATCACCCAGAGGTGATGGCCATCGTAGGTTGGACCAACGATACAGCCATTGTCTTTAAAAGCTTAGACGAATTGAAGGGTTTGTCCCTTGCCGGCAAAAAGGTGTGCTTGGTTTCTCAAACAACAGAGAAAATCGAGCGCTTTGACGACGCAGTTTCCTACTTAGAAAGTCTTGAGTTAGAGGGATTGGTAGTGCGCAACACCATTTGCGCTGCAACAAGAGACAGACAATCCGATGCCATGCAACTTGCATCAACGGTGGATTTAATGATTGTTATTGGTGGTTATAACAGCGCCAATACCTGTAAACTCGTTAGCATTTGCCAGGATGCGGGTGTGGAAACCAAGCACGTTGAATCTGTAGCAGATTTGGAAGATGCGTGGTTTGATGGTAAGGAAAAAATTGGTTTAACAGCAGGAGCTTCGACTCCTGACTGGATAATTAGGGAGGTCATTGACAAGATGGAAGAATTAACAATGGAACAAGGTTTGGAACAAGGCTATGGTACTTTAGAGTCCCTCAATCTCTATGAGGTCGTTACTGGTACTGTCGTAAAGATTAATCCAGACGAAGTAATGGTAGATGTAGGCGGCAAATCTGAAGGTGTCATTCCAATCAAGGAATTGTCCTTCCAAAAAGATCCAGCTATAGAAGAAATCGTTAAAGTTGGCGATGAAATTCAAGTAATGGTTATCAAGATGGAAAACAACGAAGGTCACATGGTGCTTTCTAAGAAGCGCGCTGACCAAGAAAAGGCTATGGATGAACTTCAAGCTAAGTATGAAAACGGCGAAGTCATCGAAGCTAAGGTTGTTAGCGATGTTAAGGGTGGCGTTATCGTTGATATCGGCGCTCGTGGTTTCGTACCAGCATCCCACCTCGATACCAAGTATGTTGACGACATCAAGTCCTTCGTAGGCAACACCTACAAGTTCAAAATTATCGAATTTGACGCAAACCCAGAAAACCGCAAGATCATCCTTTCCCGTCGTGTTCTTCTCGAAGCAGAAGAAAAGGAAGCTCGCGAAAAGATTTGGGAAGAAATCAAAGAAGGTCAAGTGCTTAAGGGCCGCGTACAACGCATTGCTAACTTCGGCGCATTCGTGGATCTTGGCGGCGTAGACGGTCTTCTCCACATCTCCGAAATGGGTTGGGGTCGCGTGAAGCAACCTACCGATGTTGTTGCTGTTGGCGACGAAATCGAAGTTTATGTTCTTAGCGCAGACCGTGAAAAGGGCAAAATCAGCCTTTCCCTCAAGAAGCTCATCAACAACCCTTGGGACAACGCCAGCGAACAATTCCCAGTTGGCTCCGTTCTCGAAGGCAAGGTTGTACGTATCGCTCCATTCGGTGCATTCGTTGCTTTAGCTGACGGCGTAGATGGTTTGGTACACATTTCCCAAATCTCTTGGGATCACATTGAAAAGGTTGAAGACGCTCTTGCTATCGGCCAAGAAGTTCAAGTTAAGGTACTTGAAGTTGACGAAGACCGCAAGCGCATCAGCTTGTCCATCAAAGAATTGAAGGAACGTCCAGTGGTTGAAAAGCCAGCTGCTCCTGCAAAGCCAAAAAGACAAGCTAAGCCAAAGAGCGACGTTCCTGAAGTGAACGAAGAACTCAGCAACGATGCATTTGCTGGTTTGGCTAGCCTTCTCGCTGACTAATTTTCAAGCCTAATCCGAATAGCTTAGTGGATATCCGCTAAGCTATTTTTTTGTGCGCAAGCAGCGCGCGGGGGGCGACCAGCGACGGGCGTTGGCGCGGCGCGAAAAATGAATGCTAAAAAAAGCGTCGATGAGAGATATATCGACCAAATCTACACAATGTGATATAATAAATTAGTGTGACATTGTTTAAGCGATGAACAAAAGGAGCATAAGAGATGCCGGATGAAAAGAAAATAGAAACCAATCAAGACCAGGTTCTCGCCAATGAATTTGGCACCATCCGTGTTGACGATGAAGTGGTTCAAGCGGTGGCGGCCATTGCACTTGGTGAGGTAGAGGGCGTGGTGCGTCCACAAATGCAAGGCACCGAAAGCTTTATTGGAAACGTCACAGACAATGTCGTTGGGATGCTCGGCAAGAAAAATGCCATCAAAGGCGTCCGCGTAGATTACAAAGACAGCAAGTTTAACATTCTTTTGACGGTGAAGGTGCGTTATGGCTTCTCCATTCCAGATGTGGCCCACGACATTCAGCGTAGTGTAAAAAAGGCTGTGGAAACAATGACTGGCATGAAGGTCCGTATGGTGGACGTGTTTGTGCAGTCGATTGTTTTTGAACAAAATAGTGAAAGTGCAACGGGGGTATAACATGCGCAAACTAGCAAGACAAATTTCCTTCCTCCTTATCTATTCTAGCGATATGGGTAACACCGATTATCAACAGGTCTTAGATTATTATATGGATAAAGATAACATGGAGGATTTCTTGATTTCTTCCAATATTATCGACTTCTTCCCAGAACTTGACGAAGACACCTTAGACAGTGTATTGGCAGAAGATGATAAGGACTTCATCCGCACAACAGTGGCCGGTACCATGGAAAACAAGGTGGATATCGATGCCTTGATTGATTACCAGGCGAAAAACTGGAGCACCCTTCGTATGATGAGTGCAGACAAAAACATTCTTCGTATGGGCGTGTATGAGCTTCATTTTGCAAAGGAAAAAATTGAAGCCCCAATCATCATCAACGAAGCAGTCGATTTGGCGCGTATTTATGGCGATGACGAGTCCTATAAATTTGTCAACGGGATTTTAGATGCCTTGGCAAAGAAGGACTCCAAAAATGAGTGAGGTTGCTCTTTTAAAGGTTTCGAAGGTCAATGACTATGTCAAGCTCCTGCTTGATAACGACGCCCTTTTGCAAAACATCCGCGTAGAAGGCGAGATTTCTAACTTTAAGCGCCACGCAGCCAGCGGCCATTTGTACTTTTCCTTAAAGGATGAAAAAGCGGTCATCAATTGTGTGATGTTTCGCTCGGCGGCAGATGGCTTGCGCTTTATGCCAAAAAATGGCCAAGCGGTGATTGTGCAGGGGAGTGTGCAGCTTTATCCAAAAACTGGCGTGGTGCAGTTTTATGTGCGCCGTATGATGCCTGTTGGGATTGGCGATTTGCACGCGCGTTATGAGGCGCTTCGCGACAAACTTAGCCAAGAGGGCCTTTTTGACAGAGAAAACAAGCGTCCCTTGCCACGTGTACCAAAAAAAATTGGCATTGTCACCTCACCAACAGGTGCCGTGATTCGCGATATGATGCGCGTTTTAAAAAGACGCTGGCCAATGACAGAGGCGCTTTTGGTGCCGGCCTTGGTGCAGGGGGCAGAGGGTGCAGCATCCATTTGTGTGGGGCTTCACACCCTTTATGAACGCGACGACATCGACCTCATCATTGTGGGACGCGGCGGCGGTTCCCTAGAGGACCTTTGGTGCTTCAACGAGGAAGTGGTGGTGCGTACCATTGCAGCCTCGCCAGTGCCTATTATTAGCGCCGTTGGCCACGAAAGCGATGTGACCCTTGCAGACTTTGCTGCCGATGTGCGTGCAGGCACGCCGTCGATGGCGGCGGAGCTGGCGGTGCCAGATGGCGAAAAGGTGATGCAGGAATTGCGCGACAAACGTGCACAAATGGATGCACGCATAGAAAGCCTTTTGGCCCACAAAAAAGCCTTGATCAAAAGCTATTTGGCCAGCGGCCTCATGCGAGAGCCGGCGCAGCTTTTGGCCAGCTATGCCATGGCCCTCGATCAAAAAACAATGGCCCTGGACCATGCCATGGAAGCCGGCTTTGGCGCCAAAACAGAAGCCTTTACAAAAAAAGTGGCCGAGCTTGAAGCCTTGAGTCCCTTGGCTGTATTGGGCCGAGGCTATACCTATGCCGAAAAGGATGGTAAGGCCTTGCGTTCTGCAAAAGAAATCAATGAGGGCGATACGCTCTCCCTTTATTTAACAGATGGTCAAGTGCAGGCTGAGGTCACGAGCGTTACGCGAAAAGGATAAAACAATGAGTACAAGTAAAACACAAAATTACAGCTTTGAGGAAGCCATGCAGGTGCTCGATGCATCGCTTGCGGCGCTTTCTCAGGGGGATCTTCCTCTAGAAAAAGCCATTGAAGCATACAAGCAGGGTCTTGATATGGTGGCTCTGTGTCAAAATAAATTACAAACTGCCGAAAGCGACATCAAGGTGTTGCAACAGGGCTTGGAAAAAGCTTTTGAAATCGAGGGGTTGGAATAATGAGCAAAGAAAAAATGAACGTCCTAGTGGAGATGGCCAACGCTTACATGGTCAACATGGTGCCACAAAAGGATGGCTACAACGATGTGCTTATTGACGCTATGAACTACAGCCTTCTTTCTGGCGGCAAGCGTTTGCGCCCAGTGTTGGCGTTGGCAGCTTGCGCTGCTGTTGGCGGCGATGTCAATGAGGCGCTTTTGAGTGCCACAAGCATTGAGTGCATCCATGCCTATTCCCTGATTCACGATGATTTGCCAGGAATGGATGATGATGAATTGCGTCGTGGGAAGCCAACCAACCATATTGTTTACGGCGTAGGTATGGCCACCTTGGCGGGTGATGGCTTGCAAACCCAGGCCTTTGAAAACATCAGCGGTTATTGGCTAGAAAAAAACAAGCCGGAAATTGGCCTTCGCGTGGTCAGCGAGCTTGCCATTGGCGCTGGCAACCAAGGGATGGTTGTGGGCCAGGCTCAGGATTTATTGGCTGAGGGCAAAAAAATCGACGAAGCCAACATGAAATACATTCATGCGCACAAGACAGGCGCCCTTATTAAGGCCTCTGTGCGCATTGGTGCTATTATTGGCGGTGCCGATGAAGCACAGCTTGAAGCCTTGAGCCAATACGGCACCCATATTGGCCTTGCCTTCCAAATCACCGACGATATTTTGGACGTTGTTGGCGATACGGCCGTTATTGGCAAGCCAGCCCACAGCGACGAAAAGAACGACAAAGCCACCTATCCAGCCATGTATGGCTTAGAGGCATCAAGACAAATGGCAAAGGAACAATGCGATGCTGCCAAGCTTGCCATTAAGGATCTCCCTGGGGATACGGATGTCCTTGCTTATATTGCAGATTATGTGCTGAATCGCCAAAAATAAGAGCAGCATCAATGGAGAGGGGTTGAGAATGTGTTAGAACGCGTCCAATCTAAGGATATTAAAAATTTATCTTCTCAGGAGCTCAAGCAGCTTGCCAAAGAAATTCGTGCAAGACTGATTGAGGTTACATCAAATACTGGCGGTCATCTTGCGCCAAACTTAGGGATTGTGGAAATCACATTGGCCCTTCACTATGTGTACAATTTCCCAGAGGACAAGCTTGTTTGGGATGTAGGCCACCAGGCCTATGTACATAAGCTTTTGACGGGGCGCAATGAGAATTTTGAAACCTTGCGTCAATGGATGGGTGTATCGGGCTTTCCGAAGCGCAGCGAAAGTGTGTATGACGATTTTGGCGTGGGCCATGCCAGCACCTCCATTTCTGCAGGTGTTGGCTTTGCAGTGGCGCGCGACCTCAAGCATAAGTACAACAATGTGATTGCCGTGATTGGCGATGGTGCTATGACAGGTGGCATGGCCTTTGAAGCGATGAACCACGCCAGCCATCTCGGCACAAAGATGACCATCATCTTAAACGACAACGAAATGAGCATCGATCCAAATGTTGGTGGGATGAGCCAATACCTCACCCGTATGCGTTCGGACCCAGGCTACAACCGCATGAAGGAAGATGTGGAATATATGCTCAAGCGCATTCCAAACATTGGCCCTAAGATGGCGGATATTGCCGATCGCCTTAAAGACAGCGTGAAGCATATGCTTGTTTTGGGTAATTTCTTTGAAGAATTGGGCATCAAGTATTTGGGGCCGGTCAATGGTCATGATGTAGACGAGCTCATTCGTGTGCTTGAAAACAGCAAGCAATTCGATCGTCCGGTGCTCATTCACTGCATCACCGAAAAGGGCAAGGGCTACAGGCCGGCAGAAGCGCATCCAGAAAAATTCCATGGCGTTGGTCCTTTTGAGATTGCCACAGGCGCCTCTAAGAAAAAATCCTCCAACCCAAGCTACACCGATGTATTTGCCAAAACCTTGGTCGATTTGGCAAAAAAAGACAGCCGTATTGTGGGCGTTACCGCAGCGATGGCCTCAGGGACTGGGATGAACCAAATGGCGCAAGTCTGTCCTAAGCGCATGATAGATGTGGGCATTGCCGAGGAACACGCTACAACCATGGCGAGCGCCATGGCACTCGACGGCCTCAAGCCAGTGGTGGCCATTTATTCCACCTTTTTGCAGCGTGGCTATGACCAGATGATTCACGACTGTGCCTTGCAAAATGCGCCAGTGGTGTTCGCTCTTGACCGTGCAGGCCTTGTTGGCGCTGACGGGCCAACCCACCATGGTGTGTTTGACCTTAGTTATTTGCGCACAGTGCCAGATATGACCATTATGGCGCCAAAGGATGAACCGGAGCTGCAAAATATGCTTTATAGCGCTCTGAACTACGACCGCTTGGTGGCCTTGCGCTACCCTCGTGGTAGCGGTGCTGGCCATGCCTTGGTAGAAGAGTACACCATGATTGAGTACGGTAAGGCAGAGGTGCTCAGAGATGGCCAAGACGCCACTATTTTTGCCATTGGTTCTATGGTCATGCCGGCTATTGAAACGGCGGAGCGCTTGCAGGCACAGGGCCTTGAGGTTGGCGTAGTGAATGCGCGTTTTGCCAAGCCTTTGGACAGGGACTGCCTATTTGCACAAGCAGAGGGCGGCAAGCTCATTGTAACCATGGAAGAAAATATTCTTGCCGGCGGCTTTGGCAGTGGGGTGATGGAAGCCCTGATGGATGAAGGCCATACCAACCGCGTTTTGCGCTTTGGCATTCCAGATGCCTTTGTGCCACATGGTGACGTAGCTATTTTGAAGGATGAGCTGGGCCTAACACCAGAAAAAATGAGCGACAAAATTGCACAAATTTTAAAGAGGGTTTAATTATGGCAAAAAAAGAACGCCTTGATGTGCTCGTTGTTGAACGCGGGCTTTGCGAAACAAGAGAAAAGGCGCAAAAATATATCATGGCCGGTATGGTGCTTGTAGACGACCAAAAGGTTGACAAAAGCGGCACCAAGGTGAGTGTGGAAAGCGCACTGCGCCTTGTGGGCGAGCCCCTTCCTTATGCAAGCCGCGGTGGCTTTAAGCTAGAGGAGGCCTTTAAACGTTTCCAAATTTCCATGCAGGATGCTGTGGTGGTCGATCTCGGTGCATCCACTGGTGGCTTTGTAGATTGCGCCCTTCAAAACGGCGCCAAGCGTGTGTACGCGGTAGACGTTGGCTATGGCCAATTGGCATGGAAGCTGCGCACCGACGAGCGCGTCATCAACATGGAAAAAACCAACGCGCGTTTTCTCACGCCAGAGGATTTTCCGGAGCTTATGGACTGGATGACCACAGACGTGGCCTTTATTTCTCTAACCAAAATTTTGCCAGCTGCCTATGGCATCTTGAAAGAAAACGGCAGTGGTGTGGCACTGATTAAGCCACAGTTTGAAGCCGGCAAGGAAAAGGTTGGCAAAAATGGCGTTGTGCGCGATCCCTTGGTACACGAAGAGGTCATTGAACGCATTTTAAGCTTTAACGAGGAGCTCGGGTTTAAAACCTTGGGCATTGTCCATTCGCCCATCCAAGGGCCACAGGGCAACATTGAATACCTCTATTGGTTCACCAAGGACCAAAATGCGGAAGGCATCACTGTGGACGTGCACGAACTTGTAGAGCGCACCTTCCAAGACTTTGGCAAAAAGGCCGGCGAGTGATGAATACAGAACTTTGGCTCTTGGCGCTTGGCCTGGTGGCAGGTATCGTGCTGTACCGCTTTGCCGCGAAACGTACCAAGCAGCGCAAGCTTGCCCAAGTGAGCAAGCGCGCCAAGCTTGGCGAGAAGGAAGCGGAGAAGCTTCTCCAAAGCAAGGGCTACACCATTTTGAGCAGCCAAGAGCGGCGGAGCGTTGTGATGTATTTGGACGGAGAGCCTTGTGAGAGCTTTGTGCGTGCAGACTATATCGTAAAAAAAGGCGGCAAAACCTACTTGGCAGAGGTCAAAACTGGCAAGCAGGCCAATGTGCACCTACCAAATGTGCGTCGTCAGCTCTTTGAGTATCAAAATATTTTCGATACCGATGGAATTCTATTTATAGACATGAATAATTATGCTATTATAGAGGTGTCGTTTAATCGTTCAAAAGCCATCAATGCAAACGGCAAATACTTCCTAGCAGGCGTATTTACGGGCGTTTGCTTGATGGCTTTTATTTTATCATTCTAAAGAACCAGGAGTTTTAGTTTATGCATAAAGCAGTGGGAATGTATTATAATGTCAACCGAGGCGATATTGTAGAAATTGCCCAAGAGGTAGCAGAAATTTTTGCCAGCGAGCACGTAGAATGCTATGTCAACGACAAGCTTTTGGCAGCCTGCGCTGGCGTGCGCTATTTGCCAAATCGTGACTTTCTCGATACCATTTCGATGATGGTCGTTATTGGCGGCGATGGCACCTTCTTGCGCGCAGCCAATATTGTGCGCGATGCAGGTATTCCAATGGTGGGTATCAACCGCGGCACCTTGGGCTTTTTGGCAGAAATTGAAGTGGACGAGTTGGCACAAAATGTGAAGCGTCTGGTCAATGAAGACTACTCCATCGAAGAGCGCATGACCATTTGCGTGGATCTCTACCGCGAAGGCCGTTTTCTCACACGCTCCATTGGCCTCAATGATGTGGCCATCAACCGTGACCCTGTGGAAAACACCCTCGAGATGGATGTTTATCTCTTCAATCAGCTCATCGACTCCTATCAAGCCGATGGTGTTGTGATTGCGACGCCGACAGGCTCTACAGGCTACTCTATGTCGGCAGGTGGTCCACTTGTGTATCCAGGGACAGATTGCCTCATTGTAAACCCAATTTGTCCGCACATTTTAGGGACAAACTCATGCATTGTGCCAGCAGATGGCTGCATTGATGTTGTTCTCACCCACTCCAACCATGACGGCTATCTTATGACCGACGGCAACCTCGTGAGCAATGTGCGCCAAGGTGATACCGTGCGTGTGTATAAGGGCGATGAAACCATCGGCATCATTCAGCTAGAAGAGCATCAGTTCTTCGAAACAGTACGTCACAAGCTTTTAAACAGAAATTATCGTCGTATGCATCATAGGGAGGCAGCGGATGAAGAATAAAAGACAAAGACGCATTTTAGAAATCATTTCCAACGAAACCATCGGTACCCAAAAGGAATTGGCCGAACGTTTGCAGCAGGAAGGCTTTGAAACCACCCAAGCCACCATTTCTCGCGATATTAAGGAGCTCCTCTTGGCCAAGGTCAACATCGGCGGCGACCGCTACAAGTATGTTTTGGCCCAAGATACCCCAGTGACCGATGCCAAGCTTCGCATGGTTATGCGCGAATTTATCATCAGCTACGACTACAGCGAAAACCTGCTCATTCTAAACACAGCGCCAGGCAATGCCAACACCGTGGCCTCTGCCATTGACCGCGCAAGCTGGCCACAAGTGATTGGCACCCTCGCAGGCGATGACACCGTTATGCTCATCATTAAGCCAAAGGAAGCCGTGCCAGACGTGCTCGATATGATTGAAGATTATACATCAAGATAAGGAGGGATAGGCATGCTCTTGCGTTTAACGGTAAAAAACTTTGCGCTTCTTAAGCATGTCGATTTGTCCTTTGATAAGCGCTTCAATGTGCTTACAGGTGAAACAGGCGCAGGGAAATCCATCATTATTGATGCTGTGAAGCTCATACTAGGCGAGCGCGCCAATGTGCAGGACATTCGCTACGGCGAGGAGCAAGCCGTGGTCGAGGCCCTCTTTGAGCTTAAGGAGGGGCATATAGCCTTTAAGCTCATGGATGAGCTGGGGCTAGAGTGGGAGGACAACACCATTGTGCTCACCCGCCAAATCAAATCCAGTGGCAAAAATACCTGTCGCATCAATCGTCAGGTGGTGACCTTGGGCCAATTCAAAGACATTTGTGCCAAGCTCATCAGCATTTATGGTCAGCATGACTACGATGAATTGGGCGATGGCGCCACAAGATTGGCCCTTTTGGATGAACTGGGCGATGCCGCCCACCAAGCCCTCTTAGAAGAGGTCCACGCAGCTTACCAAGCAGCTCAAGCCAGTGGTCGACGTTACAAAAAGACCCTCAAGGCCTCCAAGCAAAAGGCCGTGGTCATTGAAGGCTACAAAGAAAACCTTGCCGAGCTTGAAGAGCTCCAACTCAAAAAAGGTGAAGAAGAGGAAATCGCAGCGCGCTTTTCTCAAGCCGCCCACGCCCAAGATATTTACGATGCCACCTATGCTGCCACAGCCATTCTCTATGAGGAGCAGGGGAGCGTTCACGAGCAGCTTACCGACATCCTGCAAAGGCTCAAAGGAGCCCTCAAGTACGATGAGGCTCTCAAAGCACCAATAGAAGCCCTAACTGAGGCCCTTATTGTGGTGGATGACACGGCGAGAGATTTGGAAAGCTATCGCTCAAGCGTGGATTTTGACCCCCATCAAATAGAAGTGTGGGACAAGCGCTTGGCCCTCTTTGCCAAGCTCACCAAAAAATACCAAATGGACATCGACACCTTGGTAGATACCATGAAGCATTGGCAAGAGGAAGTGGACAGCTATGCCAATATTGACGAAGAGCTAGAGCATTTACAAAAAGCCTACAAGGACGACCGCAAGCATTATGTTGCCCTGGCAGAGAAGCTCCACGAAAGCCGCGAGGCGCTGGGCCAAACCTTTAGCGCGCGCCTTATTCATGAGCTTTGCGATATGGAAATGAAGGACGTGCAGTTTGCTGTAGAACTTGAGCGGTTTTCTGGCGATGCCACAGGTACCGACGAAGCCACCTTTATGATCGCGCCAAACAAAGGCATGCCAATGCGCCCACTGTATGACATTGCCTCGGGTGGTGAAATGAGCCGCATTATGCTGGCCATTAAAAGCATCCTCGGTGGTAGTGGTGGCATAGAAACCCTGATTTTTGACGAAATCGACACCGGTATTGGCGGTATGGTATTAAACACCGTGGCCGATAAGCTAGAAGAGCTCGGCCAACGCGAGCAGGTCATCTGCGTTACCCACGCCCCAAGCATTGCAGCCCGTGGCGACAGAAACTTCTATATAAAAAAATACGTGGAAAACGGCATGACCGAAACCCACGTAACACCACTAGAAACAGAAGCCGATATCGTGCAAGAAATAGCCCGCATGAGCGGCAGCCAAGACGACTGGCAGCTAGAACACGCCAAGCGTCAACGCGACATGAAACGCAATAAGTAAATAGACAAATATTAGTAGAGGCGACCTTTATGGTCGCCTCAGCTTGTCGAAAAAGGTATATTTTCAGCATAGGCGTGTATGCATTCGTGAAGCCTTCCCCCTTGAGGGGGAAGGTG
>CAKQDL010000043.1 GCA_934229395.1 uncultured Peptococcaceae bacterium | reverse complement strand
CCCTTTTATATTATACCGCATTTCTGGGCTAAATACGCGAAAAAGGCCGCCGCTTGGCGACCTTTTTCGACAAGCTGGAGCTCCCGCAAGGGAGCTTTTTTGCGTCCAAATTGTCTGAATAAATGTTCATCATATTTAACAATCATTTTACATACTGCTTCTTTTAGACTTTACAATCGACCTTTATTATAAGGCCTGTAAACAAGTGATTGTTAAATCGAAAGGATGAAGAATCAACATGAGAAATTGGAAAAAAGCAGGCGTAGCAGCACTTTTGTGCATGAGTTTATTGGCGGGTTGTGGCGGCGGTGACGCCGGCTCCTCTAGCGCAAGCTTTGATACCACCAAGACCATCAACGCAACCACCCGTGAAAATGGTTCTGGTACCCGTGGTGCTTTTATTGAACTCTTTGGCATTGAAGTAGAAGAAAACGGTGAAAAAGTCGACAAGACCGACAGCAGCATTGCAGAAACCAACAACACTTCCGTAATGATGACCACCGTAGCAAGCGACTCCTACTCCATCGGTTACATTTCTCTCGGTTCTTTGAACGATACCGTAAAGGCTGTAAAGATTGATGGCGTTGAACCTTCTGTTGAAACTGTTGCAGATGGTTCCTACAAAATTGCTCGCCCATTCAACATTGTAACCAAGGATGACCTCAGCGATGTAGCAAAAGACTTTGAAACCTTTATCCTAAGCGCTGATGGCCAAGCTGTTATCAAAGAAAACGGCCAAATCCCTAACGCAGATGCAGTTGCTTACGAAAAGAAAGACGGTCTTTCTGGTAAGATTGTAGTAAGTGGTTCTAGCTCCGTAACCCCAGTTATGGAAAAGCTCAAAGAAGCTTATGTAGCCATCAACCCAGACGTTGAAATCGAAGTACAACAAAGCGACTCCTCCACTGGCGTAACCAACACCATCGACGGTAGCTGTGACATCGGTATGGCTAGCCGCGAACTCAAGGACAGTGAAGCAAGCGAAGGTGTAACCGCTACTGTCATTGCTATGGACGGTATTGCAGTCATCGTTAACAACGACAACCCACTCACCGACCTCACCAGCGACCAAGTAAAGAGCATCTACCTCGGCGAATTGACAAAGTGGGATGAACTCGATGCAAAATAATCAGGCTAAATCACATGGGGAAGGTTTTGGTAAAGAGCAGATGATGAAGCTGCTCTTTACCGCGGCCGCCTGCGTGTCCATCATTGCAGTTGCTGTCATTTGCATCTTCCTTTTCGCAAATGGGCTCCCAGCGATTGTGGAAATTGGACCTGTGAAATTCCTGACTGGTAGCGAATGGCGCCCAACAAACAACGTGTTTGGCATTTGGCCAATGATTGTTGGTAGCGTATATACAACGATAGGAGCACTCCTCATTGGTGCTCCTATCGGAGTTTTATCAGCTATTTTCATGGTATTTTACTGCCCTAAAAAAATCTACCCTATTGTAAAAAATGGTGTTCAGCTTCTTGCTGGTATTCCATCTGTTGTCTATGGTTTCTTTGGTCTTATGGTGCTTGTGCCTTTTGTGCGTGACACCTTTGGCGGACGCGGTCTTAGCGTGATGACGGCGGCCATCCTATTGGGGATGATGATTTTGCCAACCATCATCAGTGTCAGCGAATCCTCCATCCGTGCCGTGAGCACCTCCTACTACGAAGGCGCTATTGACCTTGGTGCCACCCACGAACGCTCTATCTTTTCTGTGGTGCTCCCAGCTTGCAAAAGCGGTGTGCTCACAGGGATTGTTTTGGGTTTGGGTCGTGCAATTGGTGAAACCATGGCTGTTATCATGGTTGCTGGTAACCAGGCGGCCATTCCGAGTGCTTTGACCGATGGCGTGCGTACCATGACCACCAACATTGTTATGGAAATGGGCTATGCCGCAGACTTGCATCGTCAAGCACTGATTGGTACAGCCGTTGTCCTCTTTGTATTTATTCTCATTATTAATTTCTGCTTGGCATTACTAAAGAGAGGTGAAGAACGTGAGTGAGAATGCAAAAAGCCAAAGCGCTTTTCAAAAAAAATGGCAGACCCTAAAGGCCAGCCCATCTTCCTTGGTGCTTTTTGTGCTCGTCAACCTTGCGGCGCTTCTGAGTATTGCCACCTTAGCTTTTATTGTGTGCTACATCCTTATTAAGGGTGTGCCGCAGTTGACCCCGTCCCTTTTTAGCTTGCATTACGACACAACCAACGTGTCGATGCTCCCGTCCCTCATTAATACCCTGATGATGACAGTAATTGCCCTTGCTATATCCTTACCAATCGGCATTGGCGCTGCCATTTACTTGGTAGAATACGCCAAAAATGGCTCGAAGTTTGTAGACATTGTGCGTCTTACTGCTGAAACACTTACTGGGATTCCTTCTATTATATATGGTTTGTTTGGCTCTATTTTCTTCGTGAAGTTTTGTCACATGGGCCTTTCACTCCTCTCAGGTGCCTTGACCTTGGCCATTATGGTGCTCCCAGTGGTGTTACGTACCACCGAAGAAGCCCTCAAGATGGTGCCAGTGAGCTACCGCGAAGGGAGCTTTGGCCTTGGTGCCGGCAAGCTGCGCACCATTACACAAGTGGTGCTTCCTAGCGCCATTCCTGGCATTATGAGCGGCGTTATTTTGGCCATTGGCCGTATCGTGGGTGAAAGTGCTGCCCTCATCTTTACAGCAGGAACCGTGGCAGAGGTGGCCAGCAGCGCCCTTTCATCTGCGAGAACCTTGGCTGTACACATGTATGTATTATCCGGCGAAGGCCTTTATATGAACCAAACCTTTGCAACGGCCGTGGTGCTCCTTCTCTTGGCCATGTTTTTAAACTTTGCTGCAGAGGCTGTTGCACGATTCCTTAGAAAGGATCAATAGTATGTCCAAAATTGATATTAAAGATTTAAACCTCTATTATGGAGATTTCCACGCCCTTCACGGCATCAATCTAGAAATTCAGCCCAACGAAATCACCGCCTTCATCGGGCCATCTGGTTGCGGGAAGTCGACCCTCTTAAAAAGCCTCAACCGCATGAACGACTTGGTAGAAGGCTGCCGCATTGTTGGTGATGTGCTCCTCGATGGCGAAGACATTTACGGCGATATGAACGTCAACACCCTCCGCAAACGTGTGGGCATGGTGTTCCAAAAGCCAAACCCATTCCCAATGAGCATCTACGACAACATTGCCTATGGCCCACGTACCCACGGCATCAAGGGCAAGAGCGAGCTCGACGAAATTGTCGAACGCTCCTTGCGCAACGCTGCCATTTGGGACGAAGTTAAGGACCGTCTTAAAAAGTCTGCCCTAGGCCTCAGTGGTGGTCAGCAGCAGCGTATCTGCGTGGCACGTGCCTTGGCTGTGAACCCAGAAGTCCTCCTAATGGACGAACCAACGAGTGCCTTAGACCCAATTTCTACCTCAAAAATTGAGGACCTCGTGCTCGAGCTCAAAAAGGAGTACACCATCGTTATCGTTACCCACAATATGCAACAGGCTGCGCGTATTTCTGACAAAACGGCCTTCTTCCTCTTGGGCGATATGGTCGAAGTCAACGATACCGCAACCCTCTTTTCTAAGCCTATTGATTCACGCACCGAAGAATACATTACAGGGAGATTTGGTTGATGAGAGATATATTTTTAGGTCAATTAGACACACTTAATCAAGAATTGGTTGCCATGGGTGACATTTGCGAGGAAGCCATCAAAAAGGCATCCATTGCGCTTAAAACGGGCAACGCGGCCATGGCTCGCGAAGTTTTGGCCCTAGAAGGCGTGATTGATGCCAAGGAATTGGACATTGAATCCCTTTGCAACCGCCTGCTTCTTTTGCAACAGCCAGTCGCTGGTGATTTGCGCGTGATTCGTGCCACCAGCAAAATCCTCACCAACCTTGCGCGTATTGGCGCTCAGGCTGTGGATATTTGTGAAACCCTCGTGCGTAAGGAATACAACCAACGCCCAGTAGAAATGGATTATTTTGCGCCAATGGCCGATGCTGTTGAAGCCATGGTGCACAACGTTATTCTCGCTTATGCCACCAGAGATCTAGAGCTTGCACGCCAGGTGGTTGCAGACGACGACACCGTCGACGAATATTTCTACAAAACAAAAAACAACCTCACAGAAATCATCCGCGAATCCATCTCCAAGGAAGAAGCCGATTATGCTCTTGATTTGTTGATGGTAGATAAGTATTATGAACGTATGGGTGACCATGCGGTAAAAATTGCTGCCACTGTAGAATACTTGGTAACAGATCGCATGGGTAAAATTAAGTAAACCCTCTAAGGAGGTATAGGTAGTGATTTATTGTGTTGAGGACGAAGCAGGCATTCGCAATATGATGGTCTATACCCTCGAAGCCGCAGGGCTTGAGGCGAAGGGCATTGAAGATGGGGCAGCCTTATGGGTAGCTCTTGAGGAGAAAACGCCAAGCTTGATTATTTTGGACATCATGCTCCCAGACGAAGACGGCATTTCTATTTTGAAAAAGCTGCGTGCAAGAAGCCAAACCCAAAAGGTGCCTGTGATTATGGCTACCGCCAAGGGCAGCGAGTACGATAAAGTCATTGGCCTAGACAGTGGCGCCGACGATTACCTCGTAAAGCCATTTGGTATGATGGAAATGGTTTCTCGTGTGCGCGCCGTGATGCGCCGCTCCGAAAAGGAAGAAACACCAGCCCTTTCCTTGGGTGATTTGTACTTGAACCCAAGTGCCCATATGGCCATGGTCGATGGCGAAGCGGTGGATTTGACGTATAAGGAATTTGAAATGCTTTATATGCTCATGGCCAACCCAGGTCGTGTATTCACCCGTCAGCAATTTCTCACCAGCATTTGGGATCAGGATTACGACGGCGAAACACGCACCGTAGACGTACACGTGAGAAATTTGCGTCAAAAACTTGGCAAATGCGGTGACTACATCAGCACAGTGCGCGGTGTCGGCTATAGAATGGAAGGTCCGCAGTGAAGCGGCGCATCCTCCTAACAGTCTTTGCAACAGCGGTTTTTACGGGATTGTTGGGTATGCTCCTTTTGGCAGGCATCACCTATAACTATGTGCAAGAGGACAACAAGGAAAACCTCGCCCTGCAGCTCGATTACATAGCAAAAGCCGTAGAGGAAGAGGGAATGACTTATCTTGAAGGCATCAAGGATAAAGAATTTCGCATCACGTGGATTGATAAAGATGGTGATGTGCTTTTTGACAATCGTGTAGACAAAGACGACATGAGCAACCATGCAAACCGAGAGGAATTTGTTGAAGCACAAAAAAATGGCACCGCAACGGTAGAGCGCGACAGCGAAACGCTTACCAAGCAGCTGACCTATGTGGCCCAACGCCTCGACGATGGCAGTGTGGTGCGCTTGGCGGCAGAAAAAATTTCAACCATTGGGATATTATGGATGATTCTAAAACCAACTATATTTTTCTTCGCTCTCGTCATTTGGTTTGCCCTCGCAATGGCCGGTTGGCTCTTAAGACGCCTTGTAGAACCCCTTGATAATTTGAATTTGGACAATCCATTGGCCAACGACACCTACGAAGAGCTGACCCCACTTTTAAAGCGCATGGATCAGCAGCGTCATGAAATCAAGCTCCAAACCAAGCTCCTCAGCCAGCAGCGCGAGGAATTCCAAGCCGCTGTTGACAATATGCGTGAAGGCTTCGTGCTTTTAAACGAAAAATGGAACATCATGCTCATTAACCGAAGCGTAGAGCGCCTCTTTGATTATAAAGGCACCAGCATCGGTAGCAATTTTTTGGATGTGAGCGGCGATGACAAGTTCCGCAAGCTCTTGCGGCGTGTGGGCAATGGCAAAAGCTCCTTTACAGCTGTAGATTTCGATAATCGCAACTACGAAGTCCACGCAAGCCCAATTTTTGCTGATGGACAAATGAAGGGTGCCGTGCTCTTCTTTATTGACGTTACAGAAAAGCGCGAAGGCGAGCAAATGCGCCGTGAATTTAGCGCCAATGTGTCCCACGAGCTCAAAACGCCGCTCCACAGCATATCCGGCTGTGCCGAGCTCCTTTTGAACGACATGGTGCGCGAAGAAGACAAAAAGCAATTTTTGCAGCAAATTTACGATGAAACACAGCACATGGTCGCCCTCGTGGCCAACATCATCAGCATTTCCAAGCTCGACGAAGCCGATTTTTCAAATGCCCAGGAAAACCTTCCTGTAGAAACCATTGACCTTTACGAGCAGGCCAAGCAAATTGTGCGCCAGCTCAAGCCAAGTGCCAAGCTCAAAAACATAAGCATAGATATTGAAGGCGAAAGCGTAGAGCTCAAGGGTGTAACAACCCTCATCCAAGAGCTTGTTTACAACCTCTGCGACAACGCCGTCAAATATACGCCAGAAGGCGGCAGTGTGAGTGTGAGCGTGGCAAAGAAAAAAGATGAGGCTATTTTGCGCGTCACAGATACTGGTTGTGGTATTCCAGAGGACGAGCAGGAGCGCATTTTTGAACGCTTTTATCGTGTAGACAAGAGCCATAGCCGCCAAACAGGCGACACAGGCCTAGGCCTTTCTATTGTCAAGCACGCAGCCCTCTTGCACGATGCCACCATCAAGGTCAAGAGCAAGGCAGGAAAAGGCACCACCATGACCGTGCGCTTCCCACTCAAGCACAAAACAAAAGAAAAGAAATAAATAAGAGCGTAGGCGATGAGCCTGCGCTTCAGACTGTAGAAAAACCTAAAACGTGTATGTGAATAGAAAGATTTGGTGAATAACATGAGCCTTCCCCACCTGGGGGGAAGGTGGCGGCGTAGCCGACGGATGAGGGGGTATGAGCGGAGCGCGAATGATCGATTTACCAGTAAAGTGCGGTGAAAATACACCCTCATCCGAGTTCTCTTCCGCCCTGCTCCAGAAAACCCACCTTCCCCCTCAAGGGGGAAGGCTTCACAAATGCATACACGCCTATGGTGAAAATATACCTTTATCGACAGTCTGGAGCGTAGGCGATGAGCCTGCGCTTTTTTGTTTGCACCTAGCCAAAAAAGGTGGTAGAGTAGGTGAAGCAATAATGTGTGTAAGATAAAAATGAGGTAGTCTAATGAACGATTATTCAGAGGAACTCAATGCTTGGGCCGAGGACTTGGCGCAGGTTCACCTTCCGCGCTGGGAGGAGTTGCCGCAGCTGAGCCTTTATATGGATCAGGTGCTCCTTTATACCAACAATGCCCTGTCTTTTTTGGATGTGACCCAATCCAAAAATAAAAAGGACGAACGTCTTTTGACGCCCGCCATGATCAACAATTATGTGAAGCACCACTTGGTGCCAAAGCCTGTCAAAAAGCGCTACGACCGCGCGCATTTGGCGTGCATCTTATCCTATGTGCTCCTAAAGCCAGTGTTGCAGCTGGGCGATATTCAAAAATTGCTCGTGCATCTGCAGGCCCTTTGTGGGGACGATGAAGAGGCGGCGTACAATCTTTTGTGTGCAGAGGTGGAGGCAAGCCTTTTGCACGCCAGTGCGCTGGTGCGCGGTGAGGGGATTGCCCAAGGCGTGGATGCTGAAGCGCCTGCTACACATCGCGCTGTTAGTATGGCCGCCATGTCTTTGGCAACAAAGGTTGTGGCGCAAAAAATTTTGCTTTTGCAAGAAGCTGTAGATGACGAAACAACACACGATTAATTTGAGGAATATTATTTTGCAAAATACAAGAAAGCTAGTGGGAGCAATCCTCATGGCTTTTATTGGCAGCTTCGTGATTGGTTTGGTAACGCGCATGCCAGCAAAGATGGTGGATATCTATGGTTTTCACGCTGTTTTGGCGGCGCCGATCATGGCCCTCTTATTTGCTGGTTGTTACGCAACCTCAACCTATCCCTTGTGTGTGCTGGGGGCCTACCTATTTAAGGATGGCTTTAGCATACCTATGATGCGATGCATTGCTGTTGCTTTTGTGGTATCGGTACTCTCAACCTTTGGCGCATTTTTGGGCCAAAGGCTGGCACGATAAAATAAAAAAGGCCTGCGCTGAAGGCGTTTCCTTCGGCACAGGCCTTTGTTTTATTCTAAGCCAAACAATACATCCAAGCGGTGCTTGGCGCTTTCGTGGGTGAGGGTGTCGCGCGCGGCCTTGGCCTTTGCACTGTCGGCACCTTCGTCCATAAGGTTGATGATGGTGATGGTGTCTTGAATCAAACGATGGAGGTTGTTTTCGATTTTGCCACCGTGCTTTTGCATGGCCACAAGAGAGCCAATGACAGAGGTTTCAAAGGTTGGGAGATAGATGTCTTCCAAAATTTCCTTGATGTAGTTGGTGATGACGATTGGAGAAAATTCCTTTTCGCCTTCTGGCGGATTTTCGTTTTCGTCGTTCAAATCATAGAGCACAGCAGCGGCAGAGGCCAAAAGAACGTCCTCTGCAGTGAGGTCTTCTTCGGCAGCAAAGGCTTGCACAAGGGCGTAGCGTTGCATGATGTGCTGAGCACGTACAGTATCCTGGCCAGCCTTATCGAGGGCTGTTGCTAAAACAGCGTTTAATTTTTCTTGGGTCATTGTTGTTTCTCCTCTACAGATTGAATGCGTTGGTCCATACTTTGGTATTTATCACGACGATCGTCAATTTTGGCCACGGTATACACGCGCCTGATGCCGTCAGAAAAAAGTGCTTCCTGCATACGTTCTAGGCAGGCGTACAAATCGTGGAGCTCGCCTTCTAGCACGGTGCCCATTGGGTTTAAGCGGTAGGTGACCTTGGGGTCCTTTTCAGCAATATCCAACACGCGGGCAATATATGGGCTGCAGCTGGTGGTGCCAGTGCCCATTGGAATGAGGGTGATTTCCATGAGAGCCATAACGTCGCCTCCTTTTTGTAAGAATTTTATAACTTACCATAGGAAGATGTGGCAAGTTTTACTATATGTGGTACAATAGTCTTAGTTATTATACCACAAATGCACACAGAGATATAGGAGGTAATACAATGGATAAAAGAGTATGTGTTTTGTTGGCCCCAGGTTACGAAGAAATCGAAGCCCTCACACCGGTGGATTATTTGCGCCGCGCTGGTGTAACGGTGGACATCATCAGCACCACCGAAGACATCACCGTGCCAAGCGCCCACAACGTGTTGGTGCAGGCCGATTCCTTCTTGGATGACATCGTAGCAGACGATTACGACATGGTTGTTGTGCCAGGGGGTCTCCCAGGCGTGCCAAATCTTATTGCCAACGAAAAGGTCATGGCCTTCCTTCGTGCCATGAACGAAAAGAGCAAGTGGATGACTTCTCTTTGCGCTGGTCCTGCCGTGTTGGATGCAGCAGGCATCTTGGTCAACAAGGCTTGCACCTGCTACCCAGGCTGGGAAGAAAAACTCAAAGAAATTGGCGCTTTCAGCGAAGACACCGTTGTGGTCGATGGCCATGTGATTACCTCTCGTGGCGCTGGCGCTGCTGGCTATTTTGCCTTGGCCTTGGTAGAAGCGCTTATGGGCGAAGAAAAAATGAAGGAAGTCAAGTCTGCTGTCGTTATGGATATTGTAGAAAAAAATCTTGGTTTATAATACAGAGGTCATTGTGGGGAAATGAAAAGAAGCATAAAATTAGTGAGCCTCGCTCTGTGCCTGTGCCTTTTGTTCACAGGCTGTATGAGCAAGGAAGAAAAGGCACGTGTGGAGAGTGCTTTTGACGTATTGGAATCCATGGATGCCGCCAAAATTTACGAGGCCATGGACGAAAACACCAAAGCCAGCATCACCCAAGAGGTGGTGGCCGAGCGCATGAACATGGTCTATGCCAATTTGGCAGTAGAAAGTGTGGAGTACAAAAAAGCCAAAGTAGACAAAGAAGCCTCCAAAGAAGGCGAAACCGTCTACAATGCGGAAGTCACCCTAAAAACAGCAAGTGGCGATGTGGATACAGAAGCCACCATCACCTTGCGTGACGATGGTGCCATTTTGTGGACGCCGGCAGCTGTTATGAAGGATTTAAACTTTGACAACACCATGGTTGTAGAAACAACTGCCGGCAAGCGTGGCACCATCTATGCCCGCAATGGTGAGGTCTTGGCCCAAGATGGCGAAAACGGCGCGCGCCAGTACCCGATGGGCGCCCTCACCGCATCCTGCGTGGGCTATGTGCGTGCAGCAACGGCAAGCGACATAGAAGCTGGTCGCACCAAAGACGTACCAATTGGCACCGAGGTGGGGCGCAGTGGCTTTGAGGCTGCCTACCAAGACAGACTTGTGGCCACCAGTGGCATCACGGCCTATTTGAGCGACCATCCAGAAACCATCCTCATGCAAACCGAGCCACAGGATGGTGAGGACATCACCACCACCATCGACCTCGGCGTGCAAAGCGTGTGCGCCACCCAGCTCGACGGCGAAGAAGCTGCAGCTGTGATGGTGGAACCATCCACCGGCCAAGTTTTGGCCATGGTCGACCGTGGCTACGATCCAACCAACTGGTTGGACGAAAACATGAGCGAAGAGGACTACAACAATGCAGTAGAAAATGGTGTGGCACCATCTAATGGTCTTTTTGCCACCAAGTACACACCAGGCTCCACCCAAAAGCTTTCAACCACCTATATTGGCCTAAAAAATGGCACCCTCACCCAAGACAGCTTCTACGAAATCTATGGCGAGGATTGGTCACCGGGTAACTGGGGCAGCTACAAGGTCCACCGTGTGGTGCCATACAATGGTCCCGTGACCCTCAAGGATGCCTTGGTGTATTCCGACAACATCTTTTTTGCCCGCACCGCCTTGGACATGGGCTATGATGCCTTTAACAGTGGTATGAAATCTCTAGGCTACGGCGTAGATGTGCCAGGTGCGTACAAGGTCGATACCAGCCAAATCACCTCCTATGGCGAAATTAAGGATGGCCACGAAACAGGCCTTGCCGACTCTGCCTATGGTCAGTATCAGGTCATGATTTCACCGCTTCAGCAAACCCTCATCTATGCCTCTTTGCAAAACGGTGGCAAAATCATGAAGCCTTGCTATACCCTAGACGAAAAACCAGAGGTCTGGATTGACAATGTTGCCACCGAGAGCGACATCAAATTCATCAACGATGCCCTCCGCGTAGCTGTAACGGATCAGCACCCAACAGCTGATGTTGACGGGGCAAAAATGTCGTGCAAAACAGGCACAGCAGAGGTTGGCTCAGATGGCTCCACCAACCGTGGCTGGATTTGCGGCAGCGACCTCAACAATCCAAACTGGACCATGTGCGTGATGGTCAACTACGTAGAAAATCGTGGCGGCTCAGATGTGAACGCCACCTATATGGGCAACATTATTTCCGAGCTCTACAAAAGCTGCAACGGCCCATACGTGCCAAGCGGCTTTGAAGCCGAAACCGATGACGCCGACAAAAAAGAAAAGTAAACTCTTGCACCCATTTCGCTCAGAGATGGGTGTTTTTGTTTACAATCATTAATAACGGTTGTTAAATAGAGAAAGGGTCGTGTATAATAGAAGAAATATCTTACGCATCAAACAGAAGGAGAAAATTATGGAAAATGCAATTTACAACCTAGATACAGGGCGCGACCTGTCTGGGCAAGTTTTGTCGAAGTTTTCAATAGCCCTCTTGGTTATGACCATCGGTATGGTCGTTGGGGCGATGTTCATCCCGCCAGCCATTGCAGCAATGATGCCAATTGTTTGCCTGGTGATGCTCATTGTGGCCTTTGTGGCACGCGCCTTCCAACGTCGCAAGGATGGCACGGCAGCCGGTCTTTCTATGGGCTTTGTGTATTTCTTCGCTGCCCTTGAAGGTGTGGGCCTTTACCCAACCCTTATGTATTACACCCAAAGCATTGGCGCCAACCTTGTGATTGCCGCCTTTGGCATTTCTTTTGTGCTCTTTTTCGGCCTAGCTACCTATGCCAAGCACACCGAGCGTGACTTCATCCAATTTGGTTCCATCCTCTTTATGGGCCTGATTGCTCTCTTGCTCGTATCCATCGTGGGTATTTTTATTCAGGCAACGGCCCTGCAAATTGCCATCTGCGCTGGCGGCATTTTCATCTTCAGCGGCTATGTGCTCTACGACATCCAAGTGATGCGCTCTGGCATGATGACCGAGGCTGACGTGCCAATGATGGTTTTGAACCTCTTCCTCGATTTTATCAACATCTTCTTGTATGTGCTTCGTCTCTTGGCGATGTTTGCATCCGACAATTAATATTTTGCACAGTCCTGCATCTTGGGGCTGTGCATTTTTTGTGTTAAGATAGACAAAATAGGAGGCGATACTATGCTATACATCTATAAACTCAACACCCTAGCCAAAGAAATGCAGCAGGCCTTTGTAGACGCAGCCGACCGCGCTGGCCAAAGCATTTGCTTGCTTGGCGATGATGACATCGAAAAAACACTGACTACTTGCCTAGGTGCCATCGCGCCTATGGACATGAGCGGCTTTTCTCCGAGCGAGGTCGAGGAAGGCGCGCCGTTTCTCATCATGGATGTGGACGATTTGGCCATTGATCCACTTTTGGCCACCCTCCGTGCCCATAAGGTGCGCATAGACCACAAATGCATGGTCACCGACAAAAACAAGGATTGGACGCTCAAAAAGCTCATTGGCGATGTAGAAGAGGAGCACGCCTTCATGGGGGCCATCATGCGCTTGGCTAAGACGGTGGAAAAGGCAGAGACCCTTTCAAAGAACGATTATCCAATTCTCGCGTGGATGGCCTTTGAGCGTGAGCTTGATATGGCACGCGATATGCTTTCTCACGTTGGTAAGGTAGAAATTCCCGTTGAGGTCGTCATGCAGGTGCAAGAGAGACTCACAGCTGTCCTAGAGACACTTAGAAAAGGAGCGCATGCATGAAGTATGTAGAAACCATGCCCTACAAGCAAGGACAAAAATGGTCAGACGTTGTGGACACTTATATGAGCGAGGCGCGCACACCTGAGCATCCCCTTGTGATTATGAACCCTTTGGGTCACACACCGCTCTCGGCCCTTATGGTGTTTGATACCGAGGAAGAGGAAAGCTTTGATATCACGCTTCGGGATGCGCAAAATCACGTCTATCTCAGTTTTAAAACTCTGCCAAGGGTCTTTCATCCTCTGGCGCTTCCGATTGCATTAGGCGGTGCAGTGGTGGAGGGAGAAGGTAATCAGGGAAGTCGTTTTTCGCATACCTTTGGCGCCCAAACTCTAAGCAATGTGCCCGAGCTTGCCTTTGAGGGCCAATTGCCAGAGAATAACCTCCTGCTCGTGGCAGCCGCTGATGGAGAAGGACCAGCCCTTGGTGTGAACGCTTACGGCGAGCTTTCTTGGCTTTGTACAGAAAGCCTGAGCCATGCCATCAAGCCGATTGGTAAGGGGCGATTTCTCTGTGGCGCACCAGGGCAATTGGCACCACCAAACAGTGGCGTGGCCATTTGGGAAATGGATTTATTGGGCTTTGTTTACAAGGAATACCGTTTTGAAGATGGCTTTATTGGCGATTTTGCCCTTTTGGATGAGGAAATCGTTGCTATTTCTCAAGCCGCTTGGCAAGGCACCCTGAGAGATAGCCTTGTGTGGCTGAATCGCGACAATGGAGAAATGACAAAAAGGCTCGATTTAAAAACCATCCTCCCACCAATAGGCGGCAGTGGCGGCCAAAGCGGGAGCGATTGGTTCCAAGGCGCAAGCCTGCGTTATTGCAAGGAAGAAAATGCCCTCTATTTGAGTGGCTTGGCTCAAAACCTTGTTGTTGTCGTTGATGCCATAACGGCAGAGGTTACAAATCTTATAGGCGATGTGAGCCAGCTTGGTGAAAAGGCTGTAGCCTTGTGTAAAACGCCTCTTCATAAAGGCACCCTCGAAGAGGCCTACGGTGTTACCAAAAACGACGGTGCCCTTTATTATGTCAACGCTCACCGCTATCCAAAGGGAGAACGCAAGCCCTCCCAGCCTTATGAGGTGTGTAAGCTGGACACCACCACTGATAAGGGTCAAACCTTCCTTGATAACGATAAAGGTTTGGTATCACCAATTCTTTGCGACCTTGGTTTTTATGGCGAAAACGTGCTCGTGTTGGCCGGTGGTGCAAGCAACAGCGACTCCGTTGTGCCTGGAGTCTTGGCGTTAAAGCGTCAAAACGATCTCAAGCTTGAAGCCCATGTGATGCTCTATCACGAAAAAGAAAGGCGTGCTCACCTAAAGGCAGCAACCAACCTTGCCGCTGCCGCTCTCTTCACACCAACAGGCCAAGATAGCATCCAAAAGCAATGCCATATTTATGGCCAATGGGCCCCATCTTTTGAGGTAGACATTGACCTTCCAGTTGCAGACGAGGGCCAGCTTGAAGACGAAATGACCATTGAATTTTGGCAAGATGACACGCGCCTCTACTTGAGCGGCAGCTTCTTTAAGGGAGAAGCTTGCGTCCTCATTTTGCGCAAGGGTGAGGAAAAGCACCAATACTTCCTCGTAACCAACCGCAAGCCCTTCGGCGCCGAATGGATTTACACCTACGCCGGCGGCATAGAACGCCAACTCAACTGGGCCATCCCAGTCGACCACCTAAAAGGCGAGTGGACCATCGACATTTTAATAGACGATACCCTCCTTCATAGTAAGGAAGTGCTCGAGCGATAAAAAAGGCGTTTCACCCTAGCGGTGGAACGCTCAGTCTGTCGTAAGCAAAACCTCTTTTGTGCTCACTTTTTACGAAGACGCCACTATCTGGATCTGTTGTAGATACTGTGCGCTCCTTTTCTTCTTTTGGAGGATTATCATCGAAATCAAACGGCTTCTTGCCGTGTCCTTCTCGATCTTCGTTTATTTCTTTTTGTAATTGTGTGGTGTATCGTTTTGCCTCTTTAGGAACTATCTTTTTGGCTTTCTTTTTCATATTGGCATTAGCTTTAATATGTGTGCCATCGATAAACACAGCATAAGTGTCTAGGTAACCGCCCTCAGCAGCAAGATTCAATACCCATCGAAAGATTGCTTCAATGGTATCTGGGGTGAACCGGTGTTTAAAGTTATAGCTAATCGTTGAAAAATGAGGAATGCCATCAATGATGCCATTCCTCGGCCCTTATGTAGATGGCTATCAATCCAGCGACTACGTCAAGAATGGCAACTCCATTGGCGTACCTATTGGCAACATCGCAGCAGGCGATACCGTCAAGGTAACCTACGAAGTCATGATTAGCTCTGGTGTCCAAAAGACCATCTGGGTAGATTGGGGCAAATTCCCACTACCAAATCAGATTGAAGAAAACACCATCACCTTAACCAACACAGCACAAGCCAACGGACAAAATGGCTCCGTAGGTGCTACCGACAGCTCCGTCAAAGTACCACCAGTTGTCAAAGTAGACCCAACGACCATTCCAGAGGATTCTAATCCAACTAATGATGTTCCTACCATTACCAAAACAACCCAAAAGACAGTGGTAGATCTTACAGCAGATCCAACCAACGTCTACACCATTAAGTTGGAAAACACCACTGACAAAACTTGGGAAAATGTAAAGGTCGTTGATTATCTCGTTGCAAGCCGTACCACCCTCTACGCTGATTCTGTTAAAGTGGACGGTGTCGCAAGAGCATGGGGTAGTGGCTATGTCTACACCCTAGGCGCAACCCAAGATTGCCTAGAAATTCCTATTGGCGATATGAAACCAGGTGCTACCAGAACCATCACCTTCAAACTCAGATTTGCATCTGACGGCGCTAGTTACAGCTACGAAAACAGAGCCACAGCAACCAGCGACAACTATGATGACGTATTTGCCGATGCAACACCAATCGTCATGTCCCAACCAAAACCAACCACCGATGACCACCAAAAGCTCTTCTCTGGTTATTCAGTAGATGGACAAATGGAATGGTGGCCAACCATGACCGAAAAATATAAGTATCTCAGCCTAGAAGAAGCTTGTGCCGTCATCGCTCGTGGCTTGACCGCAGAGCAAAGAAGCAAACTCTTGAACGGCAGAAGCCTGACTGATGCCATTAGCAGTCTGTCTGATGCATGGCCAAAGAACGAATGGTACGGCAAGCCAGTTTGCTTCATGGGTGCCATTAAGGCAGTAAGCCTAGAAGATGTCACCTACGGCGGTAACAAGCAGCTTGGTCGTGATTACGAATACGCCATTAACGTCAACCGTATGGTAGCAACACGCTACCAACTCGGTAAGATGCTCAAGACCTGTGGTTATGACCTCACCAATGGCGGTATCTATGATTCTACCGATCCAACCATTAGAACAGCACGTCAAACCTTCGCAGGCGAAATGTGCCGACTCTTAAATCGTGATACCACACCAAACACCAATAACAAAACAATTAATGTCTTCACGGATACCGCTTCTTCAACTGTAACTGAAGTTTCCATCTGGCATACCTACGTCTTAGATGGTGACAACAACGAAATTTGGACAAGCAGCGACCCTAACCATAGCGTAGATATTTAATGCTTAAAGTAAAAGCTCCTCAAAACAGAGGAGCTTTCAGTGTGTCGAAAAAGGTATGTTTTCAGCATAGACGTGTATGCATTCGTGAAGCCTTCCCCCTTGAGGGGGAAGGT
>CAKQDL010000042.1 GCA_934229395.1 uncultured Peptococcaceae bacterium | reverse complement strand
GAACTGAATGCGGTCATTGGGAAATTGATACCGTAGTAGGCCGTAGAGGCGGAAAAGAATCTGTCGTTCTCACTTTAATCGAGAAGCAGACAGACTACTATATTGTGCTCAAAATTCCTGGTAAAGATGCAGTCTCAGTTATGACAGCTCTTGAGGTATTACGAGAAGCGTACATTGAAGAGCATTTCTCAAAGGTGTTTAAAACCATAACCGCTGACAACGGCCCACAGTTTGAACGACTAAGTGAGCAACTATTAAAGTTCGCTGACGAAATGAACGCTCTACCAAGAAAGCAACTGGACTATGCAACACCCGAGGAGCTGTTTGACAGCTTTTTAGATGCAGTATATTCAAATGCAGAAAATAGTGTGACTTGATTTTTTACTGTTCTACTTGGACTTGCAATTTATGAATTAAATGGTTGTTGCTATTTTCCCATTTTATTTTAAAATATCTGCTAAAATGCGCTGCCAATTATTCACAGCAATGTCCTCTACCTCTGCTTGTGCAAAACCGGCTTGGCGCAGCTTTTCTAAAAAGAGTGGCACCTTGGTGCAATTTTCTAGGCCCACGAGCAAGGCGTCGGTATCTTCACGCGGTGTGCCATCAATATCTGTGGCAAGAAATTCAAGAAAGTCGAAGCCCAAAGCCAAATGTCGCGTGCCAATTTTATCGGCTATGTACACAGCCTGCTCGACCAAGCCATCGATGGTGCGCTTTTCTATATCGTCATTTACAAATTCGTGAAAGGCATTAATCCCCACTAGGCCATCTGTTTGCGCAAGAACGCGCAGCTGTTCATCACTCAGGTTGCGCGCTACATCCGCAAGGACGCGGGCATTGGAATGACTCGCCACAATTGGCCCATGCGCAAGGTCCATCACATCCCAAAAGGAAGGTTCATTGAGATGGCTTACATCCACAACCATGCCTTTTTCTTCCATGTGCTGCACCGTGCGTTTGCCCATAAGCGTAAGGCCACGCGAAGAAGCGCCGCGCACACCTGTAGCGAGAAGGTTTTCTTCGTTCCACGTAAGCATGGCGTGACGAGCGCCAAAATCATAAAGTCTGTCAAGAACATCCAGGTCCTCACCCATCACACTCAGGCCTTCAATACCCATGAGGATATAGAACTTGCCCTCGGCCTTGGCCCTTTCTATGTCGCTCAAATTGCGCACCAGCACAGCGTCCTGGCATGCGTTCATTTCTAGGGCAATCTCGCGCAGCCAATCCTCGGTGCGCGCCGTATAATCGTTGGTATAAGGTGGATCGACCCACAGCACAAAGCAGCCACCTTCTATGCCGCCCCCACGCAAACGTGGCAAATGATTTTGCGCGAGCACCTGTGTTTCGCCCGCGAGCCGGCGTCTAAGAACATCTGTAAAAATATCCGAATGACCATCAAAAACCATCTCGCTCACTTCCTTCTTCTACTAGATGACTTCATCTTAATGAAGCCTCTTAAAATTGTCAATCGCAGCCTTGATTCGTTGCTGCGTCTTTTTTATAATAAAGTTAACAATCGCTCACCGTTTTTACACAAAAGGAGCATGACTATGATTACCGATTATACCATCCGTTTGGAAGAACCACGCGATTATAGCGTCTGTGAAAACCTTGTACGCGAGGCCTTTTGGAATGTTTACCGCCCCGGCTGCTCAGAGCATTATGTGCTCCATGTATTGCGCTCGGACCCTGCCTTTGTACCTGAGCTTGATTTTGTGATGGACTGCAAAGGCAAGCTCATTGGCCAAGTGATGTTTATGCGCTCAGAAATTATCCTAGACGATGGCACAAGCCTGCCAACGCTCACCATGGGTCCTATTGGCATATTGCCTGCGTATAAACGCCAAGGCTTGGGGAAAGCGCTTCTTGATTTTGCCTTAGATGAAGCCACCAAACTGGGTTTTGGTGCTGTTTGTATAGAAGGGAACATTGAGTTTTACAAGCACTCTGGCTTTGTCCTAGCCTCCTGCTTTGGCTTGCGCTACCAAGGCGTACCCGAGGGCGAAGACGCGCCGTTCTTTCTCTGTCGCGAACTCACCCCACACTTCCTCGAAGGCATCACAGGTGTCTACGGGCCGCCACAGGGCTACTTTGTAAGCGAGGAGGATGTAGAAGCCTTCGATGCACACTTTCCACCAAAAGAAAAGCTCAAGCTTGCTGGTCAATTGTTTGGTTGATGATGCTTTGCTCTTGCCAAATAATTGCCTAAACGCTTCATGAATGCTATGATAAAATGAAAAAAGTTGGTACTATGAGTGAATCTGATGTCTTTAAAACATACACATTGGAAGAATTTGATGCGCTTCCCCGCAAAGAAAGCTGGAACTATGAGCTCATCGACGGCATTATTCTAATGTCGCCACGTCCCTCTTTGACCCATCAACGCATTGCTTGAAATATTTATTTCGAACTTCGCCAAGCACTCATTGGCACACTTTGCCACCCCATTCAAAGTGTGGCATCAGAGAATACTGGATTATCTCACCTGAAGAAAAATGCGTGATTATCTTTGATTTTTCCAATCGTACCGACACCACCATCTGCACTGGCACCATAACCTCTACATCCCTGCCAACCCTTCGCATAGAAATCAACGCTATTTTCGCATAATAAAACGAAGCTACCTTGACATGCCCATCACGGTGGCTTTTTTTCACTCGCATTTTTATGAAATTTGTCAGAGAAAAACTATGGCAATTGCTACATTTTCCAGTATAATATTGTATCACTAACTTAAAAAGGAGACTCACACTATGAATTGCTTAGAAGAGCGTATTCTTAAAGACGGCATTGTAAAAGAGGGCAATGTGCTGAAGGTAGACAGCTTTTTAAACCATCAAATGGACATTGCCCTATTTAGCGAAATGGGCAAAGAATGGAAGCGTCTTTTTAACGACAAGACCATCAACAAAATTTTGACCATTGAAGCTTCTGGCATCGGCATTGCTTGTATTGCAGCCATTGAATTTGGCGTGCCTGTTGTATTTGCAAAAAAAGCAAAGAGCATTAACCTAGAAGGTGAAATGTATACTGCAGAGGTAGAATCTTTCACCCACAAAAACAAAAACCAAATCATTGTTTCTAAAAAGTTTTTAACTGCTGATGACCACGTTTTAATCATCGACGACTTCTTGGCAAATGGCTGTGCCTTGCAAGGGCTCATCAGCATTGCGAGCGAAGCAGGTGCTACTGTAGAAGGCATTGGTATTGCTATTGAAAAAGGCTTCCAGCCTGGTGGCCGCATCATCCGCAACTTGGGCTATCAATTAGAATCGCTGGCCATTGTTGATGCCATGAACTGGGAAGATGGCAGCATCGAATTGCGCGCGCAACACTAGGAGGGGCTAAACAAAAAATATGAATAACAAATATACAGCCCAGAACCTTCGCCAGCTCGATGGGAAAATTACTGTAGCCCAAGCGATTCCCTTTGGCCTCCAGCACATCTTGGCAATGTTTGTGGCAAATATTGCTCCACTTCTTATTGTTGCAGGCGCCTGTGAACTAGACGCTGCATCAACAGCCAAGCTGATTCAAAGTGCAATGATTGTTGCAGGTATCGGCACAATGCTCCAAATTTATCCTATAGGGCGCATTGGCTCTGGCCTACCAATTGTTTTAGGGCTTAGCTTTACCTTTGTAGCAGCCTTGTGCTATATTGGTCCAGCCTATGGCTATGGTGTCGTTGTTGGCGCCGTCATCGTGGGCGGGATTGTAGAAATGGTCTTGGGCCTATTCGCCAAATATTGGCTTGGGTTTATTTCACCTATTGTTGCAGCCTCTGTTGTTACAGCCATTGGGTTTTCTCTTCTTCCTGTTGGCGCAACCTCTTTTGGCGGTGGTTCCGGTAGTGCCGACTTTGGTTCTAGCGAAAATTTAATTTTAGGTACCATTACCCTTGTGTGCTGTCTTGGCTTTAATATTGTTGCCAAATCCTTTTGGAAACAGCTATCGGTTCTTTTCGGACTCATTGTAGGCTATATTGCTGCGTGTTTCATGGGTGTTGTAGATTTTTCTTCCCTTGATTCGGTCGGCATCATCGCACTTCCTGAAGTGCTTCCTTTTAAACCTGAATTTCATTTAAATGCGATTCTTACAGTCATCGTCATTTACTTGGTTTCTATGACTGAGGGTATTGGCGATACCTCGGCTTTGGCCTCGACTGGTTTAAACCGTCCTGCTACCGTCAAAGAGCTGTCCGGCTCCCTTGCTTGCGACGGGTTTACGAGTGTACTTTCTGGCCTTTTAGGCAGCTTACCAATTACTTCCTTTAGTCAGAATGTTGGTCTTGTATCCATGACAAAGGTTGTAAACCGCTTCGCTGTCTTCACAGGTGCAGTCATTATGCTCTTGGCTGGATTCTTTCCAATTATAGGTGCTATTTTGGCAACACTGCCCGACGCCGTTCTTGGCGGATGCACCCTCATGATGTACGGCACCATTGTTGTAAGCGGTATGCAAATGATTGAAAAGGCCGGCTTTAGCCAAAGAAACATCACCATTGTCGCCCTCTCCCTTTCTGCAGGCTTAGGCTTTACGCAGGTTCCTGAAATTTTTGCAGTATTCCCTGCAATTATTCAAACAATCTTTGCAGAAAACTGTGTCGCTGTTGTATTTATTGTTTCTGTGGTCTTAAACCTTGTACTACCAGGAGATCTCGAACTAGACTAAATCACACAAACCCAAAAGGCTCAGAATACGCGGCTTCGTTCTGAGCCTTTTTCACTGTCCCTTGCACCAAAAAAACGAAGCGACTGTGACAATGCATCACGGTCGCTTCGTTTTCATTTGGGCGCTATATCACGCTCAGCCTTTCCAAAGGCTATGAAGATTGCAGTAGGCATAAGCGGCTTCCACTTCATCGCCCTCGCAAAGGGCGAAACATACCTCTGGCTTTTCGCCTGGAGCGAGTGGTTTTCTTTGGTTGCCAGCTTTGGTTTGCAAGGATACCCATTCAATATAATGTTCAGGCGCCATTGGGTGTTCTGCCGAGCCAACCTTTACAGTTACAATGTTGTCCTTCTTCTCATACACAGGCACGTGCTTTTCTACAGCAGCATCGGTGGTACCCGGAACGATTTCCACCATTTTCTTGCCACAGCACATCATAGGTACACCAGCATCCTTAACAATGGCAATCATGTTGCCGCAAGTTTCGCATTTAAAAAATCTTTGTTCCATAAGAAGCCTCCTTTTTCGTCGAAAGGGCAATAGGGCAATAAGGCAATAAGGCAAATACAAATCATCATTTTTATCTATCTTTAGTATAACGCACTGCATCCTCTGTGTAAATACAATTGCATCTTCCAAAAGGATAATCTTTGGTAACAAAAAAGCCCCATCCCGAGGGATGAGGCCATATATTACAATCAGTCGTTGGAATATGGAAGCAATGCCATTGCTCTAGCACGCTTGATTGCAGTGGTGAGTGCGCGTTGATGCTTTGCGCAGTTACCAGTGATACGACGTGGAAGAATTTTACCACGTTCGGTCATGTACTTTTTAAGACGGTTCGTGTCTTTGTAATCGATGAATTCGACTTTATCAACACAGAACTGGCAAACTTTCTTGCGTGAACGTCTGCTGCGTTCTCTTCTTGCCATAGTTGAGACTCCTTTCTTTAATTAAAACGGCAAATCTTCGTCACTGAAGCTGACTTCTGTGCCGAAGGAACCAAGAGAGTTGCTGTTATCTACTCTTGGCGCACTTTGAGAGAATGAATCACCTTGTCGTTGGTAGCTGTTGTTATTGTTATAACTGCCACCACCATTGCCACCGTTGCCGCCACCACCAATGAATTCTACATTGTTGGCAATGACTTCGGTTACCCAACGGCGTTGTCCATCTTTTCCATCGTAGCTACGAATTTGAAGACGTCCTTCAACGGCAATTTGACGGCCCTTGCTCATGTACTTAGCTACATTTTCTGCAGACTTGTTCCAAACAACAATGTCGATAAAATCTGCTTCACGTTCGCCACTTTGAGAGTTAAAAGGACGATCCACAGCTATTCTAAAATTGCACACTGCTGCACCACTCGGGGTGTAGCGCAATTCAGGATCAGCCACCAATCGACCAATCAAAATAACTTTGTTCATTCCTTAGGCCACCTTTCTTAGTGAAACTTATTCGCCTACACGGGTGATCATGTGGCGGATGAGTTTTTCATCAATCTTCATCAAACGGTCAACTTCGTTGACAGCGTTAGCTTCGCCCTTAAATGTCACTAAAACGTAGAAACCATCGGTGTACTTTTTATCGATGGTGTAAGCAAGCTTTCTCTTGCCCCATTTGTCAACCTTTACTACTTCAGCACCTTCGCTTTCGAGGATACCGTTGTAACGTTCGATGACAGCTTGGTTGTCTTCTTCGCTTACTTCAGTCTTAATGATATAAAGAAGTTCATAATCGCGCATTCTTTGCACCTCCTCCCCCCGGACTAACGGCTCTACTTTGTAGAGCAGGGATTACAAGATAATATTTTAGCAGATGAATACCCATTTTGCAAGCAAAATTATGGGAAAGATGCAATTAAATTTTAAATCCACAATTGCTACTTACTACGAGAGAATCATCTCATTCATGGATTTCTCTTCTTCTATCCTCTGTAAATGCTTTGCTCGTAACTCTTCGGCGTACTGTTTCTTGGCTGTATAATACTGCCTGCTTTCTTCATTCATTTCGTAAATGATGCGCGAAACGCCATAGTTTCCGTCACTCAATTTCTTAAATTTAAACCTTACTAGGAACTCACCACCATTTTCACAGCGGCCAACACCAATGCTTTTTTCGTTATTTTGCTTTACAATATCGCTACAGGTGGCCTTTGCGCCACAAATTGGACACCAAACATCGGTAAGCGCTTGGTCGTGCAGTGCTTCGTCTTTTGTTGTACATGTGGCTTCTCTCAAGTTGATGTTCTAGGCTTTGCACGCGCTTTTGGAGTTCTCTATACTCCGCAAGGCCTTTTTTCATATCAAGATGTTGGCAAACGCTCACTGTGTTTCAGGCATCATTTAAGGCATCGTGTGCACTCAGAGCTTCTTCTCCAATTTTTTCCATTGCATCTAGCAAAGAAACTTGTCTGTTATGCCCTTTCCCATCGTCCAAAAAGCCCCATTGGCCAATTTTGCAAAAGCAAGGAGCCCTCCTTGCTAGATTTCTCTAACATGGAGGACTCCTTTTAATAGTTCATCTTATTCAGCTACTGCTTGAGCTGCAGTGATAATCGCGAGCTTGTAAGCGTCTTCTTCGTTGCAGCCACGGGAAAGGTCGTTGATTGGTTTTGCAAGACCTTGGAGAATTGGCCCAATGGCTTCAAAACCGCCGAAGCGTTGAGCAATCTTGTAACCAATGTTACCTGCTTCGAGGCTAGGGAAGATGAAAGTGTTGGCATGGCCAGCTACCTTGGAGCCTGGCGCCTTGCGTTCACCAACGCTTGCTACGAATGCTGCGTCAAATTGAAGTTCGCCGTCGATTGGGAGTTCTGGAGCGAGTTCTTGAGCAATCTTGGTGGCTTCTGCAACCTTTTGGCTTTCTGGGGAAACTGCGGAGCCCATGGTGGAGAAGCTCAAAAGAGCAACCTTAGGGTCGATGTCAAAGGTCTTTGCGGTCTTTGCACTTTCTACTGCGATTTCGCCCATTGCTTGAGCATCAACGGTGATGTTGATAGCGATATCGCTGAAGAGATAACGTTCTTCACCCTTGAGCATAACCATTGCACCACTTACGCGGGAGCAGCCCGGCTTCATCTTTACGATTTGAAGTGCTGGACGAACGGTGTCGCCGGTGGAGTGGCAAGCGCCGCTTACCATACCGTCTGCCTTGCCCATAAAGATAAGCATGGTGCCAAAGTAGTTAGGGTCTAGAAGTTGTACGCGTGCTTTTTCTTCGGTTGCTTTGCCTTTGCGGCGTTCTACAAACTTAGCAACCATTTCGTCGTATTCTGCATAGTTTGCTGGGTCGATGATTTGTACATCGCCGAGTTCGATGCCGTTTTCTTTTGCTACTGCCTTTACTGCTTCTGGGTTGCCGAGCACGATAGGAACGATGAGGCCGTCTTTTTGGTGACGAGCTACTGCACCTAAGATACGAACGTCTTCGCCTTCTGGAAATACGATGGTGATGTTTTTGCCTTTAATACGTGATTCAAGTGTTTCCCAAATATCATTCATTGGTTATATCTCTCCTTTGAATTGTCATGCCCTTGAGCATTTTCTCTATACAGTATACTCCAATTGGGCGTTTTATTCAAATCGAATTGTCTATGCTTTTTGTAATCTTATTCTTCGATGTGATCTTCGATGTATTCGACGATATCTGCCACAGTGATAAGCTCTTCGGCTTCTTTTACAGAGATGGTGATGTCGTATACTTCTTCTACAGCCATAATGAGCTCTACTGCGTCAATAGAATCCACGCCAAGGTCCTTGCTAAGGTTGGTGTCCATTTCGATGGTATCTCGATTTACGCTTTTAATGTCTGCAAGGCTATCTTTTACCTGTTCAAAAACCATGTTGTCCCCTCCATATTTGGTAGTTTTCATCTTCCGTGTGTATCTTATATCCTCACGGCTTTATTGTCAATATATTACGCCTCAACACTTATGACGGTGAGTGTATTTTCTTTGACCACAAAGCGTAGCGTGAACTCTGCAAAGGCCAGGCCATAGACGCGCTCTGGGTCGTTTTTATAATGTGGTGTTGGGTTTTGCGCGAGCATGGCCACGGCACCTTTTTGCAAATGCTTTGGCAGCTTCTCTAGTAATTCTTTTGGGAAGACGACCTCGATGTCATCATTTTTAACCGCATCGGCAAAACCTGCGCGTGCCTCGGGATGGCTGTCTGTAAATGGCAAATAAGGCTTAATATCGTAAATCGGGGTGCCATCCATCATATCTGCCCCGTCAACAACGAGGACCATACCCTCGTCCTTCGTTTCTTCGATGCGCAAAAGGCGTACCGAGGAAAGGGCCAGCGGGTTTGGTCTAAAGGGTGAGCGCGTGGCAAAAACGCCCATGCGCACATTGCCACCCATACGAGGTGGGCGCACTGTTGGTGACCATTGGCTTCTAATGGCCTCTGAAAAGGACCAAATGAGCCAGAGATAGTCATAGCCCTCTAGCCCCCTCAAAGCGTCCTTATTGCGGTATTCCTTCTCAAATACGATGCGACTTTCTAAGCCCTCTACCACGCCACTTTGTCTTGGCACGCCAAATTTTTCGGGGAATGCCGTGTGAATGCGTGCAATCACCTGAAGCTTCACATTTTCTGCTAAAGGGTTTGTGGTTCTATCGGTCATTTTTACTCCTTCACTTAAAGGGGACGAGCGATAAATAGACATACAGGCTACAGATAAATAACAAAAGGGGACGAGCGGGAAATAGCAATTTTTTTAAATGCGTATATGCAATAGAATAAGTCTTCCACCTCTCAGAGGGGAAGGCTTATTCTATTCATTTGAAGGCTGTATGTCTATTTCCTGACTGCCCCTTATTCATTTGTATTTACGTATCCTTAAAATCGCTATTTCTCGTTCGTCCCAATTTTTTAATCGTCTTCGCCACCGTCATAGGCTGCTTTGATTTCTTCTGCTAACTTGGCTGGCACTTCTTCGTAGGTATCAAATACCATATCGAAGCTGCCTCTGCCTTGGGTCATGGCACGCAACTGCACGCCATAGTCGAGCATTTCTGCGTAAGGTACTCTTGCTTTCACAGTGGTTATGCCATCTTCGCCTGGTTCCATACCGAGCACGCGGCCGCGCTTGGAGCTGATATCGCCAATCACGTCACCCATGAAGTCTTCTGGAATCACAACATCTACGGCATAAACTGGTTCCAAAAGAATTGGCTTGGCCTCTGGAATTCCCTTGCGCAGAGCTTGGGATGCGGCCATCTTAAAGGCCATTTCAGAGGAGTCTACGCTGTGGTAAGAGCCATCTTTAAGGGTCATTTTAATGTTGATGAGTGGGTATCCTGCAATAACGCCTTTTTCTAAGGTTTCAATGGCACCCTTTTCAACGGCTGGAATGAATTGGCGTGGAATCGCGCCACCTACAATGGCATCAACAAATTCAAAGGCTTCGCCATTGGTGGATGGTTCCAAATCACACACAACATGACCATATTGACCATGGCCACCACTTTGCTTTTTGTGCTTGCCTTCGGCGGTCGCTTTGCCACGGATGGTTTCACGGTAAGGAATGTAGACTTTTTCAATGTTGGCCTTGACGCCATACTTGCGTTCCATCTTGTTCATGATGTGGTCAAGGTGTACCTCGCCCATGCAAGAAAGCTGCAATTGACCGCTTTCTGCGTCTTTTCTTACTACGCAGGTTGGGTCCTCTTCGTTGATTTTATTAAGGGCTGTGCCGAGTTTATCTTCTTCACCCTTGTTGATGGCACGCACACAAACGGTATAAAGGGATGGTTGGAAGTCGATGGCTGGATATTTTACAGCAAATTCCTTACTTGCCAAGGTATCGCCTGTGCGTACGTTGTCGAGCTTAGGAAGTACAATAATATCGCCGGCAGAGGCTTCATCAAGTGGCACCTGCTGCTTCCCAATAAGGGTAAACATCTTGGAAATCTTGCCTTCGCTGTCGTTGGTGGTGTTGTAATAGCTCATGCCATTTGTGGCCTTGCCGCTGATAACACGCGCGTAGCTGAGCTTGCCAGAGAATGGATCGAGGCTGGTTTTAAAGACAAAGGCAGAAAATGGATCGGTATATTCAACCAAGACTTCTTCGCCGCTGTCGACGTTAATGGCTTCATTCACACGTTTGGTGGTATCTGGCATATATTTAACAAGGCAATCTAAAAGCAAACGAGAGCCAATATGAGATACAGCACTACCGCAAAGCACAGGGCACGCACGACCGTTGATCATACCATCATAAAGGCCTTCGTACATTTCATCGATGGTGAGCGGTTCGCCTTCGAGGTATTTTTCAAGCAATGCATCGTTACCTTCGGCTGCTGCTTCCATGCACATATCAAGCACTTCCTGCGCACGGTCCTCAAGCTCTGGAGGAATGGCGCATTCCTTGCGTTCTGCGCCCACCCATTCATAAGCCTTCATAGTAGGCACGTCGATGATACCGCAGAAATCCTTACCTTCACCAATTGGTACCTGCAGTGGCATAACAGACTTGCCAAAGGTAGCTTTTAGGCTTTCTAGGGAACCAAAGAAATCTGCGTTTTCTACATCCATCTTATTTATATAGATAAGACGTGGTAAATGCAAGGACTTGCCATAGCCCCATGCGCGGATGGTATCTACCTGCACACCACTGTCGGCGGATACTACGAGCATCAAGCCATCGGCTGCACGCAAGGCTTCGCTAATTTCACCACTAAACTCTGAATAGCCTGGGGTGTCAATAAAGTTGAGCTTGTAGCCATTCCATTCGCAAGGCGCCATGCCGAGCTGGATGGTAACGTTACGCGTAATTTCTTCTGGTTCAAAGTCCAAAATATGCTTGTTGTCTTTGCCACGGCCAACCGCATCAACGCCCTTGCACATAAGGAGCATGGATTCTACGAGCGCGGTCTTTCCGGCGCCGTCGTGAGATACAACTGCGATATTACGGATAATGCTGCTATCATAAGCTTTCATAAGATTGCCTCCTTTGGTTAGCACATTAATTCAGAATTTTATTATACCCATATATTAAATTATTCAAAATCGTTTGACAATATCTTTGTGAAAATTTTCCTCTATTTTTTTATTAAATTTCTGTTTCTGCGATGAATTGCTCGAGCGCCTCTTGATGCTTTGTTTTTCTTAGGGCAATTTCTCTAAGCAGCTCGCGGCTGGTGATGTCGCACGCATCCAAGGCGTCGGATGTTGCACGAAGGGACTGGATTGCCTTTTTTGAGGCTATTTTTTGCAACCCCTTTGTGCCCTTATTGAAGAACAAATCGAGGGTATTGATGGTAAATTTTTCACTGATATGCAGCTCTTCCAATTCATGAGCATCAATTTCGCTTAATAATTGTTCAATAATATGTATGCGTACACGAAGCTCCGAGCAACCAGTGATAAATTTAATTTGGCTCTCATCGGTCACATCCAATAGACCATCGCCATCCAAATCCATTTGGCGGAAGCCAAGACGCAAGTCTTCCAAAAGACGCTGAGCGATTTTGACACTTTCTATAACGTCCTCTAGGCATTTTTTTTGGTATTCGTCGTAGCTGATGCGCTCCCGCATACGGATGATTTCTTCGCGATGCACGCTGTAGTCAAGATGCTCAATGCGCTGTGCCAAGGCCGTTTCGTAGGCTTCTTCGGCATCGGACAAATCTCTCAGGGTATCACGCACTTGGGCGATTTCCTTTTCAAGGTCAAAAACGTGCGTTTTCGCCTCGTTGAGATTTTTCATAGCGAGAGCTGCCTTCTCGTTGTTTTCTAACAATCGTTGCTCATATTGGCCGCGCAGCTTGAGCCAAAACTGCTTGAAGTCGTTTGATTCAAATTTTCTAAGGTCTAGGTTCTCCTCCTCGCATCTGGCCTGCCCTTGGCGAACGGCCTGTTCAGCGTCCTTTACTTCCTCTAGCAAGGCTTCCAAGCGATTTTCTAGGAGCTTTTTGTGCTGATAGCGTGCGCTCAGCTTGTTTAAATCTGCCATACAACCACCTCCAAAAACTTATTTATTCTATTATTTCTTTTTACTATACCACGTGCAAATAAAAAAGTCATCTGCAACTCTTTCGTGCAGATGACTTTTTGCGCCTAAAATGCGCCTGTAACACAGATTTCTATGCCAATTAAAATAAGAATCACGCCACCTAAAATATTGGAACCTTTTGAAAATTTATTCCCTACCGTTTTACCTATAAGAAGACCGCCATAACAAATAGCCAAGGTCACCAGACCAATGAGGCAGCAGGCTACGAGGGCCATGGCAAAGATGTAATCAGCAATGGCAAAGCCCACAGACAAAGCGTCGATGGATGTGGCAATGCCTTGCACGGCAAGTGCACCAAGACCAATCCCTGCGCCTGCCCCAACCTCTTCTTCTGTACCCTTTATCGCCTCACCAATCATTTTGCCACCAATCACGCAAAGCAAGATGAGAGCAATCCATGGAATGAATTTTTCCAGCATTTGAAAATACTGCAAAATGGTGTGTACGCAGACCCACCCAATCAAGGGCATGGCCACCTGAAAAAAGGCAAACACGGCTGCAATCAACCACATACGCCCTTGCTTCATACGCGGCTCATTTAAGCCATTGGCCACCGATACCGAAAAGGCATCCATGGCTAAGCCAACGCCTAGGAGCACGCTGCTTATTACAAATGTAAAACTCCAAGTCATTTTCTATTCCTTTCATAAAGCAACAAAAAGCACTCAGGCTATTCCTCCGAATTCCTGAGTGCCGATGATTAGCGTTTAGGTTTTGGATCGCCTGGTTTTGGCGGTGGCGACATTGGTGCTGCGCCAACAGAAAAAGCTTTGACTAGGCACGCAACAGCGCCAAAAATAAAGATGGCTGCCAAAATGCCGCTCCATCCACCCACACTAAAGGTGAAGGCTGCGAACATACAAAAACCTGCAAAAAACAAGACAATCGCTAAAGCGAAATATTTGAGTTTTTCTTTTTTCATCCACACACCTCTTATCCGTAAAATTTAGCGTCATAAAAAGGCAACGCTCTCCTATTTTTTTCTTTTCTTCATGCCAAGCTGCTTGGTGAAACGACCGAGGCGTTCCTTGACATTATTCACGCCAGCCTCTATGCCTTGGGCGATTTCGCCAACAGTTGGTCGGTTTGGATTGGTCTTATGCTGCGCGCCAAAGGAACTTGCACGTTTGGCGGCTGGTGTTGCTGTTGGCAGCTGTGCCACCTTCGCCTTAAACTCAGCAGATTCTGCCACAAGTGTTGGCGCTTTAGGTTCGGCTTTTGGTTCTGGTTTCGCCTCATCCTTTTTTTCTTCGCGCACTTTTGGTGCTTCTGCGGCCACTGGCTCAGTTTTAACCGGCTCTGTCGCCTCTTCAGCTTCAGGTTCAACCTCCGTTTCGACTTTTGTATCAGTTTTTGTTTCAGCAACAGGTGCAGCTTTAACCTCCGCTTGTTCCGCTTCTTCTTTAACCGGCTCCTGCTGCACTTTTTTCTCTACAGCATCTTTCTCTTCTACCTTTGGCGCATCAGAGACCTTTTCTTCGGCTTCAGAAAGCCAACGGCGCAAGGTAGAATAGCCAATGCCCTTGTCTTCTGCACAAGCCTTGATGGTTTTTTCCGGATGATCCTTGCAGTATTGTACAACGTCTTCCTTAAATCCGTCTTCAAATTTCTTTCTAGCCATAATACCTCACTTTTCTCCTACATCATCGTATACGTGTGCAATGTCCTCGGCCACAATTGGTAAATGTGGGTTAAACATTGGAATGGTTTGGAATTTAAAACGACTGATTAAATGCTTACGGTCAATCACTGGCTTGAGCGCCTCTGTGACCTTGCCTTCGCGAATGTAATCATTGAGCGCTGCATAGGTAAAACCCAACACATCCTCGTCGGTTTTTCCTGTGAGACCATCAGATGGTGGTTTTACCACAAAGCGTTCCTCCAAACCAAGGGCCAAACCAAGTTGAATCACTTCATCGGTGGTAAGCATGGCCAATGGCGAAAAGGCACCAGCGGTATCGCCATAAATGGTGGCATAGCCTACCCAGTCTTCAGATAAATTGGAGGTATTTACGACAACAGCATCCTTGCTTTGCGCAATAGCATAAAGGGTTGTCATACGCACGCGTGGTGGCAAATTCAAAATGGTTTGACGGCTGATTTCGTCAATCATATCCGACGCGTTGAGCATTTCGTAGAAAGCGCTCGTTACACCATGAATATTAACAACCGTCGATTGGATATCGAGAGCTTTGCTCAAATCCTTGGCATAATCAATGTCGCTTTGCTCACCATCTGGCATGAGCACACCAAAGACGTGGTCCTTTCCATAGGCTTTTACACACAAGGCAGCCACAGTGGAGCTGTCCTTACCGCCAGAAATACCAACAACGGCATTCTTCGCACCAGTGCTATTTAAACGTTCACGCATCCATTCAACAAGGCGTGTGACGAGTTCGTCCATTTGTTCATTTGTAAGCTTCATAGTAAATCCTCCAATACAAGCTTTCATACAACATTGTTATTATTGTAGCTCAAAGCGCTCTTAAACGCAAGTAAGGCCGATAAGAGCGCTCTAATAAAGTATGTTTGCTTCGCCTATTCCCCCTCATCAGTCATCACTTCCGCTTGCGCTTCTGTGCTGCCAGCTTTTTCCCAAAAAAAGGGTGGGGAAGCCAGAGAGGAAGAAATAATAAAAGTCCCAGCGCAAAAAGCGACTGAGACCTCATTGTCCTTACATATACTGTTGAAAAACAGAGCTAAAGCTGTCTATTAAGCGGCGTTGACTGGCGTTGGCTTCCTTGTTTTGAACCATATAGAGCTCAAAGACAATGTTCTTTGCATTGAGCGGAATATGTACGCAATCCTGGAAGCAGTTGCGTGTGACATACGGTGGGAAGGAATACATAAGCGCCTCCCCTTCGCTCAAAAGCTCACGCGCCATGTTGGAATTGTTGGTGCTGAGCAAGATGTGCATATCCACTTCGTTTTGCAACGCATGCTCGCCTTGGATGCCACCTGCTTCATAAATAATGAGCGGATAATCCTTGATGGATTGCAAGGAAAGGGTATGCTGATGCGCCAATGGATGACGTGGTGACATAGCAATGTAAATCGGGTAGGCACACAGGAGTGATAATTCCACGTTGTCTGGTATTTTTTCAAAAAAGTCCTTTAGGACATTGCCAACCAAAACAAACCCTACATCGCCAGGTGTTTCAGAAACAGCACGAATGATATCGTCTTGGTAACGCTCTTGGCAGTAGAGCTGCACCTTCGGGAAACTGTGCTTATAATCCACATAGACAACAGGCATGATGCTCGCGCTGACCATTGGAGATGCGTGAACATTCATTTTGCCGCTGATGGTGTCGGTCACATCGCCTTTTAAAGAAGAAATTTGGCGAAGCATTTGGTCGTAACGCGCCACAATGGCCTGTGCCGCGCTAAACACTTCGCGGCCACGTTCTGTAAGGGTCACGCCCTTCTTGGTACGATTCAACACATCGAAACCTATTTCGTCTTCAAGATTGCGTAGGGATTGGTTTAAACTCTGTTGAGAAATAAATATTTTTTTGCTAGCTGCATTAATAGAACCTGCTTTAACAACTTCAATCAGAAACTCTAATTGTTCTATTTTCATACAAACAAACTCTCCTCTTCTAGCAAATTTTTTAATAGCCACGTTTCATTTTTTTGAAGAAACACGTCTAAGATAACAGTCGAATTATAGCACATCTGATGGTCCTATTCTAGTGTTATTCAACAATTCTGCATAAAAAATAGGATTAGAGCATAGTGCTCTAATCCTATTGTAAAATTAAAATTATTCGATGATGCTAGAAACGGTACCAGCACCTACAGTGTGGCCACCTTCACGGATAGCGAATTGGAGACCTT
>CAKQDL010000041.1 GCA_934229395.1 uncultured Peptococcaceae bacterium | reverse complement strand
ACTTGCTATTCTTTTGCTGGAAAGATAGGTCATTGCCAGGATCACAAACGTCTCGAGTCATCGAGGCGTTTTTTTGTTGCGTGAAAGGATAGAAATGCCGGGAAACATGGCATTTCATTTTCGTGTGCCTCACCTTACGTTTGGTGGAAGGCAAAAGTTATTCCTTCCCTACGTTTACCTATACACAAAAAAGCGCTCGCATTCTCGTCTTGAAAATGCGAGCGTTTCTTTTATACTGCACTAGTCATTAATAAATGGCAAAAATGATGGAGGTAAACGTTGCAACGTGCGGGTGATTTAAAGCGGAGTGGTTAACCGATCGGTGTTGAAAAAGCTTACTTGGAGGTAAAAAGGGTGAGGAATCTGATGGATAAGCACGGATTTTGATGATTTTGATCAAAAACGTCGAGTAAAAATAGATGGCATCGATTCTTTAGAGTATATTTGTATGCCGATGGTGGACAAAACGCCCTCGTTTGTTTTAACTGCAACAGAAAAACACTTGCAATGACACCTTGCAATATTCTGAGAACTCTTAAACTATTAACAAATATTTTGACGTAGAAATGGAACTTTAGCGATATATCAGAGGAATAAATATTATAAATCCCAAAAAATCAAGTATAAATTGCTCGAATTATAACTATTTTTGTGTCTTCCTATAATGGACGAATGGTTGAATAATGACAATGGCTATTGCCAATGTGAAAACGGTATGGTATTTTAATATTGCAAGGAGTTGTTGAAACAAAATTCCAACAACGAAACCTTGGTTAATACATTAACAACGATTTCGCAGAAAAGCGAAACGTTAAATTTTAAGGAGGCAATAAAATGGCAGAAAAACAAAAAATGACACCAAGTGAAGCTATTGTCGAACAACTTAGAATGGAAGGCGTTGAATACTGCGCAGGTATCGTAGGTTCCGCTTTCATGGATATGCTTGACTTGATGCCAGCAGCAGGTATCCGTTTCATCGCTTGCCGCGACGAACACACCGCAGGTCACATGATGGACGCTTACAACCGTGTAACTGGTAAAGTTGGTGTTTGCACCGGTCAAAACGGCCCTGGTATCACCAACCTTGTTACTTCCGTAGCAACCGCTTACCAAGCACACTCCCCAGTACTCGTAATCGGTCCTTCCGCTGGTTCTACCTCTGTTGGTTGGGACGGCTTCCAAGAAGTAGACCAAGTACCTATCTTTAAGCCAATCACCAAGAAGTCTTTCCAAGTTCCTCACCCAAGCCGTGCAGCTGACTGCGTACGTACCGCTTTCCGTACCATGTATGCAGAACGTGGCCCAGTTTACCTCGACGTTCCACGTGACTACTTCTACGGCGAAGTTAACGACTTCATCCTTCCTCCAGAAGAATATCGTTCCACCTCTGGTCTTATCCCAGATGCTGATTCCATGGCTAAGGCTGCTGAAGTTATCGCTAACGCAAAGCGCCCAGTTATCATCAACGGCCGTGGCGTAGTTGACTCCGATGCAGTAGATGTAATTGCTGAAATCGCTGAATACCTCAGCTGCCCAGTAGCTACCTCTTACCTCCACAACGACGCATTCCGTTACAGCGACCCACACTGGGTAGGGCCTATCGGTTACATGGGTTCCAAGGCTGCTATGTACTCCATCAAGGAAGCTGACGTTATCATTGCTCTTGGTTGCCGTCTCTCTTACTTCGGTACCCTTCCACAATATGACATCAAGTACTTCCTCCAAGACGGTTCCCAAAAGATCGTTCAAGTTGACGTTAACGCTAACCAAATCGCTCGTACCCACCCAGTTGAAGTTGGTATCGTAGGCGACGCTCGCGTTACCGCTGAAGGCCTCCTCGCTCTCCTTAAGGCTAAGGGTGATCGTCCAGTTGACGAAGCTCGCATGGCTGACATCAAGGCTAAGAGAGATGCTTGGGAAGCTGAAATCGAAGAACTCGCTATGGAAGAACCAGAAGCTGGTACCATCCATCCACGCCGTCTTCTCTTCGAAATGTGCAAAGTTAAGCCTGAAGATACCATCGTTACTACCGACATTGGTAACGTATCTTCCACCGCTAACAGCTACCTCAAGTTCAACGCACCACGTCTCCACGTTGCTTGCTTGACCAATGGTAACACTGGTTTCGCTCTTCAAGCAGCTCTTGGTGCTAAGCTTGGTTGCCCAGATCATCACGTTATGTCCCTCGCTGGTGACGGCGCTTGGGGTATGTCCTTCTACGAAATCATGACCGCTGTACAAGAAAACCTTCCTGTACTTGCAGTTGTATTCCGTAACAACGCATGGTGCGCTGAAAAGAAAAACCAAGTTGACTTCTACAACAACCGTTTCGTTGGTTGCGAAATCCAAGCTCCATCTTGGGCTGAAGTTGCTCGCGTAATGGGCGCTGAAGGCTTCTATGTAGATAAGGTTGAAGATATCGCTCCTACCTTCGAAAAAGCTTTCGAAATTTCCATGACCAAGCCAGTTGTAGTTGAAGCTCGCGTAGACGGTACCAAGCTTGCTCCTCCTTTCCGTAAGGACGCTTTGGCACTTCCTACCCGTTTCTTGCCAAGATACGAACATCTTGATGCTAAGCACTTCAACGACTAATTCATAACTCGTTAAGTCGAAAAATATACGTCAGGCCTATAGGGTGACGTCTTGCGACCACCATATTTACGCCTCGTAAATATGGTGGTCCTTTATTTTATAAAAGGAGGCGTTTCTCTTGAAGACTGCACGAAAAAAAGTAAGTGTTACTCGTAGCCAAAACACGAGTATCCCTAAACCTTTTTCTCCAATTCCAACCCTTTACCGCCATGGTGGCAAAGACACCTTGGTGTGGAATGTGTTGGGAGAGGAGGGCCTTGCTGATGCATTAGGCTCAGAATGGGAAAAGGTTGAACCAAAGGGACCAAGCGAATGCCAAAAATATCAGATTAAATATTCGATTATAGGTGGCCCAGACAATCATTGTTTTGAGGTTAGAGTCGATGGCGCGCGTGCGCATGAGCATGATATTGAATGGATTTATATTCGTACGGTTACTGGCGGTCAAATGAAGGTTGTTCGACCTGATAAGGATGCCCATGTATTGTTCGCCATGGCTGAGGAAGACGCTTATATGTTTTGCACAAACGATCCATGCATTCTTTGTGCGTTTGCCTGCAAGGTGGGCTTTGAGTTTTATGCTTATTCCCGCTCGGAAGGCCTCATTATGAATGCTGTGCAAATTGTTTATTCTAAACAAAATCCAAATAATAATCCACTTTGAAAGGAAGTTATATAAAATGGCTTACCAATTGCCTAAATTCACCCGTGAAGAAGTTCTCGAAATGGACCACAAGTACAACGTACACTCCTGGTCTGCACAAAAGAAGCTCCAAAACATCATCCCTGTAGAAAAGTCTGAAGGCATCTACTTCTGGGATTACAACGGCAAGAAGTACTATGACATGAGCTCCCAGCTCGTTAACATGAACCTTGGCCACCACAACCAATACATCATCGATGCAATCAAAGAACAAGCTGAAACTCTTTGCTTCATCGCTCCAGGCCAATCCGTTGGTATCCGTGCAGCTCTCGCTAAGAGAATCGTTGAAAAGGCTCCAGAAGGCATGAGCCGCGTATTCTTCTGCAACGGTGGTGCTGACTCCAACGAAAACGCCATCAAGATGGCTCGTATCGCTAGCGGTCGTGGCAAAATTCTTTCCATGTATCGTTCTTACCATGGTGCTACCATCGTAGCTGGTAACGTATCTGGTGACGGTCGTCGTTTCTCCGCTGAAATCGGTGGCGACGCTCCTGGCGTAGTTCACTTCCATGGCCCATTCACCTACCGTGAAGAAATCAACTTCGCTAGCGAAGCTGAAGAAACCAAGTACCACCTCACCATGCTTGAAAAGACCATCATCGCTGAAGGTACTGACAAGATTGCTGCCATCATCCTTGAAACCGTTGTCGGTGCAAACGGCGTAATCATCTATCCAGAAGGTTACCTCGCTGGCGTTCGCGCTCTCTGCGACAAGTATGGCATTTACATGATTTGCGACGAAGTTATGGCTGGTTTTGGTCGTACCGGTAAGTGGTTCGCTATCCAAAACTGGGGCGTATCCCCAGACATGATTTCCTTCGCTAAGGGCGTTAACTCCGGTTACGTTCAACTCGGCGGCGTTATCATGAACGAAAAGGTTGCTAGCCACTTCGATGACAACGTTCTCGGTTGCGGCTTGACCTACCAAGGTCACCCACTTGCTTGCGCAGCTGGTTATGCTTCCATGGATTACTTCGAAGATCACGATGTACTTGGCAACGTTGAAAAGGTCGGCAAGGTATTCGCTGAAATCCTTGATGAAATGGCTGAAAAGCACGCTTGTGTTGGTGAAGTTCGTCACATCGGCCTCTTCGGTGCTCTTGATCTCGTAAAAGACAAAGCTACCAAAGAACCAATCGACGAATACGGCATGGGCAACCCTAACCAAAAATCCGTTATCGCTAAGCTTAAAGAAAACAGCTTCTATACCTACGGCCGCGACAACGTTGTTCAAGTTTGCCCTCCACTTATCATCACCGAAGCTGAACTTCGTGAAGCTATGGTAATCCTTGATGAAGTTCTTACCTGGGCTGACGAACAATTCTGCAAATAATTGCATCCTTAAAAGCAATATATAGTGCTCTGTATGCCATTGCAGGGTATGGGAAACGAGTGAGACAAGTTCTCACTCGTTTTTTCTTTGGGCATTTGAATCATATAAGCAATATGTGACATAACAAACTATGATAAAAAGTGCATGAGATGGCCTAAATGGGACGTAAGATAAGACCTTTTGCTTTTGCTATTACGACAATTTTCAAAGGCCACACAAGGCAAATAAATGCCACAAATGGGTAATGATATTGAGGCCTCAACATCGCTTTTGAGGATGCACGCATAAAGCACTAATTACATAGAAGCATAAAAAAAGAGACTGTGTGGTGGACAGTCTCTTTTTGCCGTTAGGCGTTTTGGTTGCAAATGTTGCGCAAGCGTGTGGTGAGTGTTTGCGGTTCGCTGTCTGTCATGGAGGCGCTCATTAGACAGATTCCGTGCATTTTACTTGGGAGTAAGAAGGAGATGGTGTCTAAATTGATGCCTCCAATGGCGAGAACTGGAATGGGACATTTTGCAACGATATCATCAAGTGCAGCGAGGCCGCGTGGTGGTAGGCCGGGCTTGCACGTAGATGTAAAGATGTGGCCATAGGTGACGTAGCTGGCGCCCAGCTTGGCAGCTGTGAGGGCTTCGTCTAGGCTATGGACAGATACCCCGACGCTTTCAAAGTCTTGGGGCAGAGGAGAAGCGAGGGCTTCTCTGTAGGAAAGCTGAATGCGGCGAATGCCTAGCCGGCGCGCCATAAGAGGCGTGCCACGCAAAATGAGGTCAACGCCGTAATGCGTGGCAATGGGCACGAGGGGTGCTGCAAAGGCCATGAGCGCCTCATCGGATAAATCCTTTTCACGAATAAGGAGGGCATCAGGCCTGCCGGAAAGCAGTTTTTCTAGGTAGGTCACATCATCGCCCTCAATGCGGGCGCGCTCTGTGACGTAAACGATGCGCGGCTTAGACATGGATAAAGTCAGTATACACTGGCTGCAAGCCTTTGGCAACGAGGGCTGCGTGCACTTCATCTACGGTGCGGCCGTCGTTGATTTCAAATTGTGCATCGGTTTCGGTATCGGCTGCTTCGGCTTCTGCGTGGCCGCCTACATCGGTGTGAACGCCGGCAGAAATCTTGGTGGCGCAAATATCGACAGCTGCATCACGGAATCCAACACGTTCGCGGGTGGAGATGGTCATGCTAAGCTGTGGATGGTAGATACGATGCGCGCACATGATTTGCAGGAGTTGGGTTTCGTGTACGGCATCGGTGAGGTGCTGATCGGCTTCTTCGGTTTCGTTAACGAATGGGCGAATGCGTGGCACAGAAATAGCGAGATCGGCTTCTGGAAACTTTTGTTGGGTGAGCTCAATATGAAGGCCGGTAGCAAAGGCATCCTTGCGGAAGTCATCGCTGAGGCCTAGGAGAGCGCCAAAGCCAGCGCCACGGAAACCGCCCATGAGGGCGCGTTCTTGGGCGTAGAAGCGGTATGGAAGGCTGCGCTTGTTGCCGCGAAGGTGGACTTCGGCGTATTTTTCAGGGTTGTAGGTTTCTTGGAAAACAGTGACGAAATCGGCGCCACATTCGTGGAGGTATTCGTAACTTGCGATGTTGGTTGGGTAAATTTCAATACCAACGGTGGAGAAACGTTCTGCAGCAAGCTTGATGGCTTCGCCAATCCATTCCACGTTGCTCATGCGTTCACTTTCGCCAGTGAGAATGAGAATGTCTTGGAGGCCAGTGGCTGCAATGATATCCAGTTCGCGAATGAGCTCTTCAGTGGAAAGAGCGCCACGCTTGATTTTGTTGCCGCAGTTGAAGCCACAGTAAACGCACCCGTTGTCGCAGTAGTTGGCAATGTAGAGTGGGGTAAAGAGGCTCACGCTGTTGCCAAAGCGGGCACGGGTGATGGCTTTGGCCTTGTGGGCTATTTCTTCGAGGAAAGGCTCAGCAGCTGGGGAAAGGAGGGCCTTGAAATCCTCAAGGGAGCATTCGTCATTATCTAATGCGCGGCGCACATCCTCTGCGGTGTAGGCGAGTGGATCGTAGGCTTGGCTTTCGGCAAGCACGGTGTTAAGGGTGGTAGGATCGAGCTCGTCCATACCTTCACGATAGGTCATTACATCCCAAGTTTCAGCTTTAATCATTTTTTAGTCCTCCAAAAAACCGGTGAGTGGGCTAGAAGCAGTAGCCTTGTCGTTCAACACGCGACCTGGCTTTGAAAGGTAGGCCAAACGGCCGCCTTCGATGGCCAAACGGAAAGCGCGTGCCATCATACGAACATCCCCAGCTGTGGCAATGGCTGTGTTGCACATGATGGCGTCTGCACCCATTTCCATGGCTTCGGCAGCCTGACTAGGCTTGCCAATGCCAGCATCAACAATGATTGGGAGGTCGATGGTGTCGATGATTTCTTGGATTTTATCCTTGTGAACAAGGCCACGGTTGGTGCCGATTGGGGCAGCGAGTGGCATGACAGCAGCAGCGCCAGCTTCAACGAGGGCGCGCGCGGTGTCTAGCTCTGGGTACATATATGGGAGCACCACAAAGCCCTTGTTGGCGAGCATCTTTGTGGCACGCACGGTTTCGGCATTGTCTGGAAGGAGCCAACGGGAGTCGTTGATGACTTCAACCTTGACCCAGTTGCCACAGCCCATGGCACGGGAGAGCTCAGCAATGCGCACCGCTTCGTCGGCGTTGCGTGCACCAGAGGTGTTAGGGAGAAGGGTCACGCCTTCTGGAATGTGGGAAAGAATGTCACCGGCGCCATCTGGATTGGCACGACGCAGTGCCAAAGTGATGATTTCGCCGCCGCCTTCTTCGAGCACAGCAGAGATGAGATCCAATGAAAATTTACCAGAACCAAGAATAAGTCGGGAGGTGAAATCCTTCCCGCCCAAGTGTAAAACATCGTTCATATATTAGCTTCCTTTCGTTATGGGGTAACTTCCCCGAGTAATAAACGCATAATCATTGTTGCTTGATGGTTGGCGCAAAGGCCGACACGCGGCGCCATGAGGCCAATGCCGTCTTCGCCCTCGCTTGTACCATCACCAGAGGTGTAAAGTCTTGAAAATACTTTGTTTGTTGTAATGCTGTTGCCTGAGCCATAGCCGGCCATGCCGCTTGCGGCCACAATGGTGGCCTCCGGACACTGAGCTAGTACTGTTTCAATCAGCATGGCCTTGGTGTCTGGCCTGTCGAGGGCTTCGCAAACAACATCGTAGCCTGCGAGGACCTCAGCAGCATTTTGCGCGTCTAAGCAAAGGGCTTTGGCTTTGACCTTTGTGAGAGGCGCGCTTTCTTTTAGCATAGACGCCATGGCATCTGCCTTGGTCATGCCTAGGTGACGCAGGCTGTATTGCTGGCGCGCAAGGTTGGTTGGCTCCACAATATCCTTATCAATAAGGAGAAGCTCGCCAACGCCAAGTCTGCCCAGACTCGTTGCAATCACTGAGCCCAAGCCACCGAGACCGCACACAGCCACCTTCGATGCTTGGAGCTTATCCATAATAGCCTCGCCATAGCGGGCGTCATAAAGCGCGCGCCAGGTGGCGAGATTGGGTGGCACCAAGGTATCGAGCATTTGTACATGGTCACCGCTGCAAATGGATTCCGACCAATCGCGGTTGTGGCCATCAACAATAAGCAGTGTGGCTTGAGGCATACGCTCTGCGCGCAAGGCCTCGTAGGTGGTGTGATGGGTGGCAAGGGGCTCGTTGTTTAAAATAATCTCTATATCAACCGCCCCCTACAAATTGAACAATTTCAAGCTTATCGCTATCAGCGAGGGTGAGCGTTGCAAAATGCTCACGGGTGATGATGTTGCCGTTGTGTTCCACCACCACGCGTTGCACGTTGAAGCCCTCCTGCTCAAGAAAAGCCAAGAGGGTAAGCGGCGCTTCTAGGCTGTAGTTTCTTCCGTTTGCTCGCATAGAAACCTCCTTTTTGGCATAAAAAAGACACAAAGAGAAACACCCTTTTGGTGGTGTTCCCCGTTGTGTCTTGTTATTTCGTTGATAAACTGAGCATATCATAGCCATCAATTCTTTTCAAGGGGAAAAGAGATGAAAAATTAATCGCCATACATATTTTTATTTCAAGGCAGCACGTGTATAATGATTATAACGCAATCAACAAATGGAGATGATCAGATGAATGTTTATAAAAATATCACCGAGCTTGTTGGACACACACCAGTTGTACGTTTGGATAAGCTTGGTGCAAAGCTAGGCCTTGAGGCGAACCTTTTTGCCAAGCTTGAATGCTACAACCCAACAGGGAGCATGAAGGACCGCGTGGGTCTTGCCATGATTCGCGACGCCGAAGCAAGCGGTAAGCTAGCCCCAGGTGGCACCATCATCGAGCCAACAAGTGGCAACACTGGTATTGGCATTGCAGCCGTTGCGGCCTACCTAGGCTACAAGGTCATCATTGTGATGCCAGATTCCATGAGCGTGGAACGTCGCAAACTGATGCAAATTTATGGCGCTGAGCTTGTGCTCACCCCAGGCGCTAAAGGTATGAGCGGCGCCATTGCGCGTGCTGAAGAGCTCGTGCAGGAAATGGACAACGCCATCATCGCTGGCCAGTTCGAAAACCCAGCCAATCCACAAGCCCACTACGACACCACCGGCCCAGAGTTGTGGGAACAGATGGATGGTCAAATTGATGCCCTTGTGGCCGGCGTTGGTACAGGCGGCAGTCTAAGCGGCACAGGCCGTTATCTCAAGGAAAAGCGCGCCGATATCAAGGTCGTGGCTGTAGAGCCAGCAGCCTCTGCTGTTTTGGGCGGTGGCCAAGCAGGCCCTCACGCCATCCAAGGCATTGGCGCCGGCTTTGTGCCAAAGGCCCTAGATACCACCATCTATGACGAGGTCATTGCCATCGCTAACGATGACGCCATCAAAATGGTAGGCGAGCTCGCTCGCGAGGAAGGCCTATTCATGGGGATTTCCTCAGCAGCGGCCATCCTCGCTGCCGCAAAATGGGCCAGCCGTGAAGAAAACAAGGGCAAAAACGTCGCCGTTCTCCTGCCAGACACCGGTATGCGCTATTTGTCCAACGACGACATCTTTGCCTAAGCCGTTATCCGTTCCGAGCCGCCAGTTGGCGGCTTTTTTCTTTTGGCAATTCAGCATCATTTGGGCGAAAGAACATGACAAATGCGGCCCCATCTGCTACTATTACTGTGTATGATTATGTGTAAAATCAAATTACTATAGAAATCAAGGTGATACGATTGGATTGGATGGAAGTCACTTGTATTTTGCCAAACCGTCGCGCCCTCGAAGCGGTGACGAGCATTTTTAACGAGTATTTTCCAGGTGGAACCATGGTTGACGATCCCGAGGCCATTTTGAGTCATGTGGAAAGCAATGACTGGGACGCCCACGAATTTTCTGAGGACATTTTAGCCAAGGAACATCTCAAGGTGAGTGGTTATTTTGAAGAGAATGAGAACTATAGCGCCAACTACGCCAAACTAAAAAGCGATGTGGAAAAAGAGTGCGCGCGCATTGATGTGGAAGTAGCATGGAGCGAAAAGCGCATCGAAAACGAAGACTGGAGCGAATCTTGGAAGGAGCATTATAGCGTGCTCCATTACGGCAAGCGCATTCAGGTGGTGCCCGATTGGCTGGAGCCAGATTATCCAGAAGACATTGTTATTCGCATGGAGCCAGGCATGGCCTTTGGCACCGGCGAGCACGAAACCACCTCTCTTTGCATGAATTGGCTCGAGGAATTGGTCGAAAAGGACGACACCGTCTTTGATGTAGGCACCGGCAGTGGCATTTTGGCCATGGCCGCCCGTGCCCTTGGCGCCGACCGTGTAGATGCCATGGACTACGACCAAGTGGCAGTTATGGCCACCGTCAAAAACGCAGCCATGAACAATTCGTCTATTATGATTTACAAAAGCGACCTCTTGAAGGATTGCGTGGGCGAGGCCGACCTCATCATTGCCAACATTGTGGCCGATGTGATCATCCGCCTTGTGCCAGAGCTCGATGCACACCTCAAAGAAAACGGCCGTTTCCTTTGCTCAGGCGTTTTGGTGACGCGCGAAAAAGATGTGACCCAAGCCTTAGAAGAGGCCGGCTACAAAATTTTAGAGCGCCGTGAGGATGGCGAATGGTGTGCCATCTTGGCTGCTCGCAAGGAGGAACGCCCATGAAGCATCGCATCACCATCGAGAAATTTATACGTCGTTTGAGCGAGGCTGGCATTCTCACCATGTGGGATGGCGACCGCGACATGGTCATTGAGGACATTCAATACGACTCCCGCAAGGTAGGGCCAAAGAGCCTATTTCTATGTAAAGGTGCCACCTTTGAACCAAGCTATATCACCAAGGCCGGAGAAAATGGTGCCACGGCCTATTTGGCCATTCGTCCCTTTGAAGAGGGCGATGGCCTTACAGCCATTATTGTAAGCGACATTCGTCTTGCGTTGGCCATTGCTGCCGATGTGTTTTTTGAATCGCCTTGGAAAAAGCTCCACATGATTGGCGTTACAGGCACCAAGGGCAAGTCCACCACAGTGGCGCTCTTAAAGGATATTTTTGATGCCCACGCCAAGAAAAACGGCCTTCCAATGGCTGGTTTGACCTCCTCAGCGCGTATTTTTGATGGCAAGGTCGACGAGCCTGCCAAGCTCACTACACCAGAAAACATCGACCTCTATCGCCACCTCGACAACGCTGTAGATAGTGGCATTCAAACCATGATTGTAGAGGTATCGAGCCAGGCCCTCAAATACCACCGCGTGGGCTGCATTCATTTTGACGATGTGCTTTTTTTGAACATCGCGCCCGACCATATTGGCGATATTGAGCATCCAGATTTTGAGGATTACTTTGCCTCCAAGCGCATGATTTTTGACGTAGCCAAGCGCGCCTTTGTAAGCACCAAGACCGATCGCTTAGACGATGTCTTGGCTTCGGCCAAGAAGTGTGCGCTTGTGACCTTTGCCGTTGAAGGCCGTGGCGACTACACAGCTGATGCCATCACCACCACTGAGGCTGGGATGCATTTTACCCTTCACCATAAGGACGCAGCTGCCCAAATGGACACCGCCATGCGTGGCCGTTTTAATGTGGAAAACGCCCTTGCAGCCTCGGCCATTGCCCTAGAAAACGGCGTGGCCCTAACTACCATTCAAGAGGTGCTCGCTCAAATGCATCTCGCCGGCCACATGGTTTACCGCCATAGCCAAGATGGCGTGACGGTCATCATCGACTACGCCCACAACGATATCAGCTTCCGCAAAGTCATCGAAACAGCCGAAATTGAGTACGCAGGCGCACCCCTTTGGTTTGTTTTTGGCTCTGCCGGGAGCAAGGCCCAAAGCCGCCGTCCGGATTTGGGGCAAATTTCTAGCAGACACGCTGCACGCATTTATCTTGTGCCAGATGATCCAGCCAAGGAAAACGTCCTCGATATCAACAAGAAAATCAGTGATCACTTTGTGCGCGAGGTGGATTTTGTATCCCTCGCCGATCGCGAAACAGGCATTCGCGATGCCATTTTGAGTGCAGAGGCCGGAACGGTGATTCTTCTTTTAGGAAAAGGCAGCGAAACTGCCCAAAAAGGACCGCAGGGACCGGAGGCATACGCTGGCGATGTGCCACTGGCAGAAAAATATTTGGCTATGCGCGATGGCGAAGGCGCCAAAGCTTCGGATTTTTTTGCCGATAAGGCGTAAAACTATCCAATTTGACACGCATTTGTGCTATGATAGGCATATATGCGAATTAGGGAGGAATCCTATGAATATTATTGAACAAACAAAGCAAACCCTCAGAGAAAGCATCGTCGCTGCTTGCGAAAAGGCCATGGCGAACGGCCAGCTTCCACAGCTCGAGCTTCCTGATTTCGTCATCGAAACGCCCAAAAATGAAGGCAACGGTGACTTTTCTACCAACCTTGCCATGCAGCTCACCCGCTTGGCAAAATCCAACCCACGCGCCATTGCAAGCGCCATTGTAGAGGGCATTGATTGCCCAGCGCTTATTGAGCGCATCGACATTGCCGGCCCTGGCTTTATCAACTTCTACTTGGTAGAAAACTGGCTCCACGCCATTCTTCCTGCAATCCAAGAAGAGGATACCGACTACGGCAAGAGCAACGCAGGCCAAGGCGAACGCGTGCAAATTGAATTTGTCAGCGCCAACCCAACAGGACTTCTCCACATGGGCAACGCCCGCGGTGGTGCCTTGGGCGACGTGCTTGCAGCCGTTATGAACGAAGCGGGCTATGTGTGCGATAAGGAATACTACATCAACGACGCCGGCAACCAGGTTGAAAACCTAGCCAAGTCTGTAGAAGCACGCTACTTTGAACTTTTGGGTAGCAGCGACTACGCCATTCCAGAAGACGGCTATCAAGGCGAGGACATCATTGCCACCGCCAAGCGCCTTTTGGAAGAAAAGGGCGAAATTTATGTCGATATGGACCGCACCCAGCGCCTTGAAGAAATGAAGCAATTCGCCCTCAAGGAAAAGGTTGCAGGCATTGCCCAAGGCCTTGAACACTTCGGCGTAGAATACGACAGATGGTTCAGCGAACAAAGCCTCCACGATGCAGGCGATGTAAAAGAAGTGGTCGATATCTTAGACCAAAAGGGCTATGTGTATGAAAAAGACGGCGCACGTTGGTTGCGCATGACCGATTGGGGCGAAGAAAAGGACGAAGTGCTTATCCGTTCCAACGGCACCCCAACCTACTTTGCAGCCGATATTGCTTATCATCGCAACAAATTTGAACGTGGCTATAAAAAGCTCATCAACATTTGGGGCGCCGACCACCACGGTCACGTGGCACGTCTAAAGGGTGCCATGACTGCCCTCGGCTATCCAGGCGATGACATCACTGTCATCCTTATGCAGCTTGTGCGCCTCTACCGTGGCGGCGAGCTTGTAAAGATGAGCAAGCGCAAGGGTCAATTTGTTACCTTAGAAGAGCTCATCGAAGAGGTAGGCAAGGAAGCAGCACGTTTCTTCTTTATTATGAGAAACCCAGACAGTGCCCTAGACTTTGACCTCGACCTCGCAAAGGCCCAATCCAGCGACAATCCAGTGTATTATGTGCAATACGCCCACGCGCGCATTTGCTCCATTCTCTCTGTAGCTGGCGTTGCTACCCCAAGCGCCAAGGATGTAGACCTTTCCTTGCTCAAGGAAGACAACGAACGCGCCCTCATTCGCAAGCTCAGCGAATGGCCTCAGGAAGTTGCCGATGCAGCCCGTGAATTGGCGCCATACCACCTTGCCTACTATGCCAAGGATTTGGCCAACGCCTTCCACAGCTTCTACAACAACTGCAAGGTGCTCACCGACGATGAAGCCCTTCGCGATGCACGCCTTGCCTTGGTTGATTGCACTCGCATCACCTTGCGCAATGTGCTCACCCTTATGGGACTTAGTGCCCCAGAACGTATGTAATCTAATTTTAGGAGGAATAAATCAATGCCTTTAGTAAATGTAGATACCCTACTCGCAGACGCTGAAAAAGGCGGCTATGCCGTTGGCGCCTTCAACTGCAACAACATGGAAATCGTGCAAGCCATCATGATGGCAGCCGAAAGAGAAAAATCTCCAGTTATCATCCAAGCCAGCCAAGGCGCTATCAACTACGCTGGTCTTAACTATATTGTATCCCTCGTTAAGACTGCTGCCGAAGCATCCACCATTCCAGTGGCCCTTCACCTTGATCACGGCACCAGCTTTGACCAAGTCATCCAATGCATTGGCAACGGCTTTACCTCTGTTATGATTGACTGGTCCAAGCATCCACTTGAAGAAAACATTGCTGTAACCAAGCAAATCTTGGCAGTGGCCAATCCTTTGGGCATTAGTGTTGAAGCAGAGCTTGGTAAAATTGGCGGCACCGAAGACAACGTAACCGTTAGCGAACGCGAAGCCACCTTCACCGATCCAGACGAAGCAGCACGCTTTGTAGAAGAAACCGGCATTCGTTCCCTCGCTGTTGCTATTGGTACCGCACACGGTCAATACAAGGGTGTGCCAAAGCTCGACTTTGACCGTCTCACCGAAATCAAAAACCGCGTCAACATTCCACTCGTTCTTCACGGTTCCTCCGGTGTACCAGACGAAGCACTTCGTGAAGCTGTAAAGCGCGGCGTGCGCAAAATCAACATCGACACCAACCTCCGCGAAGCCTTCACTGATGGCGTGCGTGAAGTCCTTGCCGAAAAGCCAAACGAAATCGACCCACGCAAGATTTTGGGCCCTGCTAGAGAAAAAATGGCAGACCGTGTGGCAGAAAAAATTCGTATCTTTGGCAGCAACGGAAAGGCGTGAGCAAGATGGAAAGAGATTTAGTTATTGAATTTGCACGTGTAACAGAAGCAGCAGCCATCAACTGCGCAAAATGGATTGGTCGCTTAGAAAAGAACTCCGCCGACGGCGCAGCAGTAGAAGCCATGCGCAAAATGTTTGATACCATCCACATCGATGGTACCGTTGTAATTGGCGAAGGCGAAATGGACGAAGCACCAATGCTTTACATTGGCGAAAAGGTCGGCCTCGGTGGCACCGCAGTAGATATTGCCGTAGACCCACTTGAAGGCACCAACCTCACCGCAAAGAATCAACCAGGCGCCATTGCCGTTATGGCCATTGCCGAAGCTGGTGGCCTTTTGCACGCGCCAGATATGTACATGGATAAAATCATCGTTGGCCCACGCGCCAAGGGTGCCATCGATATCGACAAAACCGTCGAAGAAAACCTCAAGAACGTTGCCAAGGCCATGGGCAAGGAAGTCAGCGATATGACCGTTTGCCTTTTGGACCGCGAACGCCATGAACACATCAAGCAAGCCTGCAAGGCCCTCGGTGCAAAGGTGAAGCTCATCACCGATGGTGACGTATCCCCAGCCCTCACCGTAGCCATGGATACCGGCGCCATTGATATGATTCTTGGCATTGGTGGCGCACCAGAAGGCGTGCTCGCAGCAGCAGCAGTAAAATGCCTCGGTGGCGATATGCAAGGTCGCCTCGTGCCAGAAGACGACGAACAAATTCGCCGCATGAAGGCCATGGGTCACGAAGACGTCAACCAAGTCTTTGGTCTTAACGATCTCGTAAGCACCGACGACGTGATGTTCATCGCAACAGGCGTAACCACCGGCGATGTCTTGCGCGGCATTGAACAAACCGATAGCCACGTAAAAACCCACACCGTGGTTCTTCGTAACGTCACCAAAACCATCCGCTTCATCGAAGCCATGTACAAAAAACCACACGAAATCAACGCATAATAAAAAGGGCCGTCGCAAAAAAGCGGCGGCCCTTTTAAATGAAAGCAAAGGAAAAGCCATGGCCATTAGCAAATGCGAGTACTGTATGTACTACGATTACGACGAAGAGCTCGATTACTACGTCTGCGATATGCTTCTAGACGAAGACGAGCTCGTCAAATTTATGAGTGATACCTTCCAAGATTGCCCCTACTACCGCATGGGCGACGACTACACCATCGCTCGTAAGCAATAAATAAGCATCCCCCACTGTGCTACGAAGACACAATGGGGGATGCTTTTATTTGTGTAGAGCGCGAAATTCGCTTGGTGTGAGTCCTGTGGCATTTTTAAAGGTTGCTGCAAAGCCGCTTGGCGAAAAGCCACACTGCTGGGCAATAGCAGTCACCTTTTCTGTGCCACCAAGGAGCATGTCTTTTGCAAGGTTTAAGCGATAGTCCTTCATATAGGTGGCAATCGGCTTGCCATAGACAGATTTAAAGGTTGTTTGAATGGTCGTTTTATCTAGGGGGAAAATCTGAGAGAGCTTATTCACAGATACATAAGTAGACACATGATCCGTAAGATATTTTTCTGTTTGGCGTATAAGCTCAAACTTATCGATTGGCTTAAAAGATGTGCGTGGAATATTGATATCAAGACGAGAAAGCTCCCATAAGAGCTCTTGAACCTTTAGCCTTAAATAAGGAAAGCGGTATTCTTGTGGTACTCGAAGTACAGCGTCAAAAATGGAAGAAATTTCTTTTGGTGCTTGAATAGCATAAGGCGTTTCGCTATTGAAAAGCTCTTTTACATGATTGAGTGAGACATCCATTTCCTTGAGCCAAGAAGGCATTGTTGCATGTAGATTATCTAAATCAAGACCAAGGATGCAACATTGATAATAGGTTTCGGGAAAGCGATAGGCAAAATTAATATTTGGTTGATTTGGTGTAAAAACCAGTTGAGAACTATGCATAAAGGAGCCGCTCACGCAATCTTGTTCCCAAAATGAATGACCATGAGCTAAGTAGGAAACATTATAGATTGGTAAATTATGGTGCGTAAAGCGTAAACCTGTGCCAAGAAAAGTAAAGTAGGTAAAATATACCCCGTTAAAAAGCTGATACTCTTCAATAAGGCCTTTCGATTGCGTATCGAAAAGCGTATATACAGAGGCAATTGTTTTGCCGCAGCTTGTCGATAAACCTAAAATGTGTATGCAAATAGAAAGATTTGGAGGATAGCATGAGCCTTCCCCACTTGGGGGGAAGGTGGCGGCGTAGCCGACGGATGAGGGGTATGAGCGCCAGCGAATAATCGATTTAGCTGTAAAGTGCGGTGAAA
>CAKQDL010000040.1 GCA_934229395.1 uncultured Peptococcaceae bacterium | reverse complement strand
GTGTGCAAAGACTCATGCGCGTTCTCGACATAAAGGTGCAATCTTTCACCAGAAAGAGCCGCAGATATAACTCTTATCCGATAAGACAGGGCCAGTGGCACCAAATGACTAAACAGACGCTTTGAAACATCTATTCCGCATCAGAAAATAACTACAGACACCACAGAATTCAAGTATAAAGAAAAGCTTGGATGGAAGAGTCCTGTCGACTACAGAATCTGCTACCAACTCCAAGCTGCGGCATAAAAAATAGAGAAGCGACGAGCACTTCTCTATTATGGTCTAACTATTTGAGGTCACTACAAAAACTTAGCAGGTATTTTTGGTTTTAGCAATCTTTTTCCACCTGTTCTAAGAGCAGGCGTTCTTCGTCTTCGCTGATTACGTGGCGGCGCTCCATGAGCATACGTTCACGCATGCTCCAAAGGCTGGAGGAATAGTCCACATAATAATGGTGAGGATTTTCGAAGCGTTTTACTTCATCCCAAAGGGTATCGAGCTCTTCCGCGCAGTAATCGCGGATTTCTTTAACGCTTGGTGATTTATAAACGAGCTGACCCTTGTCAAAAATCTGCACGTGCAATTTTTCGGCGTGGAAATTTTTCACGGTCTTGCGTTTCCAAACAGCGTTTGGATCGAAGATTTCGATTGGATGGCTTTCGTCGATGGTTTCATCGGCGAGCATAACAAGGTCGGCAATGGCCTTGTTGGTTTCGTTGTCAAACAAACGCCATGGAATCTTATAGCCTGGATTGGTGATTTTGCCAACGTTTTCGCTGATTTTAATACGTGGCACAATGAGCCCGTCCTCTTCTACTGCAACAAGCTTATACACCCCGCCAAAGACTGGGTCGCTCTTGCAGGTGATGAGGCGTTCGCCTACGCCAAAGCTATTGATTTGTGCACCTTGCAAGAAGAGATCTTGGATGATGATTTCGTCCAAACCGCCAGATACGCAGATGCCGCAATCTTCAAAGCCGGCTTCGTCCAAAATGGTGCGCACCTTTTTGGAAAGATAAGCAATGTCGCCACTGTCGATACGTACACCAGTTGGGCGATAGCCCTGTGGCACAACCACTTCGTTGAAAATTTTGATGGCGTTTGGAAGGCCAGAGCCTAGTACGTCGTAGGTATCAATAAGGAGCATACAGGATTGCGGATAGGTTTTTGCATAGGCGCGGAAGGCTTCTTCTTCGCTATCAAAAAGCTGCACCCAGCTGTGGGCCATGGTGCCTAGGGCTGGCACACCATAGTCACGGTCTACAGATGTATTGGCCGTACCTACAACGCCACCAATATAGGCAGCGCGCGCACCATAGTTGGCTGCATCCGGCCCCTGTGCACGACGAGAGCCAAATTCCATCACGGCGCGCCCCTTTGCTGCGCGCACAATGCGGTTTGCCTTGGTGGCAATGAGACATTGATGGTTGATGGTCAAAAGAAGCATAGTTTCAAGGAACTGCGCTTGCACAACAGGACCACGCACAGTAACAAGTGGCTCATGAGGGAAAACTGGACGGCCTTCTGGCACAGCCCATACGTCGCATTCAAATTTGAAGTCGCGCAAGTAAGCAAGGAAAGCTTCGTCAAAAATGCCCTTAGAGCGCAAATAATCGATGTCTTCATCGGTAAAGGACAAATTATTGAGGTAGTCAATGAGCTGTTCTAAGCCAGCCATGATGACAAAACCGCCTCCGTCCGGAATTTCGCGGAAGAACATATCGAAGTAAACAATCTTATCCTGCATACCATTTACAAAATAGCCATTCCCCATGGTGATTTCGTAAAAGTCTGTTAATAACGTAAGGTTACGTTGATCCATTATCACTATCTCCTTTTTTTGCTTAGGCCTGCCACAGGTCAATAGCAGACAAGCCATCCAAAATGCAATACCCTTTGTTGTATTCATATATTTGGTCCAAAATAGCCGCGTTTTCTGGATTTTCATCATCCACACGTTTAATCAGTGGCTTCACGTGTTCAAAGAAGGTGGTGCGCAAAAGCTCCTGCTCAACAACAGCTTCAAACACACCTTGCAAATCTGCAATGCGGAAGTGCTCACCCACCCAGTTGAAGGCCACCTGTGTGCGATACATCTTGGTGCGCAGGGTTTCTACCGCCTGGCAAATCACTTCTAGGTGGTCAAAGGCCAGTGCTTCGGCATCTTCTACCACCTCGTGGCGCCATGCACCTTGGCCTTCGTCTAGAAGGTCTACGGTACCGGTGATGACTTCGTCGTCACTCGTTAGGGTGAGGGTGATGCGATAATGCTTGGCACTTAGGTTGTTGTATTTCATAGATACAGCGAACCATTTGGCTTCTGCGGCATCGTCGGCTGCAACGGCTTCGCCAGTTTCGCCATAAGGCACCACGGCCAAAAAGGCTTGAGTAATCACGCGGGTGCGAGGATCGCGGTCCACACGGCTAAAGGTACCCACCTCGCCACAATAAACGGCGCTTAGGCCAGTTTCTTCTTTTAGCTCGCGTGCTGCACATGCGTGGAGGCTTTCGTTTTCTTCGCAGAAGCCACCTGGGAGCGCCCAGCCACCCTTATAAGGATGGTTGCCACGCTTCACTAAAAGGAGCTCTAACTTGCGCTGTGGGTATTTTTTTTGTGCATTTTCTGCGCTGTCCAAAGCGCGGAAAAGGGCAGTGTCTGCACTTACAGATGGATGCCAATACTTGTTGGCATCATATTGTTCGGCAAATGCCAAATCTTCGGCTGTTAACTTCATTGATTTCCTCACTTATATCCAAGCATCTGTATCAACGTCTTCAAGTGGTGCCAATTCCCAACCATCGTATACACCGATGTGCTCTTCCATGGTTTCAAAGCATTCGTAGGTTTTTTCGGTGAGGGTCATGAGGTTGAGGTCGTGCTTGGCCTTCATCTTGAGCCCTAGGCTCATTGGTTCCAATTCTTCTACATACATATGGTCATCCACCACTTCAAAACCAAGGCGGGTCAAGGTTGCAGCTGCTTGCACGCGACTTGCGCCATCTTGGAAATAGAAATAGTAGTAAATGCTGTATTCATGGTTCAAATCTACGCCGGATTCCTTGAGATTTTGTACCATGTAGCGGTTGCGGATGTGGGCCATATCGAGCTCTGTTGGATAAATGGCATTGAAGAAAAAGGACCATTGGCCATCGTTGTCGCTCATATAGTTAAAGTCGTAGTCGTTAAATTCGGAAGAAATCTTACCAACGAGTGGCGCAATGTATTCTACGTCTGGGCCATAGAAATAGAACATTCTGGTGCCAGCGTAAGTCACAGAGCCTACAAAACGCGCACGTGCTTCTTCGTTCATCACCTTGATGACGTATTCTTGAATTTCAAGGATGCGTTCTTCTTCCTCTTCGGTGTAGAACCCATCCACATCAGGGTTCAAAAATTCTACCTGAATACCCATGAGCCAGTGAAGCTCAGGAATTGGTGCCTTGTCGGCAATGGCAAAGTCTACGTTGACTAGCGCGCGGCCATCGTCAATGGCGGTCACATAGAGCTCATATTCTGGTGGAATATCAAGGGCTGGGTGACGTTCGGCGTCGTCATCGGCAAAGGTAAACTCAATTTTATTTCTAATCTCTTTATCTAAATCTTCCATATATAAACCTCTCTTTACGAAAAATAGCTATTATTTGTAGTTAGCCATACTAATACACAGTATAACGAATAACTGCGGTAAGGTCAAAGTAATTTCCCGCCCGCTTTTGCATTCTGCCAAAATTTTCTAGCTTTTTTGCGCGCGCACCTGCCCGCTCTCCACCGCTTAACGCGCGCAACCGACGATTGACAAGGAATAACGCGGGTTTTATACTTATATAATGAGTTGGCTTTAGGCTAGCGCATGCAAACAATCGCCTGCACAACGGGCGTTTTTTATTATCACATTGGAGGAGAAAGAATGAGCAACGAAACCTTCTATATTACAACCCCGATTTACTATCCAAGCGCCAAGCTCCACATTGGCCACGCCTACAGCACCACCATGGCCGACACCATGACCCGCTACAAAAAAATGCGCGGCTACGACACCTACTTCCTCACCGGTAGCGACGAACACGGCCAAAAAATTGAACGCGCTGCTGCTGCAAACGGCGTTTCTCCAAAGGGATACGTTGACAACATCGTTGAAGGCCCTGGCGGTTTTAAAAATCTCTGGGATCGCCTCATGATTGACTACGATAAATTTATCCGAACCACCGATGATTTTCACGTTAAAGCTGTGCAAAAGCTCTTTATGGACATCTACGAAAAGGGCGATATTTACAAATCTTCCTATGAAGGTAACTACTGCACCTCCTGCGAAACCTATTTTACAGATTTGCAGCTCGTTGATGGCGACCGTTGCCCAGACTGCGGCAAAAAAACCGAAATTCTTTCTGAAGAAAGCTATTTCTTTAAGATGAGCAACTATCAAGACGAGCTTCTCGCCTACATTGATGCCCATCCAAACTTCATCCAACCAGAAAGCCGCCGCAACGAAATGATCAACTTCATTAAGGGCGGCCTCGATGACCTCTGCATCTCCCGCTCCACTTTTACCTGGGGTATTCCTGTGCCACTCGATGGCAAGCACGTTATCTATGTGTGGTTCGACGCCCTTTCCAACTATATCACCGCACTCGGTTGGGGCAGCGATGATGATTCTAACTTTAAAAAATTCTGGCCAGCCGATGTCCACCTTGTTGGGAAAGACATTGCGCGCTTCCACGCTGTAATTTGGCCTACCATTTTGCTCGCTGCAGGCCTACCACTTCCTAAGCAGGTCTTTGGCCACGGTTGGCTCCTAAGCGACGGCGGCAAAATGAGCAAGTCCAAGGGCAACGTTGTAGACCCTCACGTGCTTATTGACAAATACGGCGTTGATGCTGTGCGCTTCTTCCTTCTTCGCGAAATTCCAATGGGGCAAGACGGCAACTACAGTGAAGAATCCTTCATTACTCGCTACAACAACGACCTCGCCAACGACTACGGCAACCTCGTAAGCCGTACCGTGGCGATGATTGACAAGTACAACGGCGGCGAAATTCCTGCGCCTGGTCAAGAAGAACGCATCGACGAAGGCCTTGTGCGTCAATCCATCACCACCGCCGCAAAGGCGGGCGCAGAGCTTGATAAGCTCAACTTCCCTGGTGCTCTCGAGGTCATCTTCGCCCTTGTTGCACGCGCCAACAAATACATTGACGAAACCACCCCTTGGATTCTTGCAAAGGAAGATAAGTATCGTCCACGCCTCAATTCTGTGCTCTACAACCTTGCTGAAGTGATTCGCATTGTAACCATTCTCCTAAAGCCATTTATGCCTGCTTTGGCGCCACGTGTGAGCGAACAGCTCGGTGTAGACCTCACCGATGCCCAATGGGTGGATGCAACCAACTGGGCTATGATTCCAGCCGGCACCACCGTTCACAAAGGCGACGCCCTCTTCCCTCGTGTGGATCCAAAGTCCATCGAAATCAAGGAAGAAGCACCTCAAGCACCAGCTGTGACCTTCAAAGATGAAATTGCCTATGACGACTTCTCCAAGCTCGACATCCGCGTTGGTCTTGTTAAAGAATGTAAATTCGTAGAAAAGGCCGACAAGCTTTTGCAATTCACCATTGATATTGGCGGCGAAAAACGCACCATCGTCAGCGGCATTCGTTCCTTCTACAAGGAACCAGCTGATTTGATTGGCAAAAAGCTCGTTGTTTTGGCCAACCTTGCACCAAAGAAAATTCGCGGCATTATGAGCCACGGCATGATTCTCACTGCTGCAAGCGATGACGACAGTGTGCTTGAAGTGCTCCAAGTTGGCGCTGAAGCCATTCAATCTGGCGCTTCTATTTCCTGAGGCACGCCATGAGCTTTTTAATGGACACCCACGCGCATCTTATGGATGACGCCTTTAAAGATGATTACAACGATTTTATGGCTCGCACCTTGGCCCTTCACGCCGTCATCAACATTGGCTGCAATTTTGACGATGCAGAAGCGGCTGTAGCCTCGGCCCACGAGCACGCCAATGTTTACGCAGCTGTAGCCCTTCACCCGGAGGATGCGCCAAAGTACACCGACGAAGGCTGGGTGCGCCTTGCTGAGCTTGCCGGGGACGCGCGCGTCATCGCCATTGGTGAAACAGGCCTGGACTACTATTGGAACACAGCCTCTCACGAAGAGCAATGTGCACTCTTGGCCCGCCATGTGGCGCTCGCCAAGGCACTCCATAAGCCCCTCATCATCCACGACCGCGACGCCCACAGAGATTGCTTCGATACCCTCTGGGCCAACGGCGCCGAAGAGGTTGGCGGTGTGTTCCACGCCTATTCTGGCTCTGTTGAAATGATGCAGGAGGCTGTGGCCCATGGCTTTTACATTGGCCTTGGCGGTGTTGTTACCTTTAAAAATGCCAAAACCGTCAAAGAAGTGGCCCAGGCCATGCCCCTAGACCGCTTACTTCTTGAAACAGATTGCCCCTATATGACCCCAGTGCCATTCCGCGGCAAACGCAACGAGCCTGCCTACGTGCGCTATGTTGCCGAAGAAATTGCCAAGCTGCGTGGCATCACCACCGAAGAGGTGGAACGCGCCACCTACGACAACGCTTGCCGCTTGTTTAACGTTACCTTTTAAAAAAAGCCACCGCTTGCATCCCACGAGGACAGCAGGCGGTGGCTTTTCATTTTCTAGCCCCTCGGTTATAATGAACACATTACAAGAAACGGAGGTTTCACCATGAAACAGTACGATATGATTGTTATTGGCACTGGCGCCGCCAACATTGTCCTAGAGGCAGCCCAGCTTGCTGGTAAACGTTGCGCCCAGATAGAGCGCGGCAAATTTGGCGGCACCTGCCTCACCCGCGGTTGCATCCCAACCAAGGTGCTTGTTACAGCTGCCGACCGCTTGTATGAAATCAAGGAAGCCGCAGAGCTTGGCATCCACGCCGAAAACGTTAGCTTTGACTGGCAGCGTGTGAGTGAGCGTGTTTGGCAAAAAATTGACGAGTCCAAATCACTGCGTCAGTTTTACCTCGATGAGCCTCACACCGATGTTTACGAAGGTACGGCGCATTTTTTGGACGACCACACCATCGAGGTCCATTATCCTGACGGTACCAAAAGCGAGTCGATGACAGCTCCACGCATTTACATTGGTACCGGTGGCAAAACCAAGATTCCAGCCATGGAAGGCATCGAAAACGTGCCCTACCACACCAGTGAGTCTTTCTTTGGTGATGGCTACCCCGAGGCGCCTTACAAGGACATCATCGTTGTTGGCGGTGGTGCCATTGGCTGCGAGTTTGCTCATATTTTCCGCGCCTTTGGCGCCAAGGTCCAGCTCGTGCAGCACAACGTGCGCCTCTTACCAAAGTCTGACGAAGCCTGCTCATCTGCCTGTCTAGAAAACCTGACCCGCGACGGCGTGCGCTTCTATTTTAACAAAGAAACCCCTGCCGTTGCCCTTAAAGACGGCCGCATCCACCTCACCCTCTTAGACCGCGCCACCGGCGAGCTTGACGTTATAGAAGCCAGCGACCTCTTTATTTGTCCTGGCATTGTCCCTGCCACTGATGGATTGGGCCTCGAAAACACCACCATCAGCCTAGACAGCCATGGTTGGATTCGCACCAACGAATTTTTAGAAACCTCGGCACCAGGCGTATACGCGCTAGGTGATATCAACGGGCGTCAGCAATTCCGCCACAAGGCCAACTACGAAGCTGATATTTTGGCCTACAACCATTACAAGAGCAGTGGCCTCACCGATAAACGTTGGGCTCGCTATGATCTTGTGCCAGCCGTCACCTTCACCCATCCCGAAGTGGCCGATGTAGGCCTCACAGAGGCACAGGCGCTTGAAAAAGGCTACAACGTCGCGACCGCCATCAATCCTTACGCCGCAACCGCCAAAGGCTACGCCCTAGGCTTTGAACCAGAAAGCGCCGAACGCGCCTTTGCTAAGCTCGTCGTTGATAAGGACAGTGATAAAATCCTCGGTATGCACGCTGTAGGGCCATTCGCCTCGACCCTCATCCAGCCCTTCCTCAACCTTATGAACGCAGGCAGTACACCACTCGTGCCCTTAAACGAAGACATCGCCTCTAAGGAAACCAAAATACTGCGCGCCATGGGTATCTCACGCATTTTAGATCCCCACAAAGAAAAAACTGTGCGCGAAACCATGGTGCCCCATCCATCCCTATCTGAAATAGGCATTTGGACCTATTACCCACTAGAAGAACAAAATCAATAAAAAAACGTGCGTTGGCCAAAAACCAACGCACATTTTTTATCCTTCGAGCAACGTGAGATAGCGCTCTACGCGCGAGAAGATGTCCTCCACGCTGAAGTAGCCTGCTTCTTTTATGACCAGCCGTCCCTCTACATACACAAGTACCGCTGGCGAGGCGTAAATATTTAGCGATGCACACAGACCTGGTGTCGCCTCCTGTAAAACATCATAAAGTGCCACACGCTCGTCTGCTTCATAACGGGCCTTGAGCTTATGCTCAATTGCCGCGCAAGCCCCGCAGCGCATATTGCTAATCTCAATCACCACAACAGCCGCCGAATCAACAAGGGCCTCTATATCACAATCATTTGCCAAATATGCGTTCATTATTTCCCACCTTTCTCTTCCTTCACTATAAAAGAAAAAGCCCCATTTTGCGAGAACAAAATGGAGCGGAAGATTATCCTACAATTTCCAAAGTGACATTGGCCACGCCTTTGGATACGATGCCTAGGTCGTTGGCTGCTTGCCATGAGAGGTCGATGATGCGGCTGCCACCGAAGCCACCGCGGTCTGTAACGCGAACGATGACGGTTTTGCCGGTATCAACGTCAGTCACACGCACCTTGGTGCCAAATGGTAGGCTGTTGTGGGCGCAGGTGTAATCGTACATATTGAACACTTCACCGCTGGCAGTAAGGTTGCCTTGTACGGCAGAACCATACCAAGTGGCTTGGCCGCTTTGGTAATAGGTGTAGCTGTTGTTGCTGTCGCTATCGCTGTTGCTCTCATCCACGCTGCCCTTGTATGCATCAAGGTTTTGGAAGGTGATGGCTTGGGTGCTGTCCTTGGCTTGGATGGTCACGCTTGCGTCTTGAGCGTTGTAGGTCACATTAGCGTTGCCGAGAACATATTCCACAAAGCTCACTGGCACATAAAGCTTGCCTTCTTCGAGCTTATACACGAAGGAATCACTTTGGGTGCCCAAGAGAGTGTTGGCTTCATCAATCATGACTTGAACCGTCACGCTGTCTTTTTGCAGGGTGATGAATGGCGTTGGCACAGAATGCCATTTTACATTCACGCCAATGCCCTTCATGGCATCTTTTAATGAGATGTAGGTGTTGTTAAGATCTGGCAACTGGTTGTTTGTGTTTGCTGGTGTTTTGCTTGCTGGGCCTTTTTGTGCGTTGTTGGTTGTAGGCATCACATAAACATGGCTCTCTACATAGGATGTGTTGTCGTCAGCAACAGCGGATAATGGCATACTCACTGCACCTACTGCAACAATCATCGCTGCGGAAATAAACTTTTTAATATTCACAAGGGACACTCCTTTTGGGGTTGTTTTCATCTATATAATTATAAATGCTATTTTAACCGTGAACAATGTTTTGACCTATTGCCGGCCCATCTTTAACAATTCTACAACATATATTCTTATTGATATTATTTTTATATTATTTTCCATTCATACGATATTATTGTTATTTTTTTGCTCAACTTTGCTTCAATGTGTTTTATTTATTTTAAGCAAAACTAAAATAAGCCCGATTTATCATTTCGATAAATCAGGCTTATTTATTACAAACTTTCTACATTTTTTACTGTTTTTCTACCCGAGGCAGAAAAGTTACACCTTGTTATTTTTCTTATTGAGCATCGCGCAAGACGGTGCCTACAGCGCCAATGATGTCGCGCGCCATGGTTGCCATGATACCTTTTTCTTCAGCCACGTACATACCAGCCAGGCCATGCACCAAAACACCCAAGGAGGCTGCTTCGTAGGCTTCTAGCCCTTGTGCCGCAAAAGCTGCAATCACACCGGCCAACACATCGCCACTGCCAGCGGTGGCCAAGGCTACGCTATCAAGAGGATTAACGCTATAGCGCCCATCCTTGGCTGCGATGATGGTGTTGTGGCCTTTGAGCACGACGGTACATTCAAATCGCTCTGCCACCTTGCGTGCATAATACATACGGTCGCTTTGGATTTCTGTATTGCTGACGCCGAGGAGCTGCGCCATTTCGCCAGGATGTGGCGTGAGAATACATTCTGCCTCAGAATTTTTTAGCACAGTGCCATCGCCTTCGCCAATCATACGCAAGGCATCGGCATCAATAACAATGGTGCCCTGTGCTTGACGCAGGAGGGAATAAATGGTTTGCTTTTTCTCTTCGCTTCTGCCCATCCCCGGGCCGATGATTTGAACATCGGTATTGGCCACAAGCCAATCAAGGGCTGGTGCATTTGGCCACGCGATGGGTTTCATCATGACTTCTGGGAGCGCCGCTGCCATTGGCGTATAGATGGCCTTATCAATAAAGGCTGTCACCAAGCCGGCACCGCTGCGCATAGCGGCCTCTGCCGCCATAACGCAAGCGCCGCTCATACCCACAGAGCCTGCAATCATGCCAACATGGCCACATTTGTTTTTATAGGTATTAAGAGCTCTTTGAGGGAGCATCTTTTTGAGCATATCCGCTTCGAGCAATCTACCTTTGATGCCTGCTTCTTTGCAAACTTCCTTTGGGATGCCAATGGAGAGCACACGAAGAATGCCAAGGTATTCGCTCGCCTCACCAAGGAAAAGACCCTGCTTTGGCCAAGCAAGGGTATAGGTGTAGGTGGCGCGCACGGCATTGCCACACACCTTCCCACTGTCGCCATTTAAGCCAGATGGAATATCAATGGCAATACGGGTAAGTTTTTTTTCGTTGACAATTTCTACCAAGGCAGCCATAAAATCGCTCAAATTGCGACTTAGGCCTGTGCCAAAAAGGCAGTCTACTGCTACATCTGTAAAGCTCAGCTGCGCCTTTAAGACATTGAGCTTGGCTGCAGAATCCACCTCTATCAGTTTGATTGGCAATTGATCCACAATTTCTCTATTGACCAGGTTTTCCTTGGAAAATTCCTTATCGCCCTCTGTCACCACAACAATGGCTAAATTTTCTGCCCCTGCCAAATAGAGCTGGCGCGCCAACACAAGACCATCGCCGCCATTGTTGCCGCAGCCACAAATGATGGTGATACGCTTTGTGCGCACATCCTCAATGTCCTTTTCCATTTGACGCATAATTGCAATGCCGGCATTTTCCATAAAAATCAGTGACGGAATGTGCCAATTGTTAATGGCATTTGCATCTAGCATACGCATTTCATCGTTGCTTACCAAATACATTTTATCCCTCCAAAATAATCATCGCCACGGCCACGCTTTTTTCATGACTGATACTGCAATGAATGCGCTGCACCCTTCGGGCCTCGGCCAAGGACTTGGCCGCTCCATAAAGCACCACCTCTGGCGCACCGCTTTCCCCGTTTATTGTTTCAATGTCTTGCCAGCCGATTTGTCCTATGCCTGTACCCAAGGCCTTGCTTACTGCCTCTTTTACGGCAAAACGGCCAGCTATACGCGCCACATTTTTATGCGGCGTATAGCAATCGCTGGCTTCTTTTTTTGTTAAGATGCGCGTTTTGAAGCTTGCTTGTTTTTCGGTGAGTGCATCAATGCGCGCAAGTTCTACCACATCTGTGCCAATGCCAATAATCATTGCACGCCGTATTCTGCTTCAATGGCTGCGGCAATATCCTTGGCAAGGGCTGTGATTTTTTCTTGGTCGCTACCTTCTACCATCACGCGCAAGAGGTTTTCTGTGCCAGATGCGCGTACCAAAATACGTCCATCGTTACCCAAGGCTGCTTCTGCTGCTTGAATGGCGTCCATGACCTTTTGGTTGGTGTCCCAGCCAATTTTGGTGGTGACCTTTACATTTTTGAGCACCTGTGGCAACACGGTCATGCACTTGCGCAGCTCACTAAGGCGCTTTTTTGTAAAGCTCATAATATTTAAAAGCATGATGGCGCTGATGAGGCCGTCACCGGTAGAATTGTATTCTCTAAAGATGATGTGACCAGATTGTTCGCCACCCAAAACAGCGCCACTTTGTTGCAACCCTTCGTTGACATAGCGGTCGCCCACCTTGGTTTCGATGATGTCTACACCATGTTCTGCCATGGCGAGTTTCAGCCCAAGGTTGCTCATCACTGTCACCACGAGCTGGTTGTTGACCAAACGATTGTCTGCCTTCATGGCAAGGGCAAAGATGGCCATAAGCTCATCGCCGCTCACCACTTCGCCATTTTCATCCACAGCCAAAAAGCGGTCTGCATCGCCATCAAAGGCCAAGCCCACGTCGGCGTCTTTTTCTAGCACTGCGGCTTGCAGGCTTTCTAGATGGGTGGACCCGCAGTTGACATTGATATTGGTGCCGTTTGGATGGTTGTGGAGCATGGTCACTTCAAGATGCGCGCTTTCTAACACATCTCTTGCAATGCCACTCGCTGCACCATTGGCACAGTCCACCACAGCGTGGAGACTATCGCCATCGCCACTGATGAGGTCAATCATATAATCTCTATAGGCTTCTACTGCTTGTTCATCGTTAATGATGCAGCCAATGCTGCCACCTGTTGCTGGCGTAATAGAAACCTCTCCTTGAAGAGCAGCTTCAATGGCTTCTTCCATGGCGTCTGGAAGCTTGTGGCCTGTTTCGCTAAAGAATTTAATGCCGTTGTCCTCATAAGGGTTATGGCTTGCAGAAATCACCGCGCCTGCCATTGCTTTGTATTTTCTCACAAGGAAGGCTACCGCTGGAGTTGGCACAACGCCCACACAAACCACCTGCACGCCTACAGAGGTAAGGCCGGCTGCCAAAGCGTTTTCTAGCATATGCCCAGACACGCGTGTATCACGGCCAATAATGACCATTCCGCAATGACCGCCATTTGCTTCTCTAAATACCTGACCTGCCGCTTGACCCAACTTCATCGCCAATTCTGCTGTAAGGACCTCTCCCGCTTTTCCGCGGATACCGTCTGTTCCAAATAATTTAGCCATATTTTTCTCCTTTAATTCACACTATATATTGTGATGGTGCTCGGTGTGATGCTATCAATCACCAAGCCTTCTATACTTGCAAATTGCACCTGTGCCGTTGTTTCTCCTGTCGGCGCTTCGGCCACACTCACAAATGCTTTTAGATCCTCGCCCAAGTCTTTTTCGCCATCCACAAGATGATAGCTCACTTCCACAAACTTTGTATCGGAGGTCACCATATCCGAGGCCGCACCTGTTATAACAATTGGCACCACCTTCACATAGGTTTTCTCTGTTGTGTTTGTAGCTGCGGCATCACTGCCTACCGTGAGGGTGACGGTTACCATTTCTTTTGTATCAAGGTAGTCGCTATCAATAGCTACAGTGATACTTGTTGTTTCTGTTATGGTTGAAATATCTATGGGTTCTGTTCTTAGTTCAGTAATTTTTGCGAGCTTTGACGGTAAATCTGTCACAGCCACCGTTTCTGGTGACACACTAACGCTTTCTAGCTGGATGCCGTCTGGTAAGCTGCCCGTTAGGTTTGCTTGAACTGGCACCTGTTTTGTGACTTCATTTTCGTTCACGTCAATCACCAGCTTCACGCTCTCTGGCGATGTGGTGAGGTCGGCAGCATTGATGGCATTGCCCAAATAATCGTAGCAAACGACCTTTGCCTCTAAGGCACTGTCCGAAAGCACATCGCTATAATCAACAGCCACACCCACACGAGCCACTTGGCGCAAGGCCTCTGCGTCACCAGATACAAACACTGTTTCTGGCTCTACGCGCATATTTACAATTTCAACACCTTCATTTAATACACCTGAGCGTATGATATCCACATCCATGCTTCGCCCTTCGCGTTGCGTGATGAGCACATTCATCTTTCTCGGTGTTACATCTGTAATATACACTTCATTTGGCGCATCAACATCCACTTGAACGTCATTTTCACCGGTTTTAACATCTTTTAAATCAACATAGGCACTAAAATCTGCGGCACTGATGGCGTTGAGCCTGTCCTGCCTACCTATAACAGTCACGCCAACGGTTTGCTGTGGCAATGTTGCAGCCTTGTCGGCATCCACATTTTTTACACTTACCGTTACATAATAGGTGTGCTTATCTATGGGATTTTCTTGCGCACCCACATACAGCCACAAAACAACGGCCGCTAAGATAGCGATTATTTTTAGATGTCTGTTGTCTTCAAAAATCTTCATCGACCAATCACCTTCTTTATGCGGTTTGCTGGCGACGCCTCTTCTGCCTCTGTCAAGAGCTTGCGCAAGAGATTTACCATAACCTCTGCGCCCAAATCATAATGCAAGCGTCCACGCTCTGCCACACTCATGGCCCCAGTTTCTTCGCTGACCACCACAATAACTGCGTCGCTCACCTCAGAAAGGCCAATGGCTGCACGGTGGCGCGTGCCCAGCTTCATAGAAATTTGGTTGGAGTCTGAAAGCGGCAAAAAACAGCTGGCCGCCATAATCTTGTTGTCTGTAATAATCACAGCGCCATCATGAAGTGGTGTGTTGACAATAAATATATTGTTAAGCAGCGACGCAGAAAGATCGCCGTTAATACTGATACCAGTAGCGATGTATTCTTTGAGTGTATTTTCTCGGGTAAGGGCCATCAAAACCCCTGTGCGTGATGCACTCGCCACAGTGGCACAGCCCAAAACTTCCTTTATTTGACGGTCCACCAACGCATGGTTATCTTGTTTATGTGGTTTGGTTGGAAAATAGCCATTGCCAAGCTGCTCCAAGCCACGGCGCAATTCTGGCGCAAAAACGATTGGAATCACAATAACGAACATTTTTTGCAATTGCACGAGCACCCAGTTGACGGTCGTAAGACCCAGAGCTTCACTGATGACCGAAAAGGCAATGAGGATTGCAACCCCTTTGGCCAAGGGCATCGCACGCGTGCCTTGCATGAGCTCCAAAATCTTATAAATAGCAAAGGCAATAATGAGTATATCGAGCACGCTGACAAACAGCGACATACCAATTGAGTTGGGCAAAAGATTTGAAAAAACGCTTAACACCGCGCAGCCTCCTCTCACATTCATATCTAGCATTTTACACCAATAATGCACGAATTTCATCTGCTTTCCTTTTCTCAAATGAAATTTTTACCAAATACAGTCAATTAATGGTAGACTTTCAGACGGATTTAAGATTAACTAAATATGATAGCATTGTGAACGTATTATCTATTACAACTACAGATGGGATGTGTCTATATGCGATTGTTAATTGTAGAGGATGAAGAGAATTTGGCCGCCACCATCGGCCAATTGCTCATGGATCAGCACCACGAGGTGGACATGGTTTATAATGGCCAAGACGGGCTCGATTATGCCCTTGGCGCCAGCTACGACCTCATTATTTTAGACGTGATGCTGCCAAAAATGAACGGCTTCGAAGTGGTGCGCGCCCTCAGGCAGGCAAAGGTTTCTACACCTGTTTTGATGCTCACTGCAAGAGAAGACACCACCGATAAAATCACCGGCTTAGATTGTGGCGCCGACGATTACATGACCAAGCCCTTCGATTACAACGAGCTTTTTGCACGCATTCGCGCCCTTACACGTCGCACAGGAGAAGTTATTTTGGAAGAGCTCCGCTTTGGCGATCTCTCATTAAACCTCGACACCGCCATGCTGACCTGCGCCGACAAGGAAATACATTTGGGCTACAAGGAATTCGCCATTTTGGAGCGTTTTATGAAGCAACCAACACGCACCTTGAGCAAAGAAGAACTTATTGTTACCGTATGGGGCAGCGACTCCGATGCCGGCGAAAACAACGTAGAGGTCTATATTTCATTTTTACGAAAAAAACTCAAATTTTTGGGTTCTGCTGTCAAAATTGTCACCATTCGCATGATTGGCTATAGACTTGAGGATGGTGAAAATGGATAGACTTAAAAGTCTGAGGCGAAAATTTATTTATATCAATATGCTCACCCTCACTCTTATGCTCCTTGTGATTTTTTCTGTTGTGATTGGCGTGAACGCAAACCATTATCACAGCGTTGCCATGCGTTCCCTGCAAAACCTTGTGCACAGCACCAATCCAACAAACTTTTTAAGCACAAACAGCAAAATCACTTCTTTTAATGATGCCAATCGTGACAAAAACCAGGGCTTAGGGGTAGAACAAAACGATGCCGGCGAACCGGCAGAACCACCGCCAGATACAGATACAACGCTCAAAGCCGAGGATCAAAAGGTGGCCAACACCTTGCCCGGTCTTGTCGTTCAGCTCAGTTCCGAGGATGAGAGTCTTACGGTCTTGTTTTCACGCAATATGTCTGCCAATAAATCAGACACAGAGGACATTGTAAAAACCATTCAAGACACCGGCAAGCAGCAAGGTTTTCTTTTAAGCCAAAACCTAGCCTATAGCATCTACCCCACACCAGAGGGCACAAAAATAGCCATCGTCGACGTGTCGTATCAACTTTCATCCATGCGCGCCCTCGTTTTGACCTGCTTGTCCGTGTTTGTGTTGTCGTGGCTGGTGCTTTTGCTCTTGGTTTCGCGCCTTTCCATTTGGGCACTACGTCCGGTAGAAGAAGCGTGGGCCAGTCAGCGCCAGTTTATTGCCGATGCCTCCCATGAGCTCAAAACACCTCTCACCGTTATTCTAGCCAACACCCACATCCTGCGTAACCATCAGCACGAAACCATTGAAAGTCAAATGCGCTGGATAAACTCTTCCTACAGCGAAGCCCAGCACATGAAACGCCTTATTGAGGATATGCTCTTTTTGGCCAGAAGTGATGCCAATGCCCAGCAGCCCCTTGCCACAACAAACGTGTCCCTAAGTGATGTGTTTATGGGCGTTGTTTTAGGCTTTGAGGCTGTTGCACTAGAAAATGAGCTGTTTTTGCAGGACAATATAGAAGAAGATATCACGCTTCAAGGCAACGAAGTTCAACTCAAAGAGCTTTGTACCATTTTGTTGGACAATGCCTGCAAGTATGCCCCTGGTGGCACTACAATTCACATCACCCTCAGCATACATGATAAATATGCAGAGTTTTCCGTTGCCAACGCCATTCGAGAAGGCGCAGTGCTCGATACCACCCGCCTTTTTGAACGCTTCTACCGCGCCGATAGCGCCCGCGACCGTCAAAGCGGCGGCTACGGCCTTGGCCTCTCCATTGCTCAAAGCATCGCAACAAGTCACAAAGCCACCATCAAGGCCACCGCAAAAAATGGCATCCTCACCATCACCACAAGCT
>CAKQDL010000039.1 GCA_934229395.1 uncultured Peptococcaceae bacterium | reverse complement strand
AATGATCGATTTAGCTGTAAAGTACGGTGAAAACACACCCTCATCCGAGTTTTCTTCCGCCCTGCTCCAGAAAACCCGCTAATTCCGACGCAAAGCTAGTACCCGAAGGGTGCCCCTCAAGGGGGAAGGCTTCACAAATGCATACATGACTATTCTATAAATCGAACTTTTTCTACAGCCTGAACGCTCACCAAAAATGGTGGGCGTTTCAGCTTGTCGATAAACCTAAAATATGTATGCAAATAGAAAGATTTGGAGGATAGCATGAGCCTTCCCCACTTGGGGGGAAGGTGGCGGCGTAGCCGACGGATGAGGGGTATGAGCGCCAGCGAATGATCGATTTAGCTGTAAAGTGCGGTGAAAATACACCCTCATCCGAGTTTTCTTCCGCCCTGCTCCAGAAAACCCACCTTCCCCCTCAAGGGGGAAGGCTTCACGAATGCATACACGTCTATGCTGAAAACATACCTTTTTCGACAAGCTGCAACGCTCACCAAAAATGGTGGGCGTTTTTTGTATGGTAATTTTCTGACAGAGGGTATATAATAATGGTAAGAATATTACTAAATACTAACGAAGGACGTGAAAACAATGGAAGGCTATAAACATATTTTAGTACCTGTGGACGGCTCCCAATGCTCGGAGCGCGCCATGGAAGAGGCAAAGCGCTTGCAGGCGAGCTTTGGCGCTAAACTGACCCTCCTTTATGTGGTGAGCGATCCAGATTTTGATGTGAGCATGGGCAACCCAACCCTGAGTGTGGCAAGCAGCAAGCACGAAATGAAGGATGCCGAGCTTTATCTCAAGCGCTGCGCCGAATCCTTTGAGGGCGAGGTAGACACCAAGGTCGTGATGGGCACCATCGCTCGCAAAATCATCGACGAAGCCAGCAACCTAGGCTGCGACCTCATCGTCATGGGTTCCCTAGGCCTAGGCTCCTCACTGCGCCGCTTCCTCATCGGCAGCGTCTCACAAAACGTACTCTCCAACACCGCACTTCCTGTATTGATTGTGCATTAAGCAGCATCTAAGAGCCTACGGGCTCTTTCAGCGTGTTGAGAAACCTAAAACGTGTATGTGAATAGAAAGATTTGGTGAATAACATGAGCCTTCCCCGCCTGGGGGGAAGGTGGCGGCGTAGCCGATGGATGAGGGGTATGAGCGGAACGCGAATGATCGATTTAGCTGTAAAGTGCGGTGAAAACACACCCTCATCCGAGTTTTCTTCTGCCCTGCTCCAGAAAACCCACCTTCCCCCTTAAGGGGGAAGGCTTCACGAATGCATACACGCCTATGCTGAAAATATACCTTTTTCGACAGTCTGTAAGAGCCTACGGGCTCTTTTTTTGTGCATTCCTTGCAAGTTTTTGCGCATTGATGAATTTTTATGCAAAAACTATGAAAAAACTATGGAAAAATTTGATATAAAGGACTAGAATATAAAAGCAATCATTCAATCTTATTCTAATTGTAGAGTAATTCGTGGGAAAGGTAGGTGAATGAGATATGAATATTGCACTTATTATTGTTGTTGGTTACATGCTGCTTTTGCTTTTTGTTGCTTGGGCGTCTGCGATGGTCAAGCGTAACAATTCGGCGGAGGCTTATCTTTTGGCCAACAAACAGCTTTCTTGGCCACTTGTTGGGGTTATGATTGCGGGTATTGCCGTGGGTGGTTCGTCCACTGTAGGGATTGCGCAAAACGCTTACACCACTGGTATTAGCGCTGGCTGGTACGATGTGGCTTGGGCTGCGGGCGCTATTATTGTTGGCTTTGGTCTTGCGAGCCATATTCGTGGCTGTGAGTACGACACCATCAATAAGATGCTCGAATGCGTCTTTGGCAGTGGCTTCTCCTTGGTCAGCACCTGCATTCAGGTTATTATCAACACCGTTATTATTGCCTTGCAAATCATTGCTGGTGGCGCAATTTTGACGGCGCTTATGCCAAGCTTCTTTACCATGGAACGCGGGATTATTATTTCTGCTCTCGTTTTTGGTCTTATCAGCTTGGTGGGTGGTCTTACTGCTGCAAGTCTTTCCAACCTCGTAAATATTGCCGTTATTTATATTGGTCTTACTGTTGGTCTTATTGCCACAGTGACCCACTTTGGCGGCTTTGAAACCATCAATGCGGCTTTACCAGCAGGTATGAGCGGTGACGGTAGTCATTGGTACAGCTTGGTTAAAGGTATGGGTTTGGCAGCGATTGTGGCTTGGTTTGTTACAATGATTATTGATGCCGTGCCAAATGGTGGCGTTATTCAAAACATCATTGCAGCAAAATCCCCAGAAGACGCCAAAAAAGGCACCATTTTTGCTGGGATTCTGATGATTCCAGCTGGCTTTATGAGTGCCATTTTTGGGATTGTAGCAGCTGCGTACTTCCCAGGCCTTGAATCCTCTGCAATGGCGCTTCCATCCGTTGTTATGGAGCTCCCAGCATGGGTAGCAGGTATTCTCCTTGCAGGCCTATGGGCAGCAGACGTTTCTACCGCAACAGGCCTTATGATGGGTGTAAGTACCATGATCAGCGAAGACGTCATCTTTAAGTATTTCTACACAGGCGTCAACCGTAAAACACGTTTGACCATTTCACGTGTGGTTTGCTTGGCGGTCATTGTGGTGGCCTACATTGCTGCAACACAGGTATCTAGTATCCTGTCTGCACTGATGACAGCCCTCACCCTCTTTGCACCGTACGCTATTCTCATGACAGCCATGTTTCTCTTCCCCAAAACCGTCAAGCGCTCTACTGGGTGGTTGACCCTCGTCTTTGGGATTGTGACCTTTGTTGTGGTACAATTTATTGTGCCAGAGTGGCGTATTTTGGGCCAATCCATCTATACCGTAACCTTGTTTAGCTTTATTGGCTTTGCCCTTTCTCAGTTTGACAAGACAAAGGCACCAACAGAAAACCTCAAGAAAAAAGCACAAAGTAATAAGTAAGTTTTTGTTGTGGACGGTCACCTGTGTGGGGATCGTCCATTATTATAAGGAGTGATTCGATGGGTTTGATATTTGACAAAAACACGAAGATGAAGGACCATGTGCTCGAATGTATTGGCGACGATTTTGCGCGCCAAGCCACACGTTCAGCCCAGGGCAATTTTAACAAGCGTCGCGAAGGGATGCACGAGGCCATTGAAGGTTGGGAAACCTACCGCGAACAGGCCAAAGCCATCCGCAACGACGTGCTGGAACACTTAGACTATTATCTCGATGCCTTCATCAAAAAGACCACAGAAAATGGCAACATTGTCCATTTTGCAGAAGACGATAAGGAAGCCCAACGCCTCCTTTTGGAAATTTGCCATGCCAAAAATGCCAAGAGCGTGGTCAAGTCCAAGAGCATGGTCAGCGAAGAAATTGACTGCAACAAGACCCTCTTGGATGCAGGCATTGAGGTCAACGAAACCGACCTCGGCGAATATATGATTCAGCTCGACAATTGGAACCATCCATCCCATCTTCTTATGCCAGGGATGCATATGTCCATTAAGGATACCTATGAGCTCTTCCAAAAATACGGCTATAAGGGCGCCATGGAAGCCCACGAAATGACCAATTTTGCGCGCGAATCCCTGCGCAAGAAGTTCCTCGCGGCAGACATTGGCATCACTGGCTGCAACTTTGCCATTGCCAGCACTGGCGCCACCTCCATTATTACCAACGAAGGCAACGGCCGCATGGTGACCTCCATGCCAGAAACGCAAATCGTGCTTATGGGGATGGAACGCCTCCTTCCTAATATGCAGGCCTTTGATGCTATGATGCAAATTTTTGTGCGCCATGCTGTAGGGACGAGCATTTCTAGCTATATGTCCTTTACCAATGGCCCACGTACCGACGAGGCGCAGGATGGACCAAAGGAAGTACACATCATCATCATCGACAATGGCCGCTCCCGTATACTCGGTACCAAGTATCAGGATATGCTCCGCTGCATTCGCTGCGGCACCTGCCAAAACGTATGTCCAGTCTTCCGCCACATCACTGGCCATGGCTACGGTTCCTGCTACCAAGGGCCAATGGGCATTGTGTATACACCACTTCTTAATGGCTTTGATGCCTACACCAAGGATATGCCATACGCCTGCACCCTCTGTGGCCGTTGCGCAGAAACCTGCCCTGTAAAGATTCCGCTCCACGAGCTTATTTTGGCAGAACGTCAGGACATTGTAGAACACACCGACCTTGTGAAGTCACTCGAACGCTCTGTGTTTGCAGCCGCTGGCACAGGCTTGGGCTTTAACCCAATCTTTAGCGCCGGGGTCAAGGTGGCCAAGCCTGGGATGAAGGTTTTGGCCAAGCTTACAGGCCAAGAAGACCATATTGACCAAAAGGCGCAGCTCCCTGTGCTTAAAAACTGGGTAGACAGCCGCAATATGCCAGTTTTGCGCACAGGCGAATTCCGCACATGGTTCAAAAATCACAAGGAGGGCAAATAATGATTACACAAAAAGCATTTATGGACCGTATTTCTCGCGCCCTCGGCCGTGAGGGTGTGCCAGATATTATTAAGCCAAGCTATGATTACACCAAGGGCTTGCAATTTTCCAACCTTCAAGGCTTAGATGCCAAGGGCCTCCGCGATGTGTTTCACGCCCAAGACAAGGTGCGCGACTACACCTATATGGAATGCGACCAAAAGGAACTTGGCCGTGTGCTCGCCCAAATCATCGCCAAGGAAAATCCAAACCGCATTGTGGTACCAAAGGATACTACCGCTGATGGCCTAGACGTCTTGGCCCTTCTCCAAGATGCCAAGCAAGAGGTCTATGCCTACGACAAGGATGCCGAAAAAACGGCTCAGCGCGCCACCATTGAGTCCGCTGGCCTCAGCATCACCATTCCGTTCCGCGCCATCGCAGAAACCGGCACCGTGCTCGAGCTTTCCCAAGATACCTGTGGTAAGGCCGTAAGCCTCCTGCCACCAGCTCATATTTCCATCGTTTTCCAAAGCCGCTTGCGCGCTACCCTCACCGAGGTTGCGCCAGAGCTTGACGCCATGGGCGAAAGTGGCAAGCTGCCAAGCTCCATCCTCTTTGTGAGTGGCCCATCCTCCACAGGGGATATTGAATCCATCCTTGTAACAGGCGTCCACGGCCCAACAAGAGAATACAACATCGTCGTACGCGATATGTAAAAAAGGGCAGTCGGGAAATAGACATACAGCTTTCAAATGAATAAATATAGCCTTCCCCTCTTGGGATTGATATGCTCCCTATATAGCAAACAGTGAAATAACAAATCACTAACCGCTATATAGGGGGCATATCAAGAGGTGGAAGGCTTATTCTATTGCATATACGTATTTTTAAAAATTGCTATTTCCCAACTGCCCCCTTATTTTATATATGTTTCCATGGCCAGGCCATCTTTTGTATGGTAGAGCATGATGGCGCCGGAGGTGGCTGTGAGGCGGTAGGGGATGGCGTGGGTCTGTAGCCCTTCGGTGACTTCGCTATGGGGATGACCAAAGCGGTTGTCGCGGCCGGCGCTAATAAGGGCCAGGCGCGGCTGGGCTTGGGTGTAAAAGTCATCGTTGTAGCTGTTTTTGCTGCCGTGGTGCGGTACCACCACAATGTCTGTAGGACGTGCTAGGGCATCAAGATAAGGGGCATCTACATCCCCTGGGAAAACCACGCTCATAGCAGGCGTATCTAGGCGCGCAGTGAGCTGGTTGGGGTTGTCGGCACCATCGCTTTCGGGAGAAAGGAAGGCCAAAGAGAGGCGGCTTTCGCCTAGAGAAAAGGTTTTCTTATCATCCACTGTGACCACCTCGGTATGCTTGAGATAGGGCGCGAGGTCCTGCCATGCTTCACTGGCCTGGGCGGGAGAAGAGGCAAAGATGGTGCGCACCTTAAAATCGCGCAAGAGGGTGCGCAAACCGCCAATATGGTCAAGGTCGCTGTGGCTCAGCACAACACCTTCAATGGTATTGACGCCACTATAGCGCAAATAGCTCGCCACGGTGTCCTTATAAGGGCCGGTATCAAAGACAAGCCAATGGCCGTCCTCGTCTTGATAAACGGCGCCAGAGCCTTGGCCCACATCAAGGACGGTGAGTCGCAAGTCGCTGCTGACTGCAGGGCGCAGAGCAATCAGGGCAAGCAAGAGGAAGGGTAGGGACAAAAGCAGGAGGTTGTAGCGCCCTTTTTCTGAATAGAGCACAAAGAAGAGGAGGGCCAAGGCGTAGAGGGCCACCACCAGCCACACACTCGGTTGACCCACATAAATATGAAAAATGCCAAGGCTCGTCTTGACGCCATCCATAAGAGCCACTATTACCACAATCAAACAGCGTACCGGCAAAAAGAGCAGGGTGCCTAAGCTTGGCAAAAGGACCGTAAGAAGGATGGCCACCAGAGAAAGGGGCACAAGGACACTAAAAAACGGCACCACCAAGAGGTTCATCAGAGTGGCAAGGGGCGAGAGCATATAAAAATAATAGGTCACCAAAGGCGCTGTGGCCATTTCTGCCGCGAGTGAGGCGGCAATGCCGCTCGCGAGAGGCTTCGGCAGGGCATGAAGCATGGCTTCAATGGCTCCGCTAAAAAGAATCAACCCGAGCATGGCCAAAAAGGATAGCTCAAAGCCAATAGAAAAAAGGTTGAAGGGATTGGCCACAAGCAGGCACAAGGCCGCCAAGGCCAAGGTGGTGAGGGCGTCGTGGTAGCGCAAAAGCCGCGCCGCCAAAAGGGCCAGCACCCCCATGAGGCTCGCACGCAAGGCCGGCGCCGAAGCATCGCACATAAGGGTGTAGAGAGTGAGCAGAGGCACCAGTATAAGCAAGAGCCAAGGGCTGTTTTGCCGCTTCAGCACTTTTGCAAGGCCCATCACAAAGGCCAGGATAAAGGCCACATGGAGGCCACTTACCGAAAAAATATGGATGATGCCAAACTGTTGGCTCGCTGTGTAAAAATCCTCACTCAAAAGGCCGATATCGCCAAAGAGGGTGGCGCGCACTAAGGCGGCCTCGCCTGCGTTTAGATGGCTGTCTAAAATGGAAAAGGCTTTCTCACGAAGGACACTGACCCATTGGGCCCACCGAGGCGGGGCCTCGCTCAAGGTGGCTGCACTTTTGGCCGTAAGCGTTGTAAAAATGCCGCGCTTGGCCAGCATAGAGCGCTCATCGTAGCCGCCAGGGTTGGTTTGCTCCATAGGCGCTGCAAGCTCTCCCTCAAAACGGTAGATGCCGCGTGTGGCGTAGCTTTGCTTGTCCTTGTAATCTTTTTTTATGCGAAGGGGCGTGGCCTCTTTGAGCCTTTGGCCGTCCATGGCCACCACCTCGCCATCAAGAAAACGGCTATCTAAAGGCGCGCGTGTGATTTTTACATCAACCACTGCCTTTTCTCCATGGTAAGGCAAGAGCCCCTGCGCCGGTAGATACACGCTCGACAGGAGCACAAAGCCTGCGGCAAAGGAGAGGGCGCAAAGAATGGCACGGCGCGGCCCCTTGACAAAGAGGGTGGCAAAAAGCAAGAGGGCAGGCAGCAAAAAAGCGCCCCATCCCGAACGAAGGTGCACATAAGCACACAGCCACAAGCCCATGATGAAAAATACAGTCATGGCGCATAATGGTCGTTTTACAGGATAAGAGCGCATAAGTGTCTCCTTATACAGTAACGTAAGCCTTCATATTGGCAAAGGTTTTTTCACCAATGCCGCTGACTTCTTGAAGTTGGTCAATGCTGGTAAATGGCGTTTTTTCGCGGTACTCAATAATCGCCTTGGCGCGAACCTCGCCAATATTTGGGAGTGTTTCGAGCTCCTCAAGGCTTGCGGTGTTGATGTTTACAAGGGCCTCGGGCGCGCTGGCGCCTTCAGAGGAAGTGGCGGTAGCCGTCGTAGTTGCAGGCGCTGCCGCGGCCGGTTCGCCATGGAGAGGGACGGTGATTTTTTGGCCATCGGTGAGGCGTTGGGCCAAATTGAGCTGCGAGAGATCGGCCTCTGCCTTGGCGCCAGCAGCACGCACCGCATCGTCAACGCGGGCGCCGTTTTTGAGGGTGTACACGCCAGGGCTTGTCACAGCGCCATCCACGTGGACCACCACCTCGGTAGGCTCGGCCGTCGAGGAGGATGTGGCCGCTGTATCCATTTGCGTGGTGGCTTCCTTAGGTGCTTCATCCACAAGGGTCAGTCCATCGCCCTTAGCGCGCCAATCCTCATACACATTGCCGCCGCAAAAAGCCACAACAGCCACCAAAACCAAGGCCGCACCCAAGGTCTTCCAAGTCAAACGCTCCTCCACCCACTCGCGCAAACGCAACCATAAATCGCCCATCACAAAACCCTCCTCAATTATCAGATAATTTAATTATAGCACGAAACCAAACAATCGACCACTTTCTTCTTACGCTTTATTCGTAAAGAGGACGGCGGTGCTTTTTATGAAGTTTTGGTGGGTGATGGAGCGGGGGGGCGAAGTGCATTAGGAAGACGAGGATGAGGGTACCTAGGCCGACGGGGCCGCCCATGGCGAAGTCTAGGCCAAAATGGCAACGCCAAAGGAAAAAATACCAAGGCCCACAAGGGAACGCAGCATATTTTTAAATACAGAAAGGGATGTTGTGTTCATGTATAAGCTTCTTTAAAGATAATAGCCTCAGTATAACAAAAAGGAAGCACTCTTACTAGCCATAGAGCGCTTCTTTTGGTTTAGAAAATAATGGGTTTGTGGGTATAGTCGCGTCCTTGACCTTGGCAGGCGAGCACGTCGGCGAGGTTTTGGCGGCGTATATCGCCTTCTAGCACTTGGTGGGCGCTTTGGGTGAGCTTGCGTGCATCCTTGGCGGTGTTGACGACCAGAGGCGTTTGGCCTTCGCGTGCCTTTATGAGGGCACGCCCATGTTCGTTAAAGCCCAAAACACGGCAGTATGGCACCTGACTTGGGCAAGGGGGAAGCGGTGAAAGAAGGGCAAGGACCAAGCGACTGATGCGCGCGCGGCTATAGCTTTTTGTTTGGGCCAAGGTGAGCACCTCGTCCATAGACGAGGCATGGGCTACAGCGCTGGTAAAGCGGCGCTCCCAGCCATCCCTTATGGCAAGGCGCGCGGCCACCTCTTCGGGGCGCATGGCCAAGAGGGTCACCTTGAGGGCGTGCAAAAGTATGTCCTCCTTTGCCTCGGGCCAAGCGGTGTTGGCTAGGGCCCTTAAAATGTCCACACTCGTTTGGGGCAAATAGGCGGTTGCCTTTTCAAGATGATGGGGCAAAAGGGCGCGCAAGGCCGTACCACTGAGCTCGCCCTGCACCGGCGCGTGGCTGTGGTGTCCACTGTGGCGCGTAACAAGCTGCATGGGTACATTTGCAGGCAGGCTGAGGCGATAGCTTAGGGCCAAGCGATCGTTGGGACAGGCCTTGTCGGTACCAAAGGAAAGAGCGTGCGCGCGCAAAAAATCCTGACTTGCCTCGCCAAAGCTCACGCCCTCTTGGGTAAGGGCGTGGATGTGGGCTTCAAAGAGGGCGCGGTTTTTGCGCAAAAAATCGGCCGCTTCATTCAAGGCCGCCACATCGCCACTTTCGCTTCCACAATAGAGTCCATCTAGGGGCGCAAAGGCCATAAGGGTGTGCACGCCACCACGGGCAAAAATCTCCATGCTTTGGGCTGCGTAAGTCTGCGAGAGCTCTAGCACCACGTCCACGCCAGCGCGCAAGGCCATGTCGGCGCGCGTCCATTTGTCCACCACGCCCACCTCGCCGCGCTGGGTAAAGCTGCCGCTCATGCACGACACAATAACGCTATTGGGGTCATTTTCTCTAATTGTATCTACAAGCTTTTGATGGCCCTTGTGGAAGGGGTTCCACTCGGCCACAATGCCAATGGTTTTCATAATCATTCCTCCATGCCTTTTAGTATAGAGAAAGCCATGCAATATTTCTATAGAAAAAAGCACGTCATTGGGGTGCAAACAACGCCATTTTGCGCTACACTAGGGAAGGCTCATAGGGGCTTATTTTGTTTGAAAGGAAAGAAAGCATGAAACGTCAAAAAAAAGAGCCTATAACAGCCGAGCAGCAGCGTGAACGTATGTTGACCATGCCCATGCCAAAGCTCATTCTTTCTATGATTATTCCAACGGTCTTGTGCCAGCTCATCACTGTTTTTTACAACACGGCCGATACCTTTTTTGTTGCACGCATTGGCACAAGTGCGGCTGCAGCTGTGGGGATTGTCTTTTCCCTCCAATCTATTATGCAGGCCTATGGCTACGCGGTGGGCACTGGCGTGGGGAGCTTGGTGGCGCGCTGCCTAGGCGCGGCTCAATACAAGGAGGCAGAGCGCTATGTGGCAACGTCGGCGGTCATGGCTGTGGCAGGAGCCCTCGTCATCATGACGCCCTGCCTGCTGTTTTTGGAGCCCCTTATGCATCTTTTGGGCTCTACTGAGACCATCCTCCCTTACAGTATGGACTACGCTTTTTATATTCTCCTAGGCTGTCCTTTTATGTGCTTGCAAAGCACCTTGGGATGTATTTTGCGCAACGAAGGGGAGCCCACCTATGCCGTTATGGGCACCATCTCTGGTGGATTTTTGAACCTTGTGCTCAATCCTGTGCTTATTTTTGGCCTTGGCTGGGGCATTCGTGGCGCCGGGATTGCCACAAGCCTGGGACAGATACTAAGCACGGTGATTTTGCTGGTGGCCTTTTATAATGGCAAAAGCGCTGTGGCCCTGCGCCTTCGTAGCACCAGCAAAAATTGGCAGGATTACACAGAAATATTCACCACAGGCATTCCAACCCTCTCGCGCCAAGGCATGGCCAGTGTAGGTTCAGCGGTGCTCAATATTTGCGCAGCGCGCTATGGCGATGCTGCTGTGGCTGCCATCACCATTGCCAACAAAATCTACCTCTTTGTGCGCAACATTGTGATTGGTGTGGGCCAAGGCTTTCAACCAGCGGCAGGCTTCAACTTTAGCGCCGGCAAAAAAAAGCGCACCCGCGAAGCCTTTGTTTTTTGCACCCAGCTCGGCACCGTCATCTGCCTTGTTTTTGCTCTAGCGATAGGCTTTAATGCCGAAATGGTCATGGGCTGGTTTCGTGATGACGCAGAGGTTTTGGCCGTTGGATGTCCGGCTCTTATAGCGGCCTGCGTGGTCATGCCTATGATGGCCTACTCGACCTTTGTCAACCAGCTTTACCAATGCCTAGGCTTTAAGGTGCAGGCCACGCTTTTGGCCTGTTGCCGCAACGGCTTTTGCTTGATTCCAGTGGTCTTTATTTTGCCTTTCTTCCTAGGCATCTACGGCATTGCCTTGGCTCAGCCTGTGGCCGATTTGCTCACCTTCCTAATATCTGTGCCTTTCCAAACGGCCTTCTTTAAATATAAGCTTTCAGAGGAGGGCGCGTGATGGATATAAGAGCGCTTTTAAAACGCTACAGCGAGCAATGGCGCTATCTTGTGGTTGGCGTGGGGACCACTCTCATCAATTATGTGGCCTATTTTGCCTTCGTCTATATGGGCGCCCATTATGCCTTTGCCAACGTAGTGGCGTGGATTTTGGCCGTGACCTTCTCCTATTTTGCCAATGGTGCCTGGGTCTACCGCTCCACCTCGCGCCGTGGGCTCAAAGAAGCAGCCGCCTTTGCCCTGAGCCGCCTCTTTTCTCTAGGGCTAGAAACCGTCATGCTCTTTGTGATGGTGGAATGCCTAGGCGCAGGCAAAATCCTCGCCAAGCTCCTTGCGGCTGTTGTGGTGGTTGTGGTAAACTACCTAACAGGACTGCTTGTTTATAAAAGAAGGTAGAGGTGGATGAAATGCTGTCGGTTGTTGTTCCTGCATATAATGAAGCAAAGAATATAGCCCTCGCAGCAGCGCGTCTGACAGAGATTCTCACCCAAGCAAGCATAGACCACGAGCTCATCTTTGTGGATGATGGCTCTCGTGACGATACATGGAAAAATATCAACCGGGCACACGCAGCAAACCCTAGGGTACGCGGCGTGTGCTTTTCGCGTAATTTTGGCAAGGAGGCGGCCATTTTTGCCGGCCTCGAAGAAGCGCGCGGCGATTGCGTGGCCGTTATTGACTGCGATTTGCAGCATCCGCCCGAAAAGCTTGCAGAAATGTACGCCCTTTGGCAGGAAGGCTATGAGGTGGTCAATGGCGTCAAGAGCACCCGTGGCGATGAAAGCGCTGCGCACCATGCAGCCGCGAGGGGCTTTTACCGCATCATGAGCCGCGCCATTGGCATGGATATGACGCGCTCCTCAGATTTTAAACTCATGGACAGGCGCGTGGTCGCTACCCTCCTAAGCCTACCTGAGCGCCGCACCTTTTTCCGCGCCCTTGTGGAATGGAGCGGCTTCAAAAGCGCCGAGGTCACCTTCGACGTAGAAGAAAGGCAGGAAGGAAGTTCCAAATTTTCCACTTGGAGCCTTATGCGCTACGCCATGAGCAACATCACCTCCTACACAGCAGCACCCCTCTATGCGGTGCTTTTTGTAGGTTTGATTTTTCTACTTTTCGCCATTGTTTTGGGCGCGCAAACCCTTTATCATTGGTTTATTGGCCACGCCATTGGCGGCTTTACCACCGTCATCCTGCTTTTACTCATCATAGGCTCTATGCAGCTCATTGGTATGGGCGTGGTGGGCTATTATATAGCCAAAATTTACGATGAAATAAAAAAACGTCCGCGTTATATCGTGTCCCGCACCCTAAGAGAGGAGGAAAAAGATGGATAACGGATTACTCATGCCCGATCAAGCCCTAGAGCGCTTTTGGAAGCGCGTACCACGCCACATCAAGCTGGCTTTTGCATCGGCCTTTGTGCTAGGACTTGTGACCCATCTGTTTATGTTTACCAACAAGCTCCCCAACCACGACGATGCCCTTTATTTGTTTAATGCCGATTATGGCACGCCATCGGGTCGCTGGCTTTTGCCAACAGTTTTAAGTTTGAGCGGCGATTTTAGCCTGCCTTGGCTCAATGGCGTTTTGGGCCTGCTCTTTTTGAGCCTCACTGCCTGCCTTGTGGTGAGCGCTTTTCGCATCAAGCGCCCAATGGGCGTGATTCTTACCTCGGCCCTTTTGGTGAGTTTTCCAACGGTGGCCGCCACCTACACCTATATGTTTACCGCCGATGGCTATTTCTTTGCCCTCTTTTTAGCAGCCCTAGGCGCCTATCTCACAGCGCGTTATCCCCTTATGGGCATTCCTTTTGGCATCCTCTTTATTTGTCTTTCCCTAGGTATTTATCAAAGCTACTACCCAGTGGCCATCGTGATGATGGTGGGCGCTCTTATTTTTGATGTGCTCGATAAAAAATACACCTTAGGCAAGCTCGTGCTCAAAGGTGTGCGCATGGTGGCTGTGCTTCTTTTGGCCATGGGTAGCTATATGGCCATTGTGCGTGTGACCACGCGTGAAACAGGCCTTTCAGATTACATGGGCATTTCCTCCATGGGCCAGCTCAACATGAGCGAGCTGCCAGCCATCATTGCAAAATGCTACACCGAGTATGAAAAATATTTCCTCGTTGGCAAAGGCAGCTTCTACGAAAACGGCATTTATTTTGAGATTGTGCCGTATCTTTTGATTGTGGCCCTTGCGTGCAGTCTTATTTTGCTCTTTTTGGTGCTTTATGAACGCAAGCTCGGCGTTGGCGCCACCCTTTTGGTCTTGGTGCTTGTGGCACTCTATCCCTTGGCGGCCGACACCATCCATGTGATGATATCAGGCTCCGACAGCATCCACCAGCTCATGCTCTATGGCGTGGTCTTTGTGCTTGTGTTGCCGGTGGCTCTTGCGAGCTACGCCTGCGACCATATTGGCGAAGCCTCAGATTTTTTGGGTAGCGTGCAGGTGGCCTTGGCATGGTTTTTGATGCTTTGCATGATGGTCACAAGCTTTTCCTATATGGTGGCCGACAACAAGGCCTATCTCAAAATGGAGCTCACCTTTGACCAAATCTACGCCTATTCCAACCGCCTCATTGCAGCCGTGGAAAACACCGAAGGCTACTACGTAGGTATGCCCGTGGCCCTCATTGGCCAGCGCACCGACAGCGCAGAGCTCACAGGCACCAAGGAGCTAGAAACCATCTTCATCCAAGGCGCCGTAACGCCAAACGATATGCGCACCAACTACACCTACGATGCCTTCCTCAATCGCTACTGCGGCATGGCCAACCCAATTTATTTGGAAAACAGCGCCCTCAACAAAAAGCTCGTCAAAATGACAGAGGTGATAGAAATGCCGCGCTATCCACTGGCCGGCTCCATCAAGATTATCGATGGCACTATGGTGGTGAAAATTAATTAGAACAAAGCGTCAGCTAGAAATGATTAGCGTTTCTAGCTGACTTTTTTATTTAAACAAAGATAAAGGAGCGTTTGAGGTATGCTCGCTGTGGTATAATGACTCCAAATGCTCCAGAAAACCCACCTTACCCCTTCAAGGGGGAAGGCTTCACGAATGCATACACGCCTATGCTGAAAATATACCTTTATCGACAGTCTGAGCCTTCCACCCTATGAAAGGTGGAAGGCTTATTCTATTGCATATACGTATTTTTAAAAATCGCTGTTTCCCAACTGCCTCATATTTTTATGCACAAAAAATATTTAGAAACGCGTCATATACATATTAGTGTGCATTAAAATGCAAAAATATGAAAAAAAATACAGCTATAAGCAAAAAAATAAAGCGTAACAGCCACCCTCGTGGTATAATGAAATGTAACTTTTTGACGCTTTACAGGAATTTGTGCATATAAAAGGAGAAACTCATGAAAAGAATTTGGATTACAGGGGCCGAGGGGCATGTAGGCTCTGCGCTTATCGATCTCTTACAAGAGCAGCCGAGCGGCTACGAGGATTACATCATCCCAACCGACCGCAAGGAAGTGGACATCACCAACATGGACGAGGTGATGGGCTTTGTGCGCCTCAACCGCCCAGACGTGATCATCAACTGCGCCGGCTTTACCGATGTAAACGAATGCGAAGCCAACCTCGACGAAGCCTTCCGCGTCAATGCCATTGGCGTGCGCAACGTGGCCATTGCAGCCGACGAGGTGCATGCAAAGGTGATTATCATTTCTACCGATGACGTTTTTGCAAAAAAAGCCGACCGCCCTTACAACGAATTCGACAGACCACAGCCACAAACCGCCTATGGCCGTTCCAAGGAAGCCGGTGAACGCATCCTTGCTCAGCACACCAACCGCTTCGTTATTATCAGAAGCTCCTGGATTTATGGCATTGGCGAAGACTTTGTAAGCGATATTCTCTGCCGTGCAGAAGGCCAAGGCACCCTCGCCATCCCAGACAACCAAATTGCATCCCCAACCTGCGCCAACGATCTCGCCAAGATGATTTACTACTTCATCGAAAACGACGCCTGCGGTCTTTATCATGTGGTCAACAAGGGTAGCTGTAGCCGTTACGAATTTGCCAAAACCATTTTGGAATACACTGGCCTCCTAGACCGTGTAGAGCTTGTGCCAATTGGTGAAGCCAACGGTGTGCCAAGCACCTATTCCGTGCTCGATACCATGATGCTTCGTCTTACAGGCATTGAAGAGCCAAAGGAATGGAAGGCTGCGCTTAAGGAATACATCCACGAAACAGGAGGAAGAGAATAATGGCCAAAACCCAAGAAAAGAAAAAAATAGGTCTATCTACACAGATTTTTATTGCTCTAGCCATTGGCGCCATTGTCGGTGTGGCCATCCACTACCTTATGCCAGAAAGCTATTTTAGAGATACCATCCTTGTCGAGGGGATTTTGTACTTCATTGGTCAAGGCTTTATTCGCCTCATGCAAATGCTCGTTGTACCACTCGTCTTTTGCTCTCTTGTATGTGGCGCCATGGCCATTGGCGATACAAAAACGCTGGGCAAGGTTGGTATCAAAACCGTCTGCTTCTATCTTCTTACCACTGCCCTTGCAGTTACCTTAGCCCTTGCCACAGCCCACGTAATCAACCCTGGTATTGGCCTCAATATGGATGCCATCCAAAAGGCAGAGGTGGCAACGCCTGTTGAACAAACCAGCATGGTTGACACCCTCCTAAACATCATTCCAAAGAACCCAATCGGCTCCATGGCCAATGGCGATATGCTGCCAATCATTGTCTTTGCCCTCTTTGTAGGTATTATGCTTGCCAAGCTCGGCAGCCGTACCTCTGTGGTGGCCAACTTCTTTAGCGAATTTAACGACATTATGATGGAAATGACCATGACCATCATGAAGGTGGCACCAATTGGCGTCTTTTGCCTGATTGCCCGCACCTTCGCCAACATGGGCTTTTCCGCCTTTGCGCCAATGCTCAAATACATGGGCAACGTTACCCTAGCCCTCGTGATTCAATGCTTCGTGGTGTACCAAATTCTTCTCTTTGTGTTCACCCGTCTCAATCCAATGAAGTTCATCAAGAAATTTGCACCAGTTATGGGCTTTGCATTTTCCACCGCAACCTCCAACGCCACCATTCCAATGTCCATTGACACCTTGCACAAGAAAATGGGCGTATCCAAGCAAATTTCTTCCTTCACCGTGCCTCTCGGTGCCACCGTTAACATGGACGGTACCTCCATCATGCAGGGTGTGGCCGTTGTCTTTATTGCCCAAGCCTACGGTATGCCACTCGAACCAGCGGATTTGTTGACCGTTGTCTTTACCGCCACCCTAGCCTCCATCGGCACCGCCGGTGTACCAAGTGTAGGTCTTATCACCCTAGCCATGGTACTCTCCTCCGTTGGTCTACCAGTAGAAGGTATTGCCCTCATCATGGGTATCGACCGTATTCTCGATATGATTCGTACCGCCGTTAATATCACCGGTGACGCAGTCTGCACCACCATCGTTTCCTATCAAGAAAACGCCCTCGATAAAGAGGTCTTTAACCGCGACTAAACACACGCCGCCAAGCGCAACCACGCAAGGCGGCTTTTTTGCGCGCAAAAAACGCGTAAAACGTGCGAAACGTGTAGTAATAGAAAATACGTACGCGCAAAACGCGTAAAAGCAAGCGCAATAGCAAAGGAGGAAAAGACTGTGAAAGATAGAATAGAGGTCGTTTCCCCGGGTGGTTTGCCCGAAGGCATCAACAGGGAAGGGGCGCGCAACGTTAGCGCATTTGATAATGGTGCGCAAAAGGAGTAAAATATAGGCAACAGGAGTGATTAACGATGAATCTACCAGCGAGGAGAGAAAAAAAGATGAATAAGAAACTCTACAAAATGGGCGAAGGCAAAATGCTCGATGGCGTTTGCGGTGGCATTGCCAATTATTTTGACGTGGATCCAACCGTCATTCGCCTAGCGTGGGTGCTCTTTTGCGCCATGGGCGGTAGCGGCATCATCGCCTATATCATCTGCGCCATCATCATGCCACGTGAACCAGAACAAATGTAAAACACGAAACCGGCGTTCCAAAGCTTTACAAGAAGTACGGGACGCCGGTTTTTGTTAAGGAGAAAAATATGAACACATCTAATCTCAAAAAACAGCAAAAATTGTCCTAGCAGTCTTAGGTGGTGTGCTTCCCGTCAATAGAACAGTGAAATAATATAAAATTTTTATACTGCCAAAGACTCTGCTTTTGGCAGTTTTTCTTTATGCTGCAAGTGCTTGCTGGTGCTTTTCGAATGG
>CAKQDL010000038.1 GCA_934229395.1 uncultured Peptococcaceae bacterium | reverse complement strand
CTGCGCGAAGGTTCTTTTTTGATGCCAAAAAAGGGCGATTTCGCTATTTCCCGACTGCCCCTTCTTCGACAGTCTGAGGCGCCAACTCTTGGCGCTTTTTTTGTTCCTTATTTTCTTAAAAAAAACTACATTTTTTTATGCTTGCAAAGAATAAATAGCCTGCAATGGCACATTATGTTGCAATCTATTGTATAAAAAATACACTGCCCGGCAGACAGTGCATTTCTATTCTTAGTCGAGTGGTTTAAAGGCAGCCTTGGTTACGCCGCAAAGTGGGCAGCGCCAGGTATCTGGTAGGTCTTCGAAGGCGGTACCTGCTGGGATTTTGCCCTTGCGGTCGCCTTTGGTTGGCATATACATATAGCCGCAGGATGCCATTTGACATTGATACACACGCATGTCTTTTTCTTGTTCCATAGTAAAAACTCCTTTCTATTGAGGAAGCATTAAAAGCCGAAGCCTGCAATGGCGCCAAAGTATGGCAAGAGGAGGCCTAAGCATAATATAAACACGAGAAGTGCTACGCCGATTTGGGCGAGCTTATTTTTGGAACGTCTCACGCACGCACACCACCTTCACGGAAATAGCGTTCGATGTCGCTTACGACAACGCCGCCATCGCCAACGGCAGTGGACACTTGACGCACAACCTTTTGACGCACGTCGCCAATGGCGTAAACGCCGGCGATGTTGGTAGCCATGTACTCATCGGTGATGATATAGCCACGTTCATCGGTGCGGAGGCCTTCTGGATAAACATCCTTGTTTGGATCGTAGCCTACAAAGATAAAGCAGCCATCAAAGTTCCAGCTGGTTTTTTCGCCGGTTTTTACATTTTTGGTGATAACGGTGGTGAGCTTGTCGTCACCTTCTAGACTATCCACAACGGTATCCCATACGAATTTGATTTTTTCGTTGGCGAATGCTGCCTCTTGGCTACGCTTGTTGGCGCGAAGCTCATCGCGACGGTGGAACACAGTCACAGAGGAGCACATATTTGCAAGATAGATGGCGTCTTCTACGGCTACATCGCCGCCGCCAACCACGCAAACATCCTTATCCTTAAAGAAGAAGCCATCGCAGGTGCCGCAGTAACTCACACCGTGACCGCGGAACTTGTCTTCGTTTGGCACGCCTAAGGTACGTGGATGCGCGCCTGTGGCAATGATGATGGCACGGGCTTCGTAGTCCTTGGTTTCGGTGCCATTATCGGTGGTGATTTTTTTAACAGCACCTTCTACATCCATGTGCTGCACCTGTTCAAAGATGAATTCTGCGCCAAAGGCCATGGCGTGTTCGTAGAACTTCATGCCGAGCTCAGCGCCGGCAATGCCTTGTGGATAGCCTGGGAAGTTTTCTACCATATCGGTGGTGGACGCTTGGCCACCTGGCATACCCATTTCAAACACAGCCACGCTATAGCCTGCGCGGCGTGCATACACAGCGGCGGTAAGACCTGCTGGGCCTGCGCCAATAATCGCTACATCATACATTCTAACATCCTCCATTCTTTTCTAACGCCAGCGACAGGAGTCGAACCTGCGGCCAATGGTTTAGGAAACCACTGCTCTATCCTCTGAGCTACGCCGGCAACTATCAATGACATGAGTATACCACGGGAAGGGGCCTTCGTCAAAAGGCTTCGTTAATATGAGCACAATTGTCATCTTTTGTAAACATATAAAAAAGAGGCAGGTTGCCCTGCCCCTTTCGCTTTAAATTTTGTAGACGCGGCCATCCTTGCGCGCTGGTGCTGCGGGTACACTGTCCCACGCTGGGTAGCCTAGGATGCAGTTTGCTATGCCTACGTAGGCGTCTGAATCTAGGCCGAGGTCTGCTAAAATAGCGCGGCCTTCTTCTGTGGCCATGACCTGTTCGGCGCGGTGAATCCAGCAAGTAGCGAGGCCTAGGCTGTGGGCGGCGAGCATCATGTTTTGCATCATCAGGCTGCCGTCGCAAGCTTGGGCTGGACGTTCCTTTTTAGAAAGGACAATGAGGACCACTGGCGCGCCATAGAATGGGTCGCCGTCTGGATTTTTGGTAAAGCCTGCGTTGAGCTTGGAGAGCTTATCGCGCATGGCCTTATCGGTGACAGCAATCACAATGGCCGATTGCTCACCAAGGCTAGATGGCGCGTAGAGGCCAGCCTCGATGACCTGGTCAATGAGCTCCATTGGTACCATCTCGCTCTTGTAGCTGCGGCAGGAGCGGCGTGATGCGATGTTTTTTTGTACGTCGTTCATAAAATCATCCCTTTGCGGTTTTTTTCTATTATAAACCTCTGGGCGGTGGCACACAAGTTAGGCCGCTGTTTCGGTGTTGTTGGCTGTTTCGCCCGGCTTGGCTGGAGGATTGTCGCCACCAGGGCCTTGCGGAAGGGCATTTTCTGCTTCTAAGAAGCGCACCAGCATGGCTGCTGCTTGAGCGCGGGTGGCGCCGTCGGCTGGCGCTAGGGTGCTGTCACCGATACCGCCGACAATGGTTTTATCTACGGCCCAGGCAAGGGCTTCTTGGGCGTAGGCGCTGATGTCGCTTTGGTCTACAAAAGCATCTAGGCCATCGCCATCGCTTAGGGTGGTGTCGTAGCCCTTCATTTGGGCGTAACGATAGAGAATGGTGGCGAGCTCTTGGCGGCTCACGTCATCGTTTGGCGCAAAGGTGGTTGTGGTAACACCATTGACAATGCCCTCTTCCTTGGCCCAAGCCACAGCCTTGGCATAATAGGCATCGCCAGAAACATCGCTAAAGGAAGCGTCTGCACTGACCTCTGGCTCAGACTCTAGGCGATAGAGCATGGTCACAAGCATGGCGCGGCTCAAAGCTAGGTTCGGAGAAAAGGTGGTGTCTGAGGTGCCCTTCATAAGGCCAAAGCGCGCGGCGGTAGAAATATCCTCATAGGCCCAGTGGTCTTTGCTGACATCTGCAAAGTTCGTGCCTTCATTTGGCAGGGCTGGTGGTTGCCCATTCCCATCGCCACCTGGCTGGGCGCCTTCATCGGCTTGGTCATCAACGCGCTCCAATTCGGTAATGTTGGTGTTTTGCTCCTTGTCGCGGTTGGTGCCAAAGGTGGTGTCGGTATCCATAGTATCGTCAAAGCCACTGCGGTCGATGTTGTCCTCGCTTAGGGCGTTGGCTTCTGTGGTGGTGACGGTGGTGTCACAGCTATCTGTAACGGTAAGGGTGAGGTCGCTTTCGCCTTTCTGCACGGTGGCGCCATCGCAGACAATGTTCACAGCTTCTCCATCTTCGTCAACAATCTTGGCGCCAGTTTCCATGTGAAGGACGTTAATGTTGGTGTCCTTTGTGAGGGTCCACATAGAAGATTTATCCACAGACACTGTTGCTGGCGCGGCCACGGTGTTGGCAGAGGCTTCTTCGATGGTGATAGCGCCGGTGTAGTCGGACCCATCCAAAAGGAAGAGATGGAGGCTAGAGGTGGTATCGACAGAAATATCCCCAAGAAGGGCTTGGCCTAGGCCTGTGAAGTTAACTGTGGCACCGTTTTTGCCTTCTTGGCCCCAGCTGTTGGCGTTGTTTTCGGCAATGGTCAAAAGCTTGGCCTTTTGGGCGTCAAAATCAAGAACGCTGTCCTCTAGCACCACATTGGCGGTGCTGTTGGTCACATAAAACATACTGCCTTCTTCAATGCTGCTCGAAAGGGTAGAATTTTCTACTTCAAAGCGTGCTTCGTCGCCAGTAGCTGTTTCGGCATCGCCTGAGGTGGATTGGTAAATAATCACGCCATTGGCCACTGGGTCGCTGGCGGTTTTGCTGGTGATGGTGCTGGTGAGCGCGCTGTTTCTAATAGAAATGGTGTTGAGGCCTTCCATGCCGGCGATTTGACTGCCGGTGGCGGTCCCTGTTACGTTGTCGTATTCAATTTTACCGGTGGAATAGGCCAAAGGCGAGCCGCTGCCTGCTGTAAAGAGGGTAGAATTGGTGAGGGATACATTGCCGCCGCCACGGTCGGTGGCCACGGCCGCACTGTGGTCACCAGCAGTAGAAATGGCCATGTCGTTGGCAACGATGGTGCCGCCATAGGTGGCATCAAGGCCGCGGGCGTTGGCCGCTTGTGTCACGATGGTAGAGTTATTGACATAGGCCTTGGCCTTATTGGTGGCAAAAACGGCGTTAGAGCCTGTAGAATCGGCAGTGAGGCTTGAGGCGTCAATAATCAAAAGGGAGTTTTCGCCAACGCTGTGGGCAATGGCGTTGATGCCGTAAAAATTGCAGTTGTCGCCATTTTTGTCGGCGCCGCTCTTATCGAGGGTGCTCTTGCTCACACTCAAGGTGCCACCATTTTGTACAAGGACCACGTTTTGATCCACCGTATCGGTGGAGAGGGTGGCGTTGACCTTGACCTCTTTGGTGCCGTCGGTGTTCACATAGCCGCTCAAGGCGCCGGTATAATCATAGGTCATGGTGTTGGCGCCACCTGGCTTGGCCGGTGGATTTTCCATGCCGGCTTCGTTTTGCACAGCGACCACCGTTTCTTGGGCCAAAACCGGTGTCGCGCTCGTGGTCATCATAAAGGCTGCCAAAACAGCAGCGGTGAGTTTTTTAGGAAATTTTACGTTCAATGGTTTGCACCTCTTTCTTTTTGTTAGGCTCATAGTAGCGCCCAATTCTTTAGCCTAGCTTAAAACCCTTTGCTTTTTTGGTAACAGAAAATGTGCTATACTGAAGCCAAAATCAGGAGGTGCATGAGTATGATTATTCGTGACAAAGATCAAGTACGTGAAAACATTGAAAACTACGCTGGCGGCCAAGGGATGATTGAATTTACCCACATGGTACCAACAGAACTTTTAAAGGACGAAGCCAAGCTCTTTAAAATTCTCACCTTTAGCGCCGGCGCTGGCCTAGGCGAGCACGCCCACGTAGACAACTACGAAGTCTACTACATCCTAGACGGTGAAGGCATCTGCGTAGACGACGGCCAAGAGGTCGCTGTGCATAAGGGCGATATGATTTACACCGCCGATGGCGCTTCTCACTCCATCCGCGACGCTGGAGAGGGCAACCTTGTGATGCTCGCCGTGGTCATCTACGAAAACAAAGCCAACTAAGCCTCACCCGCCACCAAGCCGCGCTACCTAGGCGCGGTTTTTTTGTGCCGGTAATTTGTCAAATCAAGTGCAACATTTAATGTAAGACCGGTTAATTAATTCTATAGGCTTTTTGTATTTCATAAATTGCAAGTCCAAGTTGAACAGTAAAAAATAGACCTCGTGGAAACGGGGTCTCAGTGTGTCGAAAAAGGTATGTTTTCAGCATAGACGTGTATGCATTCGTGAAGCCTTCCCCCTTGAGGGGGAAGGTGGGTTTTCTGGAGCAAGGCGGAAGAAAACTCGGATGAGGGTGTATTTTCACCGCACTTTACAGCTAAATCGATCATTCGCTGGCGCTCATACCCCTCATCCGTCGGCTACGCCGCCACCTTCCCCCCAAGTGGGGAAGGCTCATGCTATCCTCCAAATCTTTCTATTTGCATACATATTTTAGGTTTATCGACAAGCTGAGACCTCGTGAAAACGGGGTCTATTTTGTTAACTTAATGACATTGCCCAGGGGAAGGCAGAGAGGAAGGATTCAAAAGCCCACTCGTTTCATGATAAAGCCGGCGGCGTAGGCGGTGAGGAGGCCGGCGGGGATGGCTGCCAGAAGGAGGAAGGGCAGGTAGGTGAAAATAGCTGGCGCGCTTAAAATGAGCGATGCCATGGCAAGCTGGCCAATGTTATGGCTAACGGCGCCTATCACCGAAAGGGCAGGGAGCTTTGGACGAAAGACGCGCAGCGCTACCAGGCACACCACAAAACAAGTGAGGCCGCCTGCAAGGCTTAGCATGAGCGACACAAGCTGGCCACCAAAAAAACCGGCCAGGATAATGCGCGAGAGCAGCACCAAAAGGGCATCACGCGGGCGAAATTTGGTCAGGGCTATAAGGGTTACAATATTAGCCAGGCCCAACTTGGCACCAGGAATAGGAAAAAGAGGTGGTAGCATGGCCTCTACCACATACAAAATAAGCCCTGTCGAAGTGAGCAGGGCGAGCAGGGTCAGGCGATGGGTTTTTCTTCTAGTTGCCAGTAACAAAATCAGCATCTCCTTCTTGTGCCGTAAATCGAATGGTGAGTTTGTGAGGCAGACACACAATAGGCTGTGGTCCATGGCTGCGCATGCCCATCTTCACACAGGTTTGATCGGGACAATCGGCCTTTGTGATACCAATGCCCTCGGGGCTCACACAGATAACATTACTGCCGCCTTCGTCCTCTACGGTGTAGTAGGTGGTCGTGGTAATGCTAGCAAGGTCAAAGCGATAGAGCGTTTGGCCGTCTTTTTCTACAATCGCCACAGTGCTCTTATCGCTCGCAAAATAGGCAGGCATAGAAATAAGAGCGCAAAAGAGCACGATTAAAAACAAGAACTTTTTCATGCAAACATCTCCAAGGTGTAGCCCTCGCCGGCCTCGACGATGCCCTCCAGGCCTTGGCTCGCGTAGATGGTTTTATCGCGGCAGACGATGATGCATTCAAAGGCGTCTGAATGGCTACGCCAATAGTTTTTTGCGTCCTCCACATCCATCACAAAGAGGGCGGTAGAAAGGGCATCGGCCATGGTGCCATCGGGGCTAACAATGGTCACTGACAGAATTTGCCCAGCGGCTGGCATGCCGGTTCGCGGGTCGATAATATGGTGATAGGTTACGCCGTCAGACTCAAAATAGCGCTCGTACCCGCCCGAGGTAATCACGGCTTGGGCGGTGTCAATCTTGAGGTTGGCGCAGAGCTCATCGCTCTTTTCGGGATCTTGAATGCCCACGCTCCACGCGCTGCCATCGGCCTTTGGACCCATTAGCTGCACATTGCCGCCCAAGGAGACCGAAGCCGTTTCGATGTCATAGTCGTCCATGACATTTAGAACAGCGTCGGAAATAGCACCCTTGGCAATGCCGCCAACGTCTACACTCCATCCCTGGGGAATGGTGACGGTGGTGCCATCGATATTTATTTGGCTATCGTCAATTTTTTGCACCAAGGCCTCGCGCTCCTCGCTGCTTGGCACACGGTATTCCTTACTTAGAAAGCCCCATGCGTCCATAAGAGGCGCAATGGTCATTGAAAAGCAGCCGTCTGTTTGAGCGCTAAAAGTCTGACCACGCGCGAGAAGGGCGGCCAATTCGGGGCTAACAGTGGCGGTGCTATTCTGGTTTAGGGTATAAATATCGCTGCCCTCGTTTGGAGAATAGAGCACATCAAGGCGCTTGACCTCGGCCTCACCTGCCTTGAGGGCTTCTTCGGCTTCGTTACCCTGGGCATAAAGGGAAATATCGGTATCGAGGGCAGAAAAATGGCGCGCCTTGATTTCGTCATCGCGCAGTGCGCAGCCGCTTAGAAGCAGCGTGATTATAAGAATTATGGCCAGCCATTGTTTCATGGTTGTGGCTCCTTTCAGAGTGGTTAGTCAAAGCTAATCTTAGCATTGTTATTAAAAGCTGTCAATCGTGATTGGCGCTAGATGGTAGAAAAACGCACCATCACTGGTAAAGCAATAGCATATATTGCACATTTTTTTGAATGAGGACATCATGGAACACTGGTATGCAGCCATCGAACGCATTAACCAAATCGGCGGCCATAGGGCGTAAGCTGAGACCTTGCCTAGCAAGGTCTCAGACTGTAGAAAAAGTTCGATTTCTAGAAGAGTCGTGTATGCATTTGTGAAGCCTTTCCCCTTGAGGGGGAAGGTGGGTTTTCTGAAGCAGGGCGGAAGAAAACTCGGATGAGGGTGTGTTTTCACCACACTTTTCAGCTAAATCGACCATTCGCTGGCGCTCATACCCCTCATCCGTCGGCTACGCCGCCACCTTCCCCCCATGTGGGGAAGGCTAAGTGGAGTCTAGAAAACTTTCTATTTGCATACACATTTTAGGTTTATCGACAGTCTGTGACCTTGCCTAGCAAGGTCTATTTTTCTGCTAAAAATATCGTTTTGCCTTTAGGAGGCAGTGCTTGGGGATTGGTGGTACATGGAGTGTCTGAATGGAACAACGGGTGTCTTTTTTGACTATTGACTTTCGATTTATGAGTTAGTATTATTTAACTTATTAAGTTAGGAAAAGCTAACCACAGAAAGGGGACAACCATGAATAAAAAAATCCATACCATCAAACGACAAGGAAGCGCGCTCTTGGCTGCTGCTGTGCTAGCCAGCTCTCTCAGCGCGCCACTGCCAGCACTGGCAAGCGACATTGACGCCCATTGGGCCAACAAGGCACTCACTCATTTTGTAGAAGAGGGCTTTTTAAATGGAGACGGTAGTGGCAACTATGCGCCAAACGACTCGATGACCCGCGCCCAATACGCAGCCATCATTAACCGCATGATGAACTTTACTGAAGAGGCTGACCTAAGCGCCAATACCGATGTGGACGCAAATGCCTGGTACCGCGCCGATATGGCCAAGGCCATGGCGGCAGGCTACATGAAGGGCACAAGCCCCACTACCATGAGCCCGAACGACACCATCACCCGCGAGCAGGCCTTTACCATGGTCTATCGTCTTTTGAATCTTGAGGCCGGTGATGCATCTCTCTTGGACGGCTACACCGATGGCGCGAGCGTGTCAAGCTATGCGCGCGAGGCCATGGCGGCCATGATTAAAGCCGGCTTTGTTCAAGGCGACGACACCGGAGCGCTCTCGCCTAGCGCTTCCCTCACCCGTGCCCAAGGTGTGACGGTGCTCTATCGTGCCGATTTGGGCGGCGGAAGTGATGACGATAATGGCGGCGGAACCACTCCTGGCGATAACGGTGGAACCACTCCTGGCGGTAACGGCGGAAACTCTTCTGGCGGTAGCGGCGGAACCACTACTCCTGGCGGTAGCGGCGGAACCACTACTCCTGGCGGTAGCGGCGGAACCACTCCTGGCGATACCGTGACCCAAGCCTCCTTTGTGGATAGCAGCCAAACCAAGGCTGTGGATCTTGGTTATGCTCAGTATGTGACGGTGGCCTTTAAAGATGGCTACAATAAAGACAACATCACCATCTCTGTCGATGGCACCGACGTCACATCCGCCCTCACCCCGGTGACCGATGACGGCTCTGTGATGAAGGTCGAGCTTGCCACTTGGAATCCTGGAAAGCTTACGGCAACAAGCGGAGGCAAGAGTCAAAGCGTGACCTTGGGTAGCGGTAGCGCCCAAAAGGCTATCGTTGCACCAAGCGACGACGACACCAACTACATACTTTCTAACGGCGCCGTTTATGTGTGGGATTATCATCTAACCAACTACGACGCTCAAGGAAACATCCGCGTGACCCCAGCAAAAACCACCTTCGACCTCACGGGCAAAAGCAGTGGCACCGACATCGCCTTCTATGCGCCAGACGCCATCGTAAAAGATGACGACGCAGCTGATAACCTCTACAAAGTGAGCGGTAATGTGGAAGTCATGTTCAACTACGAAACCGCCGACGATGCCACCCGAGCCTGGGTCGATGGCATTACTGATGTGGATCTTGTGGCTTATGACGAAGGCAACAAAACCCTCAACAGCGACCTCCAGTGGAAACTCGATAAAGCCGTGCAGCATGGCAACCACACGGTAGCGGCTATTAGCGTGCCGTTAGGCCAAAGTAATTTCTACAGCAACGGCCGTTACCAGTTGCGCGTGACCTCAAATGGCAGTGCCAAGCTCTTCCCGATTCACGTGGTGAATGAAAAGGTGCCATCCTTGCAGCTAAGCGATGCCTCGGCCCAAAGCGGCGTCGACACCCACTTTAAAGTGAGCGATATGACCTACGGCATTACCATGCCTGTCTACCGCGTCGAGCTGACGGATCCTAATGGCAATACCGAAACCCTCACCAAAATTAACGATTACTATCTCATTGGCGACACCTTTATTCTTTACAACGATACCACCGATCATCTTGCCACCACCGGCAAATACACCCTAAAAATCTATGCCGATGGCTTCCAGGCCTTTGCCAAAGAGTTTTACGCCACCGGTAGCAGTACAGCGAGCAATATTGTTCAGTATGCCAACACCTCTAGCGTTGATATTGTGAGCCATGCAACCAGCAGCGGTGGCGGCGGTGCCTCATCTGGATCAGGCTCCGAAGGCGGCAGCAACACCATGAACGCCAACCTTGTCTTTAATATGGACCTCTTGGCGAACGCGCGCCTTTTGGTCAAGCTGGGTCTGGCCAATGATGAAGCCACAGCCATTGCCAACCGTTGGGATGAAATGATACCAACCTACATCTACGAAAAAGGCGGCAACAAGGTCTTTACCACCCAAGGCTATTTCGATGCCGTTAACACCGCTCGCGCCCAAGGAACCTACCTCTCGGCCGATGCTTACATGGATAGCGAAGGCGCCGAAACCACGAAAAACCGCCCATACGCCGTTAAGCAAGTTTTAGAAGACAATCTTTTGGGCGACACCACCGCCTTTAGCGCTACCGCTGACAAGGCAGCAGCCGACTTGGTGCTAGTAAATAGCAAGGGCGAAAGCATTGGCGAGGTGAAACAGGGCGAGCACGCCATCTTTAAGACCGATAGCGACTACCTTAAAGCTATTACAAAGGTTTATCTTGATGGCACCATCACCGCGCTTGGTGCAGATGATTACACCATAAATGGCGATACCCTTACTCTGAACAAAAACCTCAAGGTAGGCACGCACAGCCTGATGATCGAAGCTGGGGGCTATCAAACCTTAAAATTAACATTCACCCAGGGCAAAGACTACGAAAAGGTGTCCCTAAAATCCGATGGCGCTACCTTGGGCAGTGACGTAAGCGTGGGCTGCGAAACCGAGCACGATAGCTGCGATTTTCTAGCCAATCTTACCTCAGCAACCCTCACCGCTCCAGATGGCCAAACCCGTACCGTGCGCCCAGAAGGCCAAGAAAGCGCTGGCTATGGCTATAGTGTGAGCGACAGCACCCTCACCCTAGGCGGTAAGCTCTTTTTGGAAAACTGGAGCAATCAAACAGGCACCTACACCCTTAGTCTTAGCGCTACCGGCTACGACGACCAAAAGGTGAACATCGAAATTGGAGAAGCAAGCACCGCCATGGCTGCGCCAAGCTTTAATGGCGTAAACTACACAGCAAAGGGCATCATAAACGACGCCTACTACCGTGTGAGCTTTACGACTACCGATTCGAGCGCCCTTGAAGCTTATCTTAAAGCCATTGAAAGCGTGACCATAAACGGCAGCGAGTGCACCAAAAAAACCACTAGCTTCTGGGGCGATACCAATAGCTTCAAAATCTCTGATAATGACACTTACGGCGGCGCAAGCTTTGTCGACTTCACAGCTGATTGCTTCGACAATAAGACCGATGCAAAAGTCGTCATCAAAGCCGAAGGCTACTCAGACCTCACCTTTAACGTAAGCGGTCAAAATAAAAATTAAGATAACACCGCAAAGAAGCCGAGTCTTGCTTCAAAAAGAAGCAGAGCTCGGCTTCTTTGCGCACATATATGGACATCACCCGTCTCAAGTCGTCGCCATCACGACCCACCCCGACGGGCTAGTGGACAGTGCGTAGTGGAGTAGATAACGCCTTTACTTGCCTGAAAGAAATTAGCGTGCCCCCCCAGTGTTAACGCCTTGTTAAAAAGCAGCCAGATGTGCTATTCTTAAAGGTGTACAACCATTTAAACGAACGCAACATAAGGTGATTCATTTTGAACAATAACGATATTTACAAGCTCCTCCTGAACAGCTTGGGCACATGGACACAGGTTTTTGATGTGATTCGTGTGGTGGACCCAACCGACGGCTATAAGGTGCTTTATACAGCAGGCGATGAGGGTGCAAGCCACAGCGACATCTGCTTTGATTTTTGGGACCGCGAGCGCCACTGCGAAAACTGCGTGGCCCAAAATGTGCGTTTCACCAACAAAGCCCTCAGCAAGCTCGAATACAAGGACAACAATTTCTATACCGTTTTGGCCAAAAGTGTGACCTTTGAAGGTGAGGACTATATTTTGGAGGTGATTTCTCCCCTCGCCCTGCAAACACATCCCGACAACCAGCAGGGTATGATCGACACCATTTTGGGCAGCATTGTGGATAAAATAGAGCTGCTTGAATCCAAGGACAGCTTCACCAAGCTTTACAACAAAACCTATCTGACCAACCTCTACGAGAAGCAGCGCCAGCTCTCCACGGAGCCTATGTATCTCGCGCTGTGGGATATTGATAGCTTTAAACTCATCAACGACATCCATGGCCACGCCCTAGGCGATGAGGCTATTTTGCACATTAGCCATGTATTGCGCGAGGAGTTTTCCTCTATGGGGATTGCGGCACGCTTTGGTGGCGATGAATTCGCCGTGCTTTTTGGTGGCAGCAACAAGGCCCTCTACGAAGAAAAAATCCATGAAGTCGAAGCACTTTTGGACGGCTACAACTACACAAAAGACGGCACCACCTTTCATATTACCGTAAGCGTTGGCCTAGCTGAGGCCGGCATCAACGACGGCTTTGCCCAAACCATCCACCTGGCCGATCAAGCCATGTATAAGACCAAAAGGCAAAGGGGCATCCTTGGGCAATCGGCGTCTAATGACCAAAGCACCAACGCTATGGGCTTTGGTGGTGTGTTGGATGGCAGCGAGCAGCAGATTTCTATTCGCACAGCCGACACCTTTGAGCTTATTTATGTCAACAAGGCCGCCCTGGCCGCCTTCCCTGGCGAGGCGCCTTCCTACGAAGGCCTCACCTGTCACAAATATTTTCTCGGTTCCGACGAAAAATGTCCCTACTGCCCTATTCCAGCCATGCCCGAAGGCGCCACCGATGTACATACCGAGGTGTTCAATGGCAACGCCTATTTTGACGTGTACATCAAACGCTGCAACCTGCACGGCCAAGACACCTACGTGGAGTATGTGACCGATATCACCAGCATCCGCCTGGCGCAAAAAAGCTACAAGCGCACCCTGACCCACATCCGGAGCTCCTTCCCCGAAGCCTACGGTGTGTTTCGCCTAAATCTTACAAAAGATACAGCCGAGATTCTCGCGTCCAATTCCACAGCCGCCGATAGCGCTGTGGTGCATCTCGGCGTGGCCGAGCTTCTTCAAACAACCGCTGGTCTCATTGTGGATGAAGCCACCAAGAGTGATTACATCAAAACCTTTGGCCGCGAGCATCTCTTGGACATCTTTGAAAAGGGGCAAGACATCATCAGCATGGATATGATTTGGCTTGTCGACGGCAAGGAAGAGCATTGGTGCCGCATCACAGCGCGCATCATGATTAATCCTGACACCAACGACTGCGAAGCCCTTCTATTTGGTATCAACATCGACAAAGAAAAACAAGCATAAAAAAGGGCAGTCGGGAAATAGCGATTTTTAAAAATACGTATATGCAATAGAATAAGCCTTCCTCCCTTTTCCAAGGGTAGAAGGCTTCAGGCTGTAGGAAAGTTCGATTTTTAGAATAGTTGTGTATGCATTTGTGAAGCCTTCCCCCTTGAGGGGGAAGGTGGGTTTTCTGGAGCAAAGCGGAAGAAAACTCGGATGAGGGTGTGTTTTCACCGTACTTTACAGCTAAACCGATGATTCGCTGACGCTCATACCCCTCATCCGTCGGCTACGCCGCCACCTTCCCCCCAGGTGGGGAAGGCTCTGAGAAAACCCCAAAGTTTTCTATTTGCATACACGTTTAAGGTTTATCTACACGCTGAAGCCTTTCTCCCTTTTCCAAGGGTGGAAGGCTTTATTTATTCAATTGATGGCTGTATGTCTATTTCCCGCTCGTCCCCTTTTTTGTTTACTTTTGTTGTTTTCTGCGGCGGTGAATTTCGTAGAGGAGCACGCCTGCGGCGACGCCTACGTTGAGGCTTTCTACGCCACGTTCTAGCGGAATGCGCACCATTTGGTCGTATTCTTCGATTTGGCTGGCACCGTTGCCTTCGTTACCTACTACGAGGGCAATTTTTTCTGGCATTTCCTTTTCCCAAGCTTCGTCGTATTCTACGCCATCGGCATCGGCCACAACGAATTGGAAGCCATATTTTTTGAGCACGTGTACAATTTCGTCCACGTCCTCAATCATATAGACTGGGAGCTTGAAGATGGTGCCCATGGTGGAGCGCAAAACCTTTTTGTTGGAATAATCCACGGTGCCCTTGAGGCAGAACACGGCTTTGGCGCCACTGGCTAGGGAGGTACGGATGATGGAGCCAAGGTTGCCTGGATCCTGCACGCCGTCTACCACCACAACGGTGTCCATCACTGGCCAGCTTTCCTCGCTCCAGTCTGGGAAGGAAACAATGGCGGCAATGTCTTGAGGGTTCACCGTAGCCATGGAATCCTCGAGAATGTCTGGCTCTACCAAAAAGGCTGGGCCGTCGTACTTGGCCAGCAGTTCCTCGTATTTTTGTTCAGAGCCTTCGGCAATAAGAATCACGTGAACCATGGCATCGCTTTCGATGGCTTCTTCTACAAAGCGGCGGCCTTCGGCGACGAATTGTTCAAAGGCCAAGCGGTATTTGCGTTTTTCCAAGGCGCGCATGCGCTTGATCCACTGGTTTTTATCTGACTCTATAACTTTCATGATAATCCTCTTTTCGTGAGATTGGTATGTGTTGTTGGAGGTAGTATATCATAAAATTTCTGCCTTGGCGAGATGGTTCTTGACACCCCCTGGGGGTGGGGGTATAATGAGCATGTAAACTCTATTAAGAAAGAAGGGTATGCCTTGAGTACACTTAAAGAATGCGACCTCGACGTCAGCGGGATGTCGTGCAGCGCTTGCCAAGCAGCGGTGGAGCGCGCCGCCAAAAAGGCTGGCGGTCAGGACGTTAACGTGAACCTTTTGGCCGGACGCTTGCAGCTCAGTTTGGACGAGAACGTGAGCGAGGCCGATATCATTCAGGCTGTGGAAGAAGCCGGCTACCGCGCGCGGCCCCACAATTCCAAAAATCACCAATCAGAGCTCGAACGCGAGGAGCAAAGCCGCAAGCATCGTATTGTGGTGTCGGCGGTGCTCCTTGTGCCCTTGATGCTCATTGCCATGCTGCCGATGGTTGGCGCCATTCCCCACAGCTTTTTTGCAAGCACGGGCTGGCTCATTTTTAGCCCCGTGGCACAATGCGCCCTGGCCCTTGTGGTTTTATATGTAAACCGCGCCTATTTTATAGGCGGCAGTAAGGCCATGATGGCCCTGCGCCCCAATATGGACACCCTTGTGGCCTTAGGCGCTGGGATTTCCTTTATTTATAGTGTGGTCACCACCATATTGCTCTACCTAAGCCTTTTCCGCGGCGCGGAGGCTGTGCATTATTTGCACCAGCTTTATTATGATTCTGCTGCGATGATTGTGGCCCTTATTACCATTGGTAAATATTTGGAGGCCCGCGCCAAGCGTCACACCACCGATGCCATGAAGGAATTGGCATCCCTCACACCAGAAACGGCCTATCTTGTGCAGGATGGCGTGGTCCGTGCCATTCGCACCGAGGATGTGCGCCTGGGTGATATCATCGAAGTGCGTCCTGGCGGGCGCATTGCTGTGGACGGCGTGGTTGTAAGCGGCGCCTCCTCTGTGGATGAAAGCACCTTCACCGGCGAAAGCATCCCTGTGGCCAAAAGTGATGGCGACAACGTGAGCGCTGGCACCACCAACACCACTGGCAGCTTCCGTTTTCGCGCCACCAAAATTGGCGCCGACACAGCCCTGGCCCAGGTGGCTGCCCTGGTCGAAAAAGCCAGCAGCAGCAAGGCGCCCATTGCCCGCACCGCCGATAAGGTGGCCGCTGTCTTTGTGCCTGCGATTTTGGCCATCGCCCTTTTGACCTTCGCCTTATGGCTCCTTTTTGGTGCTGAACCCATCTTTGCCATGAAAATGGCCATCAGCGTGATTGTTATCAGCTGTCCTTGCGCCTTGGGCCTCGCTACCCCTGTGGCCATTATGGTGGCCAGTGGCCGCGGCGCCAAGCACGGCGTGCTTTTTAAGGATGCCACCGCCCTCGAAACCCTACACAAGGTCGATACCCTCGTCCTCGATAAAACCGGCACCATCACCGAAGGTCACCCAACCCTCACAGACGTGGTGCCCTTCCAAGGTCAGCGTGAAGTGGACCTGCTCTCCCTCGCCGCCTCCCTCGAGGCCCACAGCGAGCATCCCCTTGCTTTGGCCATTTTGGATGCTGCCCAAAGCAACGACATCCCCACCCATGAGATTGACCATTTTGAAGCCATCGCCGGCCACGGCATCACCGCCCTTTATAAGGGCAAGCGCTATTATGCCGGTAACCTTTCTTTGATGATGGAGCGTGAGATGGATGTGCGTGGCGCCCAGGACAAGGCCCATCAGCTTGCCAAGGCAGGCAAAACGCCGCTTTTTGTGGCCGATGAGGAAAAGCTCCTCGGCCTCTTGGCTTGCGCCGACCCTATTAAAAATTCCACAAAGCCGGCCATTCAGCTCTTGCACAAGATGAATATGCGCATTGAGATGCTCACTGGCGACAATGCCACCACCGCCAACGCCGTTGCCCAACAAATTGGCGTGGATGACGTGATTGCCGAGGTGCACCCAGCCCAAAAGGATGCAGCCATTGTGGTCCTTCAAGAGGAGGGCAACACCGTGGCCATGGTGGGCGATGGTGTCAACGACGCCCCAGCCCTTACGCGCGCCGATGTGGGCATTGCCATTGGCGCTGGCACCGATGTGGCCATTGAGAGTGCCGATATTATTCTCACCTCGAGCCAACTCACCGACATTGCCTTTGCCTATGAGCTTTCCAAGGCCACCATCAAAAACATCCACCAAAACCTCTTCTGGGCCTTTTTCTACAATGCCTTGTGCATTCCTTTAGCCGCTGGTGTGTTTTATCCGGCCTTTGGCCTCAGCCTCAATCCAATGGTGGCCGCCGGCTGCATGAGCCTAAGCTCCATTTTTGTCGTGACCAACGCCTTGCGCCTGCGTGGCTTTAAGCCAACCATCAGCCAGGCCCTCGAATCCTTTAAGCGACCAGCCGCCCAAGAAGAGGCAGCCAGTGAAGCGCCATCGACCGATTACACCCTCTCTATTGAAGGGATGATGTGTGACCACTGCAAAATGAGCGTAGAAAAAGGCCTCGGCGCCCTAGATGGCGTGACCCACGTAAGTGTATCCCTAGAAGACCACACCGCTACCCTCTCGACCACCCAAGACCCGCACACCTTACCTTTGGAGGCAACCATCACCGAGCTTGGCTTTACCTACAAAGGCATTTTAAACAACCCAAGGAGGAACACCAACATGAACAAAGCAACCGTATCCATTGAAGGCATGATGTGCCCACACTGCAAAATGAGCGTAGAAAAAGGCCTCGGCGCCCTAGACGGCGTAGAAAGCGTCACCGTGAGCCTAGAGGACAAGTGCGCCGTGATTGAAACCACCGTAGCGCCCGAAGCTCTCCCTATTGAAGCCACCCTCACCGAGCTCGGCTTCACCTACAAGGGCCTCGAATAAGACCCCGAAAGGAGCATTCATGCAAGCCGATAAAACAGAAATCACCCGTCTGCTCAAGACAGCGCGGGGACAGCTTGACGGGCTTTTGCGTATGGTGGAAGACGATCGCTACTGCATCGATATCTCTAACCAGCTCCTGAGCACCCAAGCCCTCCTAGGCACCATCAACGCCGAAGTGCTCTCGCGCCACCTCGACCATTGCGTGCGCCACGCCTTTGAAAGTGGCAGCGAAGAAGATCAAGCCCAAAAGCTAGAAGAGCTCCACGCCGTTTTAAAACGCCTGAGCAAATAACAAACGCCCCGCGCCAAATCTCGGCG
>CAKQDL010000037.1 GCA_934229395.1 uncultured Peptococcaceae bacterium | reverse complement strand
TGGTTTTTTCATCAGCATATTTATCACCCTTTTATATTATACCGCATTTCTGGGCTAAATACGCGAAAAAGGCCGCCAAATGGCGACCTTTTTCGACAAGCTGAGACCTCGTGGAAACGGGGTCTATTTTGTTAACTTGATGACATTGCCTTCAAGGGGGGAAGGCTTTACGACTGCATATACGTAGTCATTTTAAATCACATTTTCTCAATAAAATAAGAGCGCTCGCATTTGCAAGCGCTCTTATTTTTATTGGCGGGTAAAAATGACGGATTTTGTGAGGTTGTTTGAGCCGGTTACGGCTTGTACGTCGTAGCCAATCACTTGGGCCACGAAGCGGATTGGCACCATGGTGCGGCCATCGCCGTTGATGTATGGGGCGGCGTCCATTTGATGCACCACGCCATCGACGGCGTAGTTGTTGTAGCCTACCGACATGGTGAGGACGCTGTCGTCAAAATAGGTGGTGATGGTGCGCACGTTGTTGTCGTATTCCACGCGGGCGCCCAAAAGCTCGCCAATGGCGCGGAACGGCACATAGGTGCGGCCGTTTTTGATGACCGAGGCTGTATCCATCGTTACAGTGCGGCCATCCACGTCCATTTGCTTGGCGCCAATGTCAAAACGCACCTGCTCTGGACGGTATTGGTAGGATTTTACCTTGAAGGTGACAGGGGTTTCGCCTGTGGAGCAGCGCAAACGTACCTCGGCGGTGCTTGTGGCCACGCCCTTCACATAAAAACGCGCCACACCGTTTTCGTCGGTGTATACAAGCATATTCGAGGCAATAAGGCCAGAGGAGTCGATGTACACAGGCACGCCTTCGCCCACGTTTTGACCGTTGGAGCGCAGGAGGGTGACAGACACCTCAGTGTTTGTGAGGCCAGAGGCATCAATAGAAATCGGCTTGGAGGCCGTGAGGTTGGAGCGGCCTCCAACAAAAATAGAGTCCACATTCACACCATTGATTCTGGTCGATATGTTCATCGCCTTCACATCGCGCACAGGTGTGGCGGTTACAACAAGCTGGCGCGCTTCTACACTGCCGCTAGAAAGCTCATAGGGCCAATAGCTAGAAATGGCGTCGGTGGTGAGGTTGCCTTCCTCGCTAAAGAGGGCATGGAGCTCATAAGTACCCTTTCTTCCAAGGGTGAGGTTAAAGGATTGATCGCGCACGAGCGCCGCAGTGTCCATAATAATCACGCCATCGGTGCTTGTCATGTGGGCATAAACGCCATCGGGCAGGGAGCGCTCAATAAGGGCGAGATGGTTCACAACATTGCCTGCACTGTCGGTGGCCCAAATATACACCTTCCCGCTCGGTGCACTATTAAGGGCAAGGCCTGTAGCATTTCTAAGAGAAATGGTGATGCCAAAGCTCTGATAAGGCTCTGCCTCGCTCGTGTCTACGCTCACAAAGGAACGCTCAGGCGATACCTCGCTGGCCACCGCTTGCGATGGCGCAAGGGCAAAAGCAAAGAGCGCAAGACATAAAATAAAGATACGAGAAAAATAACGACGCATCATTTTCCCTCCTTTTAAAAAGTCACTACCCCTATTTTAACAAAAAGTAAAACCTTTGGACACTACAATGCGGTAACAAAAAAGCGCCCGCATCTGCGGACGCTTCAGACTGTCGCCGAAGCAGCAGTTTTTTGTTTAGCTGATTTGTTCAATAAAGATCGTGGTTTTTTCGGCCGAGAGGGCGCTGTTGCCGTAGCCGCTGATGTAGTAGGTGTGTTCGTTTAGGGCGTAGGTGCCGCTAAAATACCCTTCTTCCATGCCATAGAAGGTAAAGCCGGAGGTATTTTCTGGCGCTGTGCCAGTTTCTAGGGCAATACCAAAGATGTTTGCCAATTCCTGCACGCTGAGTACATTCGGGCAATTGTTGACCACAAAGCCCAAATCTGCCCACAGCACGCCAGTGGCCACCGCAGAGGTGGATGGGAAGGTTGGCATATCTGGAATTTTGACGGTGTAGTCTGTTTTTTCGTTCTCGTCGGTGGTGTTGTTGTCGTCGTCTGTGGTGGTGCCGTCTTCTACAGGGGCGGTATTGGTGAGTGGTACCACCTCGTAGCTGTTCTCTGTTTCGGCAGAGAGAGGGACGGTGTCACCAGTAAACTGCACGGCAAAGTTGCCACCGTTGGCGCGGAACACGATGTATTGGTTGTCACCAATTACGGTGAGGGCGCCAGGCCCATAAAGACCGGCGAGCTCGGCGTAGGTTTTACCCACAATGTTAAAGGCATCGGCATTGACGGTGACGTTTGCCGTCATGGCGCCGTCCTCGCCCACGCGGCCCAAAAGATAGCCGGCTTCAAAAATAGGATTGGCAATAATCCCGCCGCCAGGTGTGGCAGAGGCGGCCAATTGCAAGCGTTCAGAGGAGGTGAGAACAAAGGTGTAGGTGTTGCCGCTTTCATCCTCATAAATGTATTGGTTGTCCTTGTAGTCGAGCTGATACACCTTTTTGCCAATGGTCCAGCGGTAGCGCGAGGTGCCGATTTTTTCGATGGTGCTACCTTGGCTGTAGTGGCGCCAGTGGCCAACAATGGTGTCCTCGGCGAGTGTTTTGTCGGGGGCAATGACCTCGGCTTCCTTGACTTGCTGAGAAGGGTCCACCTCTGGGGTGGTGTCAAAGGCAGAGGTAAAGAGATAAACGGTTGCCAGTGCCGCCAAAAGAATGCCGACAAAGAGGGAAATCACTGTAAAAACCTTGCGACGCGCTTGTTTTTTGAGTTCCTTTTCGTCCTCTTCCTCGTTAAAATGGCCGTCATCTTCATATACAGGCACAGGCAAAGCGTCACCGCCCTCCCTTGGTACGTCTTCGTCATGGAGCCACGCTTGGAGCTTGGCTTCTTTTAGGGCCTTGGCACGGGCTTCTTCGTCGAGGCTGTCTTCGTCAAGGACACCATCAAAGATGCTCGTCATATCCAAGGGATCAAAGGATGAGGTTTGGTCGTTGTCGGCGCTGACCTTTTTAAAATAGGCCGTATCGCCACCGGTGTCGCTTATGGCGTCGTCAATCAGTGCTTGAATGTTTGAGGTATCGGTGAGGTTCTCGCCTTCGGCCAACTCCTCTTCGCGCACAAAGCTTTCGTCTTCGACTTCCTCTAGGCGCTCGCCGTCTAGGGGCGGCATTACGCGGGTAAATTCGTCCATATTTTCGTCCAAGGGCGCGCCGCACTTGCGGCAAAAGGTGCCGTCTTGGTCAGGCGCCTGACAATGTGGACATATCATAGGATCATCTCCTTCGAGAGATTTTTAGCATATACATCCTCAATTATCGCAAAACTCCTCCTCAATCGCAAGGGGCGAGCGCACCGATTCGTATAAAGATATAGAAAAAATCTTTCCTAAGTGGTTGGTTTTATTGGACGCGGGGCCGTGCTATACTAAAGAAAAATACCTGTAAATGAAAGGAATTTTACGATGGACGAAAAATTATCCTGCATTGACTGTCATCAGTTTGGTTGCCGTAAGGGGACGGGCGAGTATCCGGAGTTTTGCTTGACAAAGAATTTAAATGCGGACACCTACAAGCGCGCCATGGACCACTACGAAGAGAAAGAAACCAAGCGCGTGATGGTGTCGGCGGCGCTGACAGAGCACGAGGGCTATTGCAGGCGCACCCGCGTGGAGGAAGTGATGCACTTTGCCCACAAAATTGGCGCCAAAAAGCTTGGCATAGCCACCTGCATTGGCCTTATTGAAGAAAGCCGCACCTTGGCCAAAATTTTGCGCATCAACGGCTTTGAGGTGGTGGGCGTGGCCTGTAAGGTGAGCACCACCAAGAAGGTGGACATTGGCATTCCAGAAGAGTGCAACAAAACAGGCCCAATTATGTGCAACCCCATCCTTCAAGCAGAGCTCCTAAACGACGAAGAAACCGACTTGAACCTCATTATGGGCCTGTGTGTGGGCCACGATTCCCTATTTATTAAGCATTCCAAGGCTCTTGTTACCTCAGTTGTCACAAAAGACCGCGTCCTCGGCCACAACCCAGCCGTGTGCCTCTACCAAGCCAACGGCTACTACAAAAAGCTCCTCGAGCCACAAGAATTTTAGGCGCTAAAAAGCCATCGTCACGAGCGGACGATGGCTTTTTTACACTTACGCGAGTTTTGCGTCGAGGTTTTTAGCGATGGCATCGAGGAAGTCTTCGGAGTTGACGGTGTGACGTCCTTCGATGGTGGAGAGGGCCATGAGGTCCTTGGTCATTACGCCGCTTTCGATGGTTTCGATGGTGGCTGCTTCAAGGGCATCGGCATAACGGCAGAGGTCGTCTAGGCCGTCCTTTTCGCCGCGCTTGCGCAAAGCGCCGCTCCAAGCGAAGATGGTGGCCACAGAGTTGGTGGAGGTTTCTTCACCCTTTAGGTGCTTGTAGTAGTGGCGTTGAACGGTGCCGTGAGCGGCTTCGTATTCGTAGTTGCCATCTGGAGAAACGAGCACAGAGGTCATCATTGCCAAGGAGCCAAAGGCGGTGGCAACGAGGTCGCTCATAACGTCGCCGTCGTAGTTTTTGCAGGCCCAAATAAAGCCGCCTTCGCTACGTACCACGCGGGCTACAGCGTCGTCAATGAGAGTGTAGAAGTAGGTAATGCCGGCTTCTTCAAATTTTTCTTTGTAGTCACGGTCAAAGATTTCTTGGAAGATGTCTTTAAAACGGTGGTCGTAAATTTTGGAGATGGTGTCCTTGGTTGCAAACCATACGTCTTGCTTGGTATCGAGGGCGTAGGTGAAGGTGGCGTGGGCAAAGCTTTCGATGGAAGCATCGCGGTTGTGCATCCCTTGGATGACGCCTGGGGCTTCGAAGGTGAAAATTTCTTTTTCATCCACGCGGCCGTCAGCGTATTTTACAGTGAGGGAAGCGGTAGCAGGAGCGTCTACGCGGAGCTCGCTGTTTTTGTATACGTCGCCGTAAGCGTGACGCGCTACGGTGATTGGTGCCTTCCAGGTGCGCACGAATGGATGAATGCCATCCACGAGGATTGGCGCGCGGAAAACGGTGCCGTCCAAAATAGCGCGGATGGTGCCGTTCGGGCTCTTCCACATTTCCTTGAGGTTATATTCTTCTACGCGCTGTGCATTTGGGGTAATGGTGGCGCACTTTACGCCAACGCCATATTTTTTGATGGCATTAGAAGCGTCAACAGTGACTTGGTCGTTTGTTGCATCGCGATGCTCAAGGCCGAGGTCGTAGTATTCGCTCTTTAAATCCACATAAGGCAAAATGAGCTTGTCTTTGATCCAAGCCCAAAGAATGCGTGTCATTTCGTCGCCATCCATTTCAACGATTGGCGTTGTCATTTTGATTTTTTCCATCGATACAAGACTCCTTTAATTGATTTGATTCTATTTTACGTAATTGGTAGGCATTGCGCAAACATTTCTTTTAATAATTATAAAAGATGTTATAATACAGCTAGGAGGAGGTTGATTTTAATGAAATCTAACAAAAAAGTTCTGTCTGCAACACTGGCGCTCACGCTTGCGGTGTCGCCACTTGGCAGTGTGTGGGCGGGTGAAAATACAGATGCGCCGCAAGACAACGAGCCAGCGGTGACCACTCCAGAGCAACCAACGCCAGAAGATACAACCAATCCGTCTGTGAGCACACCAACAGTCACCACGACCACCGTGCCGTATAACGATGGCCACCAAGATATGGAGGGCGTGACCGTTGTTGGCGGGCTGATTTTGGTTAATAAAAATCATCCCGTGCCAGAAAACTATGTGCCCGACTACACCGGTGGTGCAGAGCAAAGCACCAGTTTGCGTGGCGAAGCCAACACCGCCTTGCAAAATTTTTTGGCAGCGTGCAACGCCCAAGGCCATTCTATGTATGTCCTTAGTGGCTACCGCGGCTACAACGTGCAAAAGAATCTTTTCGCAAGCTATGCAGCATACCATGGCGAAGCTTTGGCCAATACCTATTCGGCCAGAGCCGGCCAAAGCGAGCACCAAACGGGCCTGGCCTTCGACGTAGGCGATGCCAAGCACAGCGGTTACAATTTGCAAACCTACATGGATCAGCTTGCTAGCATCCAATGGATGATGGCCAACTGCGCCGAGTATGGCTTTATTTTGCGCTATCCAAAGGGCAAGGAAGCCATCACGGGCTATCAATACGAGCCTTGGCATTATCGCTATGTGGGTGTAGAGGCTGCAAGAGCCATTATGTATAACGGCCTCACCCTAGAAGAATTTTTGGGCGACACGGCAAGTGGCGTGACCAATGGTCGGCAAATTGCCATTGGCCGCAGCAGCAACGCCATTCGTATAGATGATAGCTTTACCCATACAGCCAGCTACAACATTGGTGGCAACAACTATTTCCGCCTGCGCGACCTAGCCACCCTGCTCAGAGGCACCGAGGCGGAATTTGACCTAGGCTATGATGATGCCACACGTACCATCACCATGACCAGCCACACCGCCCTTAGCCAAGGCGATTCCTTGATTGAGCTCAATACCAACGACATTGCTCTGCCAAACAATATGACCGTTATGGTGGATAATTGGTACCAAACGCCAACAGCATACAACATCAACGGCTTTACTTACTTTAAGCTGCGCGATTTGGCCAATCTTTTGGGCTTCTATGTGGACTGGGATCAAGAAAATATGGCCATGGTCATTGATACCACCACAACCAACACAAATGGTAGCGTGAACCTACTTTCATCTATTTTGCCAATGTAATTAAAAAGGGCGCAGCTTGTGGCGCCCTTTCATTTATAAAAAGAAAGGACGGAAATTATGTTTGAAATTGAACAAATCGCATCAGAGTTAGAAGTTATTTTGGGAGAAATGGTGGAACGCCAAGCGCCAAGAGAGGACGATGTCTTTGTCATTGGCTGCTCCACCAGCGAGGTGTGCGGCAAGCGCATTGGTAAGGCTGGTAGCCCAGAGGTGGCTGCGGCCCTTTTCCCTGTGTTGCGCCAGTTTGCTGCCGAAAAAAATCTCCATCTTGCTTTTCAATGCTGCGAGCATTTGAACCGCGCGCTCGTTGTTGAACGCGAAACCATGCGCCGTTTTGGCCTAAACGAGGTATGCGCTGTGCCTCATTATCATGCCGGCGGTTCCATGGCCTCCCATGCCTTCCGCCACATGACTAACCCGGTGCTTGTAGAAAACATCCAAGCCGGCTATGGCCTTGATATTGGCGAAACCATGATTGGTATGCATATGCGCCCAGTGGCTGTGCCAATGCGCTTGGCCCATCGCTCCATTGGCGATGCCCGTGCCAACCCAAGCTTCTCTCGCCCACGCCTCATCGGTGGCGAACGTGCGCGCTACAGCCTCGAAGCAGCCGATGCCTTTGGCAAGGAATAAGCACAAAGCAAAATCTAGTATAAAAAAATAAGCGCACATGATATAATAAGATGTACTTATTTTTATACTTTAATAGAAAGAAGGATTATTATGGCTAGTTACGAAAGAAAAATGCCACGTGCCGAGCTCAAGGCACAGGCAAAAAAAATCATGGCCTCAAACCGTGGCATGATGACGCTCCTCAGCCTGATTTATCTCGTTTGCTTGGGCATTCAAGGCTTTACCTATGAATTGCACCAAATGAACGTAGAGAATGTGTCAGAAACCATCCAAGCACAAGGCCCTGGCGCGATTTACATGGCAACTCAGCACTTGTCCAGTGCCACCTCCACACAAATGGCCCTCTTTAGTATCATTGGTATGATTTGTGGGATCCTTGTTAACGGCGTGGTGGCCTACGCTTACCAAGCATGGTGCCTCAAGCAAACCCAATACAAGGGCAAAAAGCTCAACTTTGCTGATTTTATTGATGGCTTTGGCGAAGCACTCAAGGCCATCTTGGCCTACATTTGGCAAAACATTTGGATTTTCATTTGGAGCCTCACCATTATCCCTGGTATAATTATTGCTGTTGTTGGTGCTGCTGTTTTGATTGCAGGCACTGACGGGACCGTTGGCCTTGTTATGACCATTGGTGGCGCGCTTCTTATTGTGGCGTCCTTTGTGGTTATCTATATTGCGAGCTTGCGCTACACCTTTATGTACCAAGTGATGGCTGATGGCCGTGGCCGTGTGGGCGTGCGCCAAGCCATGCGTTATTCCATCACCATCTGCAAGCACCACCTTGACGAAGTTTTTGTGCTCTTCCTAAGCTTTATTCCTTGGGTGGTTCTTAGCTTTGTGACCTTTGGCTTGGGCTTCCTTTATGTGCTTCCATATATTTACATCACCCTTTCCTTGGCTTACGCTTGGTTGCGCGACGAAGCTTTCCGCGAAGGACGTTTGCATCCATCCAAACTCGGCTACACCAGCCGTCAGCCAAAGCAAGAGGACGCAGCAGAAGAAGCTGCAGTGCCTGCGCCTCAAGCAAAGGATACCGCTATGGATGAAAAGGCCATCGACGAAGTCAAGGCCGAAACCGCCTTTGATGAAGCCAATGACGCTGACGCACAAGAAAAAAACAACGAAGAAATCATGGATGATTTTGACGATACCCGCTTGAACGACAAGCCTTCTTACTAATGGAGGTGCGTGATGAGCGATCAACTTCCGCAAGAATTTGTCCACGAAGACGAGGGTGTAGCAGAGGAACAGGGCAAGAAACGCTTTTTTAATGGCAAAAAGCCAAACAAAAAGCTCGTGGGCTTTTTGGCCGTGGCCCTGTGCCTAGGCCTTATGGTTGGTGTAAGTCTTGGCCTTTCGCCAAACGGCAGCAAGCACGTAAACAGCGACGAAGCCTTTTCTAGTGGCAGCAAAAATGTGCAAATCATTGACATTACAGGCACCATTAAAGAAGAAGGCGAAAGCTACAATCAAAGTTTCATTAATGAGCGCATCAACAAGGCCGCCAACGACAGCGACAACGTGGCCATTGCCCTCATTATGAACACCCCAGGTGGCGGCGTGTACCAATGTGATGAAACCTATCTCAACCTTATGGATTATAAGGAAAAAACAGGCCGTCCAATTTATGTGTACAGCGAGTCGATGAACGCCTCTGCCGGCTATTACATTTCCTGTGCAGCCGACAAAATTTATGCCAACCGCAATTCCACCGTGGGTTATATTGGCGTCATTGGTGGCCAATTTATAGATGCCAGCCAGTTCCTTAGCGATTTGGGCATTAACGTGACCACCATTCACAGTGGCAAAAACAAAAACATGGGTTCCATGAGTGTGGCCCCAACAGAAGAGCAGCTTGCCATTATGCAAACCGTTTCTGACGAAGCCTACAACCAATTTGTCGATGTTGTGGCAGAAGGCCGTGGCCTAGACCGCGACACCGTCCTCACCCTAGCAGATGGCCGTCCATACACCGCCAAGCAGGCGCTGGCCAATGGCCTTATTGATGGCGTGATGACCATGGATGAGTTTGATGAAATGCTCCACAAGGAGCTCGGTGACAACATTGTGTTCTATCACGAAACCTACACCCAAGACCGCATGACCCGTTTCCTCAACTCCCTTGGCGCCCTCTCAAAAACCATCGCCAACCGCGGCGAAGTAGCGAGCAGCCTCGCCAAGCTCGAGGATATGACCATCACCGAGCCAATGTACATCGCAGCCGGCTACGAAAACGAATAAACGACGAACCACCAGAAGCGCTTGCGCCGCTGGTGGTTCTTTTTTGTGCAAAATGGCGCGCCTTGGCGGTTTGTGGCCCTTTTTTCTTGACAAGGGCGCGCAGGCATAATAAAATTATAGGTAGCTATGAAGGGGCTCGTTTTGTTTGTGTGTGCTAAGAGAGTCGGCGGTTGGTGAAAGCCGAAGACGCGCTGCAAAATCTCCACCCCAGAGCGTTGGCGTAATGGCCACGGCAGGCAGCCGTTATCTGCCGCAAAGTGATGACATTTGTCATAAACTGGGTGGTACCGCGGAATTCTCCGTCCCTATTTGTAGGGGCGGTTTTTTTATTTTGAAGGGAGGTATGCGCGTGCGTATTATGCTAGAAGCACCTTTGTGCGATGAGGCCATGCACCTATTGGAGCAGCATGGCGCAGAGGTGGTTATTAACGAAGGCCTGGAAGGCGTGGCAGGGTGCGACGGCGCTTTGCTCACTGAGGGCAAGGCGGCGCCGGAAGCCTTGTACGATGGCGCGAGTGCGCTTCGTGCGGTAGGCATTCTCTCACGCAACGACAAGGGCCTCGATATCAAACGCGCTACGCGTGCCGGCAAGGCTGTGCTTAGCCCACAGGGTGGGCAGGCTGCGTCGGTGGCCGATTATGCTTTCTATCTTTTGCTTTCCTTGGCGAGAGGCGAGGAGGGCATGATGATTGAGCTCAGAGGCAAAACCTTGGGCCTTGTGGGCCTGCCGGCAGTAGGGGCAGAAATTGCCCAACGTGCCAAAACTTTTGGCATGGAGGTGCTTTGCTTCGACCCCGATATGAACCGTGGACGCGCCTCCCTTTATGGGGTGGTGCCAACGGATTTGGTGGATTTGTTTGTGCAAAGCGATTTTGTGATACTTCTTGCCGATGGCACCGCTTGGAGCCGCGCTTTGGTGGGGAAGGACGAAATTCAGCTCATGCCCGAGGGGGCAGCCATGATTGCCCTCACCTCAACGCGTATTTTTGATTGGGATGCGCTGGTGCGTGCCCTTGATTGGGGCTACCTCAAGCGCTTTGCCATTGATTTGCCGCAAAAAGATGCACACCGCGCGCGCGACGTGCAAAAATATGGCCTTGTGAGCATTGAGCAAGCGGCCAACACCCTAGAGGCCAAAATTGGCAACGCCTGCGAAATCGCGCGCGACCTTTTGCAGGTGATAAAAGGCAAGCAGGTGGCCACAACGGTGAACGTGCCGCGCCTTTACCAAAAGGAAAGCGTTGAAGCCAAGGCCTGGTGCCACTTGGCCCATACCTTGGGCTACTTTATGGGCCAACGCCTAGGTGCGTGGCCCGAGAAGCTCGGCCTAGAGATTGGCGAGGATGTGCCTCATGCTGAGGAGTATGCCATTACGGCATCCCTCCTTACGGGCTTTGCCCAAGGCCTGGGTGAGGAAAACGTGAACTTCGTAAACGCCATGGTGGTTAGCACGGAGCGCGGTCTCAAGCTTGAAAAAAACAAAGCTGGGGACGACAACCTTGGCCTGCGCCTTGAGGTGGTTTTGCAAGACGTGCAATTTTCTCTTGCTGGTACCCTCCATGCAGATGCAGCTGTTGTGACTGAGGTGGATGGCTACCAGATTGTAGCCTCGCCGCGCGAGCATCTTCTTTTGGTGCCCCACATCAACCGGCCTGGCCTTGTGGGTCAGGTGGGGACCCTTTTGGGCGAAAAGGACGTCAATATTGCAGAAATGGTCTTGGGCCATAAGCCATTAGATCGCTCCACAGCCCTTATGTGGATACACATAGAAGCACCACTGGAGCAAGCGGTTTTGGACGAAAGCCCAAAGCTGGCCAGTGTTTTAAATATGGAATACATTCATTTACCAAATTGCTAAATTTTAGGAGGACAAGAAATGCTAGATATTAAAGAAATTCGTCGTGACCCTGAACGTATCGCCAAGGTGGTTGGCCGCCGTGGCAAAGACATTGACATGAAGCCTTTCCTCGAAGCCGATGAAAAACGCCGTGAAATCATTGCCAAAATTGAAGCGCTCCAATCCCAACGCAACACCAAGAGCAAGGAAGTTGGTATGCTCAAGCGCAACGGCGAAAACGCAGATGCTCTTATGGCAGAAGTTGGAGCCATCAACGAAGAAATCAAGACCCTAGAAGCTAGCAAGGAAGGCGTGGATGAAATTGTAAAAACCTTCGTTGCTTCCCTTCCAAATATGCCAGACGATTCCATTCCAGATGGTGGCGAAGACGATTATGTGGTACAACGCACCTGGGGCGAACCACGCAAGTTTGATTTTGAAGCAAAGGCTCACTGGGATATTGGTGAAAACCTCGGTATCCTCGATTTTGAACGTGCTGCAAAGGTAACCGGTAGCCGCTTTGTTTTCTACAAGGGCTTGGCTGCACGCTTAGAACGTGCCCTCATTTCCTTCATGATTGATATGCACACTGACAACCAAGGCTACACCGAGCTCATCCCTCCATATATGACCAATTCTACTTCTGACTTTGGCACTGGTCAGCTTCCAAAGTTTGCAGAAGATATGTTCCATCTTGAAGGCACCGACTATTACCTCATTCCAACTGCCGAAGTGCCTGTAACCAACTATCACCGCGATGAAATTCTCACCAACAAGGATCTTCCTGTAAAATACTGCGCTTTCTCCCCATGTTTCCGTTCCGAAGCTGGCTCTGCTGGCCGCGACACCCGTGGTATCATCCGTCAGCACCAATTCCACAAGGTAGAAATGGTGAAACTTGCCCATCCTGACCACAGCTGGGAAGAGCTCGAAAGCCTCACCCACGATGCTGAAGAAATCCTCCAAGCCCTCGAGCTTCCATACCGCGTCATCACCTTGGCAGCTGGCGACATTGGTTTCTCCTCTGCAAAGACCTACGACCTTGAAGTATGGCTCCCAAGCTACAACAGCTACCGTGAAATTTCTTCCTGCTCCAACTTTGTAGACTTCCAAGCTCGCCGCGCCAACCTTCGTTTCCGCGATACCGATGGCAAGGTGCGCTTTGTACACACCTTAAATGGCTCTGGTTTGGCCGTTGGCCGCACCTTGGCAGCCATCCTCGAAAACTATCAAAACGAAGACGGCAGCGTAACCATTCCAAAGGCCCTCGTTCCTTATATGCACGGCTACACCGAAATTCGCTAAGAAAGGATTCCATAAATGACAAAGAACCTAGATTTCAACAATATTCACCGCTTTGTCTTTGAGGACCTTCATTTAATGCTCGACGTCAACAGTGGCTCCATCCATGTGACCGACGAAGCCGTTGACGCATTTTTAGACGCTCTCGAAGCTGGTCAAGAGTGGGAAGAAGCCATTCAAACCACCGCTAAAACCTACGGCGAAGAAGACGCACGCGACATTGCCGAAGGCATTCAAGAGCTCATCGACAATGGTATGCTCTTTTCTGAAGTAGACTTTGGCGACTACACCCCACACACCAAGCCAATTGTAAAGGCCATTTGCCTTCACATGGCCCACGACTGCAATCTCCGCTGCGGCTATTGCTTTGCCGATAGCGGCGCCTATGGTGGCGGCCGTTCCCTCATGAGCCTCGAGGTGGGCAAGAAGGCCATGGACTTCCTTATGGAAGCCAGCGGCCACCGCACCCACGTAGAAGTGGACTTCTTTGGCGGCGAACCGCTTTTGAATCTTGATGTGTGCAAGCAGGTGGCTGAATACGGCAAAAAGCTTGCAGCAGAAAAGGGCAAGGTCCTCAAAATGACCATGACCACCAACGGTGTGCTCCTAGATGATGCTTGCACCGAGTGGCTCAACGAAGAAAAAATGGACGCTGTGCTTTCTCTAGATGGCCGTCCAGAAATTCACAACAATATGCGCCGCTTTGTAGGTGGTCAGCCTAGCTACGAACCGGTTGTAAAGCATTTCCAAAACTTTGTAGCAAGCCGCAACCAAGAACAGTATTATCTCCGTGGCACCTACACCCATTACAACCCGGATTTTGCAGCCGATGCCATTCACATGGCCGACGACTTGGGCTTTAAGGAGCTTTCTTTGGAACCAGTTGTTGCGCCAGCGGATATGCCATACGCGTTAAGAGAAGAAGACAAGCCAGTGCTCCTAGAAAATTACAACATTCTAGCGCGCCACTACATCCAACGTTGGAGAGAAGGCAAGGGCTACAACTTCTTCCACTTTAACGTGGATTTTGCCGGCGGCCCATGCCTACCGAAGCGCCTCAGCGGCTGTGGCAGCGGCCACGACTATCTCGCCATCAGCCCAGAGGGTGACCTTTATCCTTGCCACCAATTTGTGGGAGAAGAAGACTACAAGATGGGTACCGTTTACACCGGTATTGTACGTCCAGAAATTGCTGAACGCTTCCAAAAAGCCAACGTTCTCACCAAGCCAACTTGCATGAAATGCTGGGCACGCTTCTACTGCAGCGGCGGCTGCCACGCCAACAACATCCGTTATGGCGGCAGCATCAACGAACCATACGCCTTTGGCTGCGACTTGCAACGTAAGCGCATCGAAAGCGCCATCTATGTACAAACAGTGAAGCTTCTTGAAAACGAAGGGAGCGAGGACTAATGAAGGCCCTTTTACCAGAATTCGCATCCCACATTGAACATCCGTGCGTGGCCTTCCAAGGCATTGAAGGCTCCTTTAGCGATGGTGCCTGCATCAAGGTTTTTGGGCCAGATGTTGATCGCACGGGCTTTGATCACTTCCACTATGTGGTGGAAGGGGTCGAGGCTGGCGAGTTTGACTATGGCGTGCTGCCTATAGAAAATTCCTCCACAGGTAGCATCAATGACGTCTACGACCTGCTCAACGACAGCCGTTGCTACATTGTGGACGAAACGTCTTTAGAAATCACACAAAACCTCATGGCCGCACCAGGTACAAAGCTTGAAGATGTGAAATACGTTTATTCCCATCCACAGGGCCTTGGCCAAAGCCAGCGCTTTTTGAACCAACACGGCATTGAGGCGCGTCCATACTCCGATACAGCTATGGCAGCGCGTTTTATTGCAGAAACAAAGCCCAATGATGGTGCCGCCATTGCTTCTCGCCAAGCAGCAGAGGTCTACGGCCTCGATATTTTGGTGCCACACGTCAACTTCAACTATTCCAACATCACCCGTTTTGTGGTGATTCGCAACCGTCCAGAACTTATGAGTGGGCAAAACAAGGTCAGCGTGGTCTTTAAAACAGCCCACCGTCCTGGGGCTTTGCTCGAAGCCTTGCGCTTTTTTGCCGATGCCCATCTCGATATGAGCCGCATTGAATCACGCCCAGTGATTGGCAAGCCTTGGGAATACAGCTTCTACATTGACCTCCTGGGCCAATGGAACGATGAAGCCTTTATCGAATGCCTCAAACAGGTGCGCGAGGTCACAGAAGATTTCCGCGTCCTGGGGGCCTACGAAGCAGCCGAACGCAACACCCTCTAACGAAAGGAGAAAGTGATGGAATCTTTATTTTCCCCTATAGTTGGCGAGGCAGGCGTCCGCCACAATGAGCCAATGAGCACTCACACCACCTTTCAAATTGGTGGCCCAGCCGATGTGATGGTTTTTCCACAAACCACCAGCGAGCTCGCACGCGTCATGGATGTGTGCCAGCGCGAAGGCTTGGCTACCTTCATCCTAGGCAAGGGAAGCAACATCTTGGTGAGTGACGCCGGCATTCGCGGCGTGGTGATTTCCACCGAAGAAATGAAGCGTTTGCTCGTAACCGACGAATACGTTACCGCGTCCGCTGGCCTCTCCCTGATTAATGTGGCCAAGGCCACAGCCGAGCTCGGCCTTTCGGGCTTAGAATTTGCCAGTGGTATTCCAGGCTCCATTGGCGGTGCCTGCTATATGAACGCCGGCGCCTACGATGGCGAAATGAAGGACGTGATTGAAAGCGTCACCGTCCTCGACACCTCTGGCGCCGTGGTAGAGCTTTCCAACGAAGAAATGCATTTTGCCTATCGCTACAGCCTTCTCAAGGACCTGCCCTTTATCTGCCTCGATGTGTGCATGAAGCTACACAACGCCGACAAGCGCGAGATTATGGCAAAAATAGCTGACCTCACCCACAAGCGCTCAAGCCGTCAGCCGCTCGAGTACCCAAGCGCAGGCAGCACCTTTAAGCGTCCCGAAGGCCACTACGCCGGCCCGCTCATCATTGAATGCGGCCTCCAAGGCTACAGTGTGGGTGGCGCTCAGGTATCCACCAAGCACGCCGGCTTTGTTGTAAACACCGGCAGCGCCACAGCAGACGACGTAGCGCGCCTCATCCACCACGTGCAGCAAACCGTCCTCAAGCAAAAAGACGTGCGTCTAGAAACAGAAGTGCGCTTCATAGGCGAATGGGACAGCCACCCAATCTATCATGACATCATGAAAGCCGAATAAATAAACAAGGCCCACCACGCGCGAGCATGGTGAGCCTTGTTTTATTCGGCACTAATGACTGGATATAGCATACTAGAAGACAATTATGTAATACTATAGCGAAGGTAGCTACCAATTAACGGTAGGAGGTTGGCCTCACTCTCAATTTTTTGGGAGGAGAGGTGATCCAGATGACAATAGGAGATGTATTAATAGTACAAATGGTTGTTCTTATAGCCATCAGCCCTGGCTTCATCATAGGACAAAGAAAAAATAACCGTCCTCTCGACCAAGTGTACGGCTATTTTTAGCATAATATAAGGTCAACCGTCTATCGGTAGCACCTTTTTTTTGTATGCTTATTATACTACCGTTGTGCACACCCTGCAAGGGTTTGGTTGTGCTAGCTACAGGCCAGAAGCAAACTGGCCTGTGCAACTGGCGTGGTAGAGTAAATGTTAACTGGGCATTTCTCAAAGGCCAGCGTGGCGTATAATAGGAAGAGATAGCTAACTCAGGAGGAAAAACTATGAAACGTGTATTATCCATTCAAGATATTTCTTGCTTAGGCAAGTGCTCCACCACCATTGCCTTGCCAATCATTTCTGCTATGGGCGTAGAAACCACCATTTTGCCAACGGCGATTCTTTCTACCCACACCATGTTTGAAGGCTTCACCGTCAAAGACCTCACCAGCGAGCTCGCTCCAATTTGCGAGCACTGGAAAAAGGAAGGCGTGCGCTTTGACGCCATCTATACCGGCTACCTTGGCACTGTAGAGCAAATGGACATCGTAAAAAAAATCTTTGCCGATTTTGCCGACGAAAACACCATCAAGTTTGTCGATCCCGTGATGGCCGACCACGGCAAGCTCTATCCAGCTTTTGACGAAGCCTATGCCAAGGAAAATGCCAAGTTCTGCGGCGTGGCCGATGTGATTGTGCCAAACCTCACCGAAGCCTGCTTTATGACCGATACCGAGTATCGTGAAGACTATGACGAAGCCTATGTGCAAGCCCTTCTCCATAAGCTTGCCGACCTCGGCGCCAAAATTGTGGTGCTCACAGGCATTGGCCTAAGTGAAGGCGCCAACGGCGTCTATGGCCTCGACACCACCACCGGTGAATACTTCACCTACCAAAACGAAAACGTAGGCGCCAGCTACCACGGCACCGGCGATGTATTTTCTAGCGTGTCTGTAGGCGCACTCATGCGCGGCCTCTCCTTGCGCGATGCCTTTGCCCTCGCCGCCGACTACACCGTAGAAACCATCAAAGTCACCCTAGAAAACCCAGACAAACCATGGTATGGCGTAGACTTTGAAACCACCATCCCATATCTTGTGAACACCTTGGCAGAACGCCTCGCAAAATAAAAAAACAGCGGAAGCAACCTTCGCAATGAAGCGCGCTTCCGCTTTTTTATATTGTTTCTTTTTGTATGGACTTAAGATCGTGGGCTTGATACCTCGTTGATCAGAGGACGTTAAAAAAGTTGAAAAACTAAGGCAGATACCAGGAAAAAGACGATGGCACCCAGTAATGCCCTTTGGGGATTTTGAATGGTGCGAGCCTTGATAGGAGCATTGAGCGTGTTATCATTATAATTAACGATTAAAATGAAAACAAAGAACATAAAAAAGTAATAGCATTGGCGTTATGCACAACACTACTACTATACGGTCAGGCATACGCCGAAAGCGATGCCAATCCAAATGTAAGCCCAGTGGGCTATGAAAATCATTTTGGCAGTAATGCACGCACACTGCAAGCGTCTTCCTCTAAATTTTTGCTGTCAATCAATTTTTTTCCAAAGCTGCAAAAAAGGTTAAGGAAGGGTGGGCAGGAAAAATGAGATTTAACAAAGATTTTACCTGTCAGTGGTGGCAGTTTTTACATCGCGCCACTATACTAACTCATGTCAAAGGCCTTATCTCCCCTTACGCGCACACCCCAGCTATGCGTTATAAGGCCTGGCTCACTATCTCATCCCCCTACCGGCAGCCTTAGCTGCCCATCTTTCACAAAAATAGCCATCCCGTGCGTGGGATGGCTTCAGCTTGTCGAAAAAGGTCGCCAAGCGGCGGCCTTTTTCGCGTATTTAGCCCAGAAATGCGGTATAATATAAAAG
>CAKQDL010000036.1 GCA_934229395.1 uncultured Peptococcaceae bacterium | reverse complement strand
TCCTCGATAGCTCAGTCGGTAGAGCGCATGACTGTTAATCATGATGTCACTGGTTCGAGCCCAGTTCGGGGAGTAAATAAGGACAAGGTTACCGAGCCTTGTCCTTTGCATAGGGGTATAGTTCAGCTGGTAGAATATCGGTCTCCAAAACCGCAGGTCCTGGGTTCGAATCCTAGTGCCCCTGGAAAAAGTCTTCATCCGTGTGATGGAGGCTTTTTTATTTTGCCTAAAAATAGTGGGTAGTGGGTAGTGATTAGTGGACAGCGATTAGCTCGCGGTGAATAGTTAGCAGCGAACAGTGGGTAGATAACGGTGAATAGTGAGCGATGGTTTGTGGATAGTGTTGGCAGTGACTGGTGAGTGATTTTAAACCATGGTGCAGGTGAAAAACAGTTGGTACCAAACCGTCATATCTTAGCATATTATTTTTTTTGCAAGTGTGCTATGATGACTATATCGAATATACAATGGAGGGATGACGATGGATAAAAAAGAATTGTTGCTATATGCAATTACCGACTGTGACAATGTTCAAGGAGAAGAGCTGCTCAGACGTACGGAGATGATTTTGGCCAATGGGGCGACGATGCTCCAATATCGTGACAAGCATGGAAAGGCCAAGGACGATGTCCTGGCCCTAAAGGCTTTGTGTCAAAAATACAAGGTGCCTTTTATCATTAACGATAACGTGGCTTTGGCAAAGGAAATTGATGCCGATGGTGTACACGTTGGCCAGGATGATATGGCAGCGGAAAATGCCCGCGCCACCATGGGACCAAACAAAATTGTTGGCGTAACGGCAAAAACCTTGGAGCAGGCGAAAAAGGCTGTGGCAGCTGGGGCAGATTACCTTGGCTGTGGTGCGCTTTTTAAAAGCCCTAGCAAGGATTCTAGCGTCATCAGTCGCGACACCATTAAGGAAATTTGTGCGCAAGCTGGTGTGCCAGTGGTGGGCATTGGCGGTGTTGGCGAGAGCAATGTGTCTAGCTTGGCGGCTACAGGTATTGCGGGGATTTCTGTCATCAGTGCCCTTTACGCCTATGCCAATCCTAGCCTTGTGACCAAGCGCTTGGCGCGTAAGGTGTCTATTGTTGTCAATGGCGATCCTGCTCTTGCGGGGCTGCTTTGCGATGTGGATGGCACCCTGACGGACACCTTGGCCTTTTATCAAGACCTTGTACCGGGCTATCTCAGAGAAAATGGCTACCGCCCTGGTGGTGATTTGCCAGTTATTTTGGCCGATAAGACCCTGCCTGAAAGTGTGGCCTATGTGAAGCACAATTATTCTGGCCGTTTTGGCGTTGGTGAGCTTGCTGACCAGCTCGAGGCGGATTTGGAATGGTATTACCACACAGAAGGGAAGGCGAAGGAGGGTGTGAAGGAATTTTTGACCCTCGCTCAAGAAAAAGGCCTTGCTGTTGTGGCAACGAGTATCCATGATACAGAGGTGTGCCGCACCCTTTTTGAACACGCTGGTATTGATCGTTTGATTCGCGCCACGGCCAGTGGTTGGGACAAGCGCCTTCCAGGAGGCGATTCTGCACTTTTTGTCGTGGCCAAGGATATGCTTGACGCTTATGGCAACGTGTGGGCCTTTAATGACGGCATTGAGGGTGTATTTGGTGCCAAGGGTGCTGGCTGTATGATTGCTGCTGTGAAGGACCCTAATCACGATGAAAAGCATTGGCAGAGCATGATTCAGGCTTCTGATGTTGCCTTTGAAAATTGGCAAGAGGCTACGGCTTGGCTCACCTCTTGCAAGGCGTGATTGCATCATATACAATGATACAAATTTTGAGTGATAAGTAACATAAAACAAATTTATACAATCTCTAGACAGAGCTAATTCTGTGTGATATACTTAAGTCAGAAAATAAGTGATAGCTAATATCCTAATATACGCTATCAGTGTTAAGCTAAAATAAAATCAATTTACTGGAGGTAAGTAAAATGGCTGTATTGGTTCAAGACGTAATGATTAAGGATATCGTAACTATTTCTGATGAGGCTACCATTGGTGAAGCTGTTGAAGTCTTCGCTAAGAAAAGAGTAGGTTGCCTACCTATGATTGATGAAAACGGTCTTTTGACTGGTTTCTTGTCTGATGGTGACATCGTAGATTATGTTGTACGTAACGTGCGTCGTCGTAACAACGAATACAACAACGTTCGTGCTTGGTACCAAGTAGACTGCTTTACCATGTATCTTAAGAACTGCGTAAACGATAAGGCATTTGCTGCTGCTACCCATCACGTAATTACTGTTGATGCAACCGATACCGTACGTAACGTATCTAAGCTCATCCAAAAGAAGCACTTAAAGAACATTCCTGTTATTGATGATGGCAAGCTCGTTGGTGTTCTTACCCGTAACGATATCATCATGGGTCTCTTTAACGATTACCTTGCGAACCCAGACGCTGAATGCATTGAATAGTCTTTGACAATAGAAGAAGTATCACCCCGGAGAATAGTGAGCTAAACGAGGCTGGTTTTCCAGCAAATTTTGGAGGGATTTATTATGGTGGAAAGTATTTCTAATGTTACCATTGAAGATGTTATGGTAAAAGATGTCAAGTACCTGACTTCCAAGGCGACCATTGCTGATGCTGTTGAAGCATTTGCTGAATATCGTGTTGGGGGCTTCCCAATTGTCGATGAGGACATGAATGTTGTTGCTTACTTATCTGACGGTGATATTATTCACTACATTCTTTACAGAGCAGGCGCACAAGGCATTGTATTCTTCAAGCATTGGTCTGATATGGATGTAGAGGCGCTTCAAAAAGCGGCAACAGCTGTATCTGGTGAGCCTGTGATGAACTGCGCTACAAGAAATGTACGCGCTGCAGACCACGAGGACAACCTTCGTGAAATCGCACAGTTTATGGATCGCAAGAAGCTTAAAAATATGCCAGTTGTTAAAAACGGCAAGCTGATTGGTATTGTGAGCCGCAACACCTTGGTGAAGAATTTCTTCTTCGATTTTGCAAGAAAATAATAGTGGATGATACTTAAGTATTTCAGTGGTTGACCTATAAGTTTAAATGATATCCCTTACAAGGACGTAAGTCTTTCTGTGAGGGATATTTTTATTATTCTCAAATGGGGAGGTATGAATGGCTATAAAATGGGTAAAATAAGAAAAAAATACGCAAGTGAATATATTTACAGATTCTTAAATGACAATCAAGGTCGATTTTAGAGCGTAGAACGCAGAAATGTGCACATGCGAAAAACATATATCCACTTGTGTTGTGCAAATTGTTGTGGTATTATTAGTCCAACAAAAAAACTCACAAAAAATTAAGAAGATTCAAGCGAAAATATAAAAAATTGCACTTATAGAAACGCCTGAGATTTTGTGAGAACGCAAAAAATCATGTTTTAAGGGGGAAAAGCAAATGGAAACTTTTATGTCGATCAACAGTGCAATTAATGGATTTGTTTGGGGCCCAATCATGCTTTCGCTACTCATTGGTACAGGCTTGTACTTGACCATTCGCGGCGGCTTCATTCAATTCACTCACTTCGGTTACGCTCTCAAGCATACCATTGGTGGTTTGTTCAAGGGTACACAGCGTGACTCTGAAGGGCACAACATTTCTCCGTTCCAGGCGGTATCTACAGCGCTTGCTTCAACAGTAGGTACTGGTAACATTGTAGGTGTTGCTACTGCAATTACCATCGGTGGTCCTGGGGCCGTGTTCTGGATGTGGATTTCTGCACTCCTTGGTATGATGACCAAATACTCCGAAATTGTTTTGGCTGTAAAATATCGCGAAACCAACGAAGATGGTCAATTCGTTGGTGGTCCTATGTACTACCTCAAAAAGGGCGTTGGTGAAAAGCATCCGGTCCTTGGTGGTGTGGTGGCTGCTGTTTTTGCAGTCTTCGCTGCTCTTGCTTGCTTCGGTATTGGTAACATGACCCAAGGGAACTCCATTGCTTCTTCTATGAATTCTACCTTTGGTATTTCCACCACCGTTACTGGTATTGTTCTTGCAGCTGTTGTAGCTTTCGTTATCCTTGGTGGGATCAACTCCATTGCAAAGGTAACTGAAAGACTCGTTCCTGTTATGGCACTTCTTTACTTAATCCTCGGTGTTGTGATTCTCGTTATCCATGCAGGCAAAATCCCTGTTGCTCTTAGTGATATTTTTGTTGGTGCCTTTAACCCATCTGCTGTTATGGGCGGTGGCGCTGGTGTAGGTATTGCAATGGCCATCCGCATGGGTTTTGCCCGCGGCGTATTCTCTAATGAAGCTGGTCTTGGTTCTGCACCTATCGCTCACGCTGCTTCTTCCACCAAGAACCCTGTTGAACAAGGTTTGTGGGGTATTTTTGAAGTATTCATCGATACCATTCTCGTTTGTACCATGACTGCACTCATTATCCTTACTGCTACTGATGCTTCTGGTGCCTTTATTTGGCAAAATGGCGAATTTGATGGTGCTGCCCTTACTGCAAAGGCTTTTGAATATGCACTTCCAGGTAGCTTCGGTTCTATCTTCCTTACCATTGCTCTCTTGCTCTTTGCTTTCTCTACCATGGTTGGTTGGTGCTACTACGGTGAAAAGGCATGGGAATATCTCTTCCGCAACAATGCTTCTGCACGCAAGGTTGTAATCATGATTTTCCGTCTTTGCTACATTGCAGCTGTATTCGTAGGTTCTGTTGGTGGTTTGGAACTCGTTTGGGGTATTGCTGATACCTTAAACGGCTGCATGGCCATCCCTAACTTGGTGGGTGTTATCCTCCTCAGCGGTGTTGTTGTGAAGGAAACCAAGGATTACTTCAAAAAGTACAAAGATGCAAAATAAGCTTTTATAAAAGAAAGAATATAGGCGCTGACCCAGTGGTCGGCGCCTTTTTTAGGTTTGAAGCGGTAAGGGGAGAGCATATAACACATAGCTTTGCAGGTATAGATTATATTAGCAACTATATCTAAAGCATAAAATGTATTTATTTAGCAATAAGTGGTTGGCCAGTTAGAATTGAGTGACAATTCAAAAAAGATGAGGAGGCTACAAATGGCGCTGTTATGGGCTTTTTTGTACGGTCAAGTGTTCGCTAAAAACAATGTTAAATAATAGTACGCATACGATGGTCAAGTGTGCATTTGTAGAGGAAAATGGTAATTTTGCTACTCTTGACTTTAAAAGGATGTCATGGCAAACTATGAATTAAGAAGAGAGATTCAGAATTTGCTTTCAATTCTAACTAATGCGTCGGATTGACAACAAGAGGAAGTAGAAAGAACTGAAAGAAAATTATGAGTCCGCGAGATGCAAGGCTGGGGGGCTGAGCATCGAGTAAGTTGCTAGTTGTCAAACGCAAAGGACCAGGAGGAATTATTAATGGATTTATTTATGGAAATCAACTCTGCGATTAACAGCTTCGTATGGGGGCCAATCATGCTTGTGCTCATGGTTGGTACTGGTATGTATCTGAGCTATCGCGCCGGCTTTATTCAGTTCCGTTATCTCAAGTACGTTTTAAACAAGACCATCGGTGGTGCTCTTAGAGGGGAACAATCCTCGAAGGATGGCGATAACATTTCACCATTCCAAGCAATGACCACAGCGCTCGCTTCTACCATTGGTACTGGTAACATCGTAGGTGTTGCTACTGCAATTGGTGTCGGCGGTCCTGGTGCTGTATTCTGGATGTGGTTCTCAGCTCTCTTTGGCATGATGACCAAGTACTCTGAAATTGTGCTTTCCCTCAAGTTCCGTGAAAAAGACGATATGGGTATGTACAAGGGCGGTCCTATGTACTACCTCAAAAACGGCGTTGGTAAAAAGTTCCCTAAGTTGGGGATTGCAATGGGGACCTTCTTCTCCTTCTTTGCAGCGATTGCTTGCTTGGGTACTGGTAACATGACCCAAGGGAACGCTATTGCAAGCTCCATGCAAGATACCTTTGGCATTTCCCCTTATGTGACTGCAGTTGTTCTTACCATCTGCGTTGCTGCTGTAATTATCGGTGGTATCAAGTCCATCTCCAAGTTTACTGAAAAAGTTGTACCTGCAATGGCACTTTTCTACATTGTATTTGCCATCATTATCATTGTAATGAACTTCCGTGAAATCCCACATGCGCTTTATGCCATCTTTATGGGCGCCTTTAATCCAAAAGCTGTTTTCGGTGGCGCTGCTGGTGTTACCATTATGAAGGTTATCCAAATGGGTATTGCTCGTGGGGTATTCTCCAACGAAGCTGGTCTTGGTTCTGCGCCTATCGCTCACGCAGCTTCCTCTACCAAGGATCCTGTTGAACAAGGTATTTGGGGTATCTTTGAAGTATTCATCGTTACCTTTATCATCTGCTCTATGACCGCGCTCGTTATTTTGACCTCTGTTGACCCTGCTACTGGTGAATACATCTGGGCTGCTGGTCAATACTCTGGCGCTGTTCTTACCTTGAAGGCCTTTGAATTTGGCCTACCTGGTAAAATTGGTTCCATTGGTCTTAGTATTGCTCTTACCATGTTTGCTATGTCTACCACCCTTGGCTGGTGCTACTATGGTGAAACCTCTTGGGGTTTCCTCCTTCGCAACCATGACAAGGCGCGCCACATTGCTATTTGGGTATATCGTGCACTCTATGTTGTATGCGTATTCCTTGGTTGTGTTGCTAGCTTGGATCTCGTTTGGGGTATTTCCGACACCTTCAACGGCCTTATGGCTATCCCTAACTTGTGTGGTATTCTCTTGCTTAGCGGCGTTGTGTTTAAAGAAACCAAACGCTACTTTGGCAAGGTAGAAGAAGACAAGCGTGCTGCTAAAGGCAAAACACCAAAAGCAGTAGAAGAAGCAGAAGCTTAATTAAAACGAGTTCTTAACGAGTTCTGTATAGAAAGGAATGCTTAAATCGACGTTTGGTTTATGCATTCCTTTTTTTAACCGAAATAATGCGAAAAATCAGTCTTAAGGAGGACGAAAGATGGAGAAAAAAACACCACTTTACGACACCCACGTTGAAGCGGGCGGCAAGATTGTACCTTTTGGTGGCTTTGCAATGCCTGTGCAGTACAAGGCAGGGGTTATTGCTGAGCATATGGTGGTCCGCGAAAAGGCTGGGCTCTTCGACGTGAGCCATATGGGTGAAATCGCCCTCACTGGCCCAGATGCCTTGGCCAACCTCAATAAAATTCTCACCAACAGCTTCGATACCATGATGGATGGCCAAGCACGTTACACGGTGATGTGCTACGACAACGGCGGCTGCGTGGACGACCTCATTGTTTACAAAAAAGCCGACAACGACTATTTCCTCGTTGTGAATGCATCCAACAAGGACAAGGACTTTGAATGGATGAAGCAGCACGAATTTGGCGATGCCACCTTTACCGATGTGAGCGATGCATGGGGTCAGTTGGCACTTCAAGGGCCAAAGGCTATGGATATCTTGCGTAAGCTTGCCAAGGAAGAGGACATTCCTGCCAAGTATTATCATGCTGTGTTTGATGGCGAGGTGGCTGGTGTTCCTTGCATTGTGTCCAAAACAGGCTACACCGGCGAAGATGGCGTTGAGCTCTATTGCCCAGCTGACAAGGTGGTTGAGCTTTGGAAGAAGGTACTTGAAGCTGGCGAAGAGGAAGGCATCCTTCCTTGCGGCTTAGGTGCGCGCGATACCTTGCGCATGGAAGCGGCTATGCCACTTTACGGCCATGAAATGGACGAAACTGTGAGTCCTCGTGAAACGGGCCTTGGCTTTGCGGTAAAGATGGATAAGGATGATTTCATCGGTAAGGCTGCCCTAGAGGTGGCGGCTACACGCAAGCGCATTGGCCTAAAGGTAACAGGCCGCGGCATCATCCGCGAACATCAGGCTGTATTTGTTGGGGACGAAGAAATTGGTATGACCACCTCTGGCACCCACTGCCCATTCTTGGGTTACCCAGTGGCTATGGCCCTGGTTAAAAAGGAAAGCGTAGAGGTTGGCGACAGTGTTGTTGTAGAAGTGCGTGGCCGCAAGGTAGAAGCCGAAGTGGTTGCCCTTCCATTTTATAAAAGAGAAAAGTAAGTCATTATTGCAAAAGGTTTAGATATAGAAAGGAAAATAATCATGGAAATTAGAGAAGAATTGCGTTATTCAGAGGATCACGAATGGGTATTGGTTGACGGCGATGTAGCACTTGTTGGTATTACCGACTATGCACAAGAAGAGCTTGGCGACTTGGTATTTGTTAACCTTCCAGAAGAAGGCGACGATGTAGCTGTTGGCGATGCTTTTGCAGACGTTGAATCTGTTAAGGCTGTGAGCGATGTGCTTTCTCCAGTGAGCGGCACCGTTGCAGCCATCAACGAAGACCTTCTTGATGCACCAGAATCCATCAACGAATCCCCATACGAAGCATGGTTTATTAAGGTAGAAAACTTTGATGGTCTTGATGACCTTATGAGCGCAAGCGAATACGAAGCTTACGTTGCAGGCTTAGAATAAGAAGAATTTACCAGTTAAAGGATGGTGATTGATGTGGCAAGCTATGTGCCAAATACAAAAGACGAACGCCAAGAAATGCTCGAGTTTTGCGGCTATACGTCCTTTGAAGATATGTTCAGTATCATTCCGGACGAATTGAAGCTAAAAAATCCGCTCAATTTGCCAGAGGGTAAAAGCGAGCTAGAAACGCGCCGTATTGTGACGAAAATGGCTGAGAAAAATAAAATTTTCCCTCACATTTTCCGTGGCGCCGGTGCGTATAACCATTACATTCCATCAATGGTGGGCAATGTGTTGGCAAAGGAAAATTTCCAAACAGCCTACACTCCATACCAGGCAGAAATCAGCCAAGGGATTTTGCAATCTATTTTTGAATATCAAACCATGATTTGCGATCTCACTGGCATGGATGTGTCCAACGCTTCTGTCTATGATGGTGCAACAGCTGCCGCTGAAGCCGTGGCCATGTGCCGCAGCCGCAAGCAAAATAAGGTTGTGGTATCTGAAGCCATCCATCCAGATGTACTTGCGGTTATTAAAACCTACGTTTTTGGTAACGAAATGGAGCTCGTGACTGTTCCAGCCAAGGATGGCGTGACCGATATCGAAGCCTTAGGCGCTGCTCTAGACAAGGAAGTGTCCAGCGTTTACATTGAACAACCAACCTTCTTTGGTAACATTGAAGCGGCCGAGGCTATTGCAGACCTCACCCATGAAGCGGGGGCCAAGCTCATTATGGGCGTGAACCCAATGACCACTGCGCTCTTAAAATCGCCTCGTGAATACGGTGCCGATGTGGCTGTTGGTGACGGCCAACCTTTGGGCCTTCCAATGGCCTTTGGTGGTCCTTACCTAGGCTTTATGGCTTGTACCCAAAAGCTCATGCGCCAGCTCCCTGGCCGCATTGTGGGTCAAACCCATGACGATGATGGTCAAGTGGGCTATGTGCTCACTCTCCAAGCACGCGAACAGCACATTCGCCGCGAAAAGGCATCGAGCAACATTTGCTCCAACCAAGCGCTCTGCGCCCTCGCTGTTGGTGTATACCTTACCACCATGGGTAACAAGGGCCTCGCCCAAGTGGCCAAGTCTTCCCTGGCCAATGCCCACTACCTTGCCAAGGGCTTGGCAGAAGCTGGCCTCAAGCTAGAAAACGACACGGCTTTCTTCAATGAATTTGTGACTGTAAGCGAAAAGAGCAGCCAAGCTATTTTGGACGCTCTCGAAAAAGAAGATATTTTGGGTGGGCTCCCACTCGATGACAACCGCATTCTTTGGTGCTGCACCGAAATGAACACCAAGGAAGAAATGGACAACGTGATTCGCCTTGTGAAGGAGGTGGGCTAAGATGTTGGTTTTTGAAAAAAGCGTAGCAGGTCGCGGCGTGGATGTTTTGCCAGCTTGCGAGGTTGAATTGTTTGAATTGGACGCAAAGGACGCACGTCAAAGCGCCCTCCATTTACCAGAAATGAGCGAGGTAGACATTACCCGTCATTACACCGAGCTCGCTAAAAAATGCCACGGCGTGAACGATGGCTTCTATCCACTCGGTAGCTGCACCATGAAGTACAACCCACGCATCAACGAAGACATGGCAGGGCTCGCGGGCTTTGCCAAGATTCACCCACTCCAACCAGCACACACTGTGCAGGGTGCCTTAGAAGCCATGCAGCTCAGTGACCGTTATTTTGCAGAAATCACCGGTATGGACCGCATGACCTTTCAACCAGCTGCCGGTGCCCACGGTGAATTTACAGGCCTTCTCCTTATTAAGGCTTACCACACAAGCCGCGGCGACAGTAAGCGCAAAAAAATTATTGTGCCAGACTCTGCCCACGGCACCAACCCAGCCAGCGCTACCATGGCCGGCTTTACCATTGTGAACATTGAAAGCAACAGCGAAGGCTGTGTGGACCTTGAAAAGCTCAAGGAAGTCTGCGGCGACGACATTGCAGGACTCATGCTCACCAATCCAAATACCGTTGGTATCTTTGATCCAAACATTCGCGCCATCACCGATATGGTGCATGAATGCGGCGGCCTTTGCTACTACGATGGCGCCAATTTGAACGCTGTTATGGGCCAAGTGCGCCCTGGCGACATGGGCTTTGACGTGGTACACTTAAACCTCCACAAAACCTTCTCCACCCCTCACGGCGGTGGCGGCCCAGGCTCCGGCGCTGTTGGCTGTAAGAACATTTTGGCACCATTCCTGCCAAACGTGGTGGTTGAAGAAAAAGACGACGCCCTCGTTATGCAAAAGCCAGAGCAAAGCATTGGCGAAATGAAGCGTTTCTATGGCAACTTCCTCGTGACCCTCCGCGCCCTTACCTATGTGATTAGCCTAGGCGCCGAAGGCATCAAGGAAGCCAGCGCCAACGCCGTGCTCAATGCCAATTATATGCGCGTGGCCCTAAAAGACCTCTATCACATGGCCTACGACACCACTTGCATGCACGAATTTGTTATGGACCTTTCCAACATTAAAAAAGACACCGGCATCAGCGCTTTGGATATTGCCAAGGGCCTTTTGGACAATGGCATTCATCCACCAACAATGTATTTCCCACTCATTGTGCATGAAGCACTCATGATTGAACCAACCGAAACAGAATCTCGCGAAACCTTAGACGAAGCCGTCGAGGTATTACGCGAACTCTGCCAAATGGCATACGACAACGCCGATGCCCTCCATGCTGCGCCAGTGACCACCCCTGTAGGTCGCCTAGACGAAGTAGGGGCTGCACGTCATCCAGTGGTGAAATTTGAGTTTTAAAAGGAATGATGAAAAATGAAGCTTAAGGTGATTGAAAGCAAAAGCTATGATCCATACACTAACCTCGCTTTGGAGGAGTGGCTCTTAAATGCCATGGAAGAGGACGAAGTGATTCTCTATTTGTGGCAAAACGCTCAGACCGTTGTTATTGGACGAAACCAAAACGCCTGGAAAGAGTGCAACGTATCGCGCCTAGAGGCAGAGGGTGGCCATTTGGCCCGACGCCTTTCTGGTGGCGGCGCAGTGTATCATGATTTGGGCAATATGAACTTTACCTTCTTAGCGCATAAGGCCCATTATGACACGGCGAAGCAAAACGATGTTATTTTTAGAGCGCTCCGAGCCTTGGGCTTTGAAGCAGAAAAATCTGGCCGCAACGACCTCTTGGTTGAAGGTAAGAAAATCTCCGGCCATGCTTATTATGAGCACAATGGCCGCTGCTATCATCACGGCACCCTACTTGTGGATGTCGACAAAGAAAAAATGTCGCATTATCTCAATGTGGCACCAGATAAGCTCAAGGGAAAGGGCGTAAGCTCTGTAAAATCCCGCGTGGGGAACCTTGCTCAAATGAAAGAGGACCTCAACATAGATGAGCTAAAGAGCGCTCTTAAAACGGCCTTCGCCGACGTTTACGAAGGCGAGCCAGATGTATGGGCACTCGAAGACGTGAACCAAGAACAGTGGGCAGGGCTCACGGAGTGTTATGGCTCATGGGCATGGAAGTTTGGGCGCAAATTTAGCTTCGACATCAACCACGGCAACCGTTTTGCCTGGGGACGCGTAGACTTGGCGCTCAAAATTGACGAAGGTGTGATTGTAGACGCCGAGGTGTATTCCGACGCCTTGGTGCCAGATATGATTGATGCCCTCGTCCCTGCCCTTCTTGGCACACGCTATGAAAGTGGCGCCATTGCCGAAAAAATCAGTGCACAGGCGCAAAAAAGTCACGATTACAAGGCATATCTCGAAGAGCTCGCCGAATGGGCGCGCCATATTGAATGCTAAAAGGAGAACACGATGGAAAATTTTGATCTTATTGTTGTGGGCGCAGGCCCAGGTGGCTACGTGGCAGCCATTAAGGCAGCCAAAATGGGTCTAAATACAGCCGTTGTAGAAGCGCGCGATGTTGGAGGCACCTGCCTCAATCGTGGCTGCATTCCTGCAAAGGCCATGATTCATGCAGCCAGCCTCTATGATGAAATCAAACACGCCGATGATTTTGGTGTGGTTTGTGACGATGTAGCCATTGATTACCCAAAGGTTGTAGCCTATAAGAAAGACGTTATAGAAAAGCTCGTAGGTGGCGTAGAAGGCCTCTTTAAGGGCAATGGCGTGACCCTCCTTCGCGGACGCGCTATGGTGCACAGGGACAAAACTGTGGATGTGGTAGCGGAAGAAGGCACTGCAACTTATAGCGCCGACCGCGTGCTCATTGCAGCCGGCTCCAAGCCAGTGGAGCTGCCACTGCCTGGGATGGACCTAGATGGCGTCATCACAAGCGATACCCTCTTTGAGCTCAAAGAACAGCCCGAATCCCTAGCCATCATCGGCGGCGGTGTGATTGGCTGCGAATTTGCCAACGCTTACGCCTATATGGGCACCAAGGTGACCATCATCGAAGGTATGAACACCATCGTGCCAAACATGGAAAAGGAAATCAGCCAAAACCTCAAGATGATTTTGAAAAAACGTGGCGTAGACATCATCACAGGTGCCATGGTACAAAGCGTGAGCGCAGAGGGGAATTTGCGCCGCGTGCACTTCACTCAAAAGGATGAAGAAAAAAGCGTCAGCGCCCAGTATGTGCTCGTAAGCGTTGGCCGTGCCGCCAACACCAAGGGCCTTTTTGTCGAAGGCGAAGAGCCAGAAATGGAACGCGGACGCATTGTGGTAGACGATGATTTTGCCTCAAGCATTCCAGGCATTTACGCCATTGGCGATGCCATAAAGGGGATGCAGCTGGCCCACACCGCCAGCGCCCAAGGCATTGTTTGCGTAGAAAAAATGATGGGCCACGAAGCCTCCATCAACTTGAACGTGGTACCAAGCTGCGTGTACACCAATCCAGAAATTGCCTCCGTAGGCCTGAGCGAAGACCAAGCCAAGGCAGAGGGGCGTGAGGTTGTTTGCGGAAAGTTCATCATGAGCTCCAATGGCAAATCCCTCATTTCTCACGAGGAACGTGGCTTTATTAAGATTGTGGCCGACAAAAACAGCCACGTCATCTTAGGTGCGCAAATGATGTGCGCCCGCGCCACCGACATGATTACCGAGCTTGCCGACGCCGTGAACCTTTCTGTTAGGGCAGAGGATATGCTAAAAACCATCCATCCGCACCCAACCTACAACGAAGGCATCGGCGAAGCCCTCGAAGAAATCGTTGGCGAAGCCATTCACATCATGCCTAAGAAAAAGAAGAAATAAGTTTGTTCGCCATCCCAGTCAGCAAATAATAGCCGTTGACTGGGAATTTTTTATAGCCAAAGCAGGTTTTATGGTCCGTGGACTAGCTAATTTTTGGTGCGTGGGCTACAATAGAAACAGTGACCCCAGGGTCCAAATAGTTATGTATAAATAAAGAGGAGCGTGACGTAATGGGATTCAAATCCGATATTGAAATTGCACAGGAAGCAAAGATGGTACCTGTCAATGAAGTTGCTGCTAAGCTAGAGATTCCAGAAGAATACATTGAAAACTACGGGAAGTATAAAGCAAAAATCGACTTTCGTTATTACAACGATGTTTTGAAGGATAGAGAAAACGCCAAGGTGGTCCTCGTTACCGCCATCAACCCAACCCCAGCAGGTGAAGGCAAAACCACCACCACCATCGGCCTCAGCGATGCCATGAACCGCATTGGCAAAAAGACCATGGTGGCTCTTCGCGAACCATCCCTCGGCCCAGTCTTTGGCGTAAAGGGTGGGGCAGCAGGTGGCGGCTATGCCCAAGTGGTACCAATGGAAGACATCAACCTCCACTTTACTGGTGACCTCCACGCCATTGGCGCAGCCAACAACCTTCTTGCAACCATGCTCGACAACCACATCTACCAAGGTAACGCCTTAAACATCAACCCTAAGCGCGTGGTATGGCGTCGTTGCGTAGATATGAACGACCGTCAGCTCCGCAACATCATCGACGGCATTGGCCGTCCAGTAGATGGCGTGACCCGCGCAGACGGCTTCGATATCACTGTAGCTTCCGAAATCATGGCTATTTTCTGCCTTGCTACCGATATTGAAGACCTCAAGACCCGCCTAGCACGTATCATTGTGGCTTACACCTACGATGGCAAGCCAGTAACCGCTGGTGATTTGAACGCTCAAGGCGCCCTTGCAGCCCTTTTGAAGGATGCCATTAAGCCAAACCTTGTACAAACCCTAGAAGGCAACCCAGCCTTTATCCACGGCGGCCCATTTGCCAACATTGCCCACGGCTGCAACTCCGTAACAGCCACCCGTATGGGCATGAAGATGGCCGATTACCTCATCACCGAAGCCGGTTTCGGCGCAGACCTCGGGGCAGAAAAGTTCATCGACATCAAGTGCCGCATGGCCGGCATTGAACCAAGCGCAGTGGTGCTTGTAGCCACTATCAAGGCCCTCAAGTACAACGGCGGCGTAGCCAAGGCAGATTTGGGCGCAGAAAACCTCGAAGCCCTCGAAAAAGGCCTGCCAAACCTTCTCAAGCACATCGAAAACATCACCGGCGTGTTTGGCCTTCCAGTGGTTGTCGCCATCAACAAATTCCCTACCGATACCGATGCAGAGCTCGATCTTGTGCGTGAAAAATGCAAAGCCCTCGGCGTAAACGTAGCCCTTTCCGATGTATGGGCCAACGGTGGTGCCGGCGGCGAAGAGCTCGCACGCGAAGTCATCCGTCTTTGCGACCAAGAGAGCAAGATGCAATTTGTTTACGACACCGAGCTCTCCATTAAGGAAAAAATTGAAGCAATCGCCACCAAAATTTACGGCGCAGACGGCGTAGACTACACCGCCAAGGCAGAAACAGAAATTGCCACCATGGAAAGCCTAGGCTATGGCAATTTGCCAATTTGCATGGCCAAAAACCAATACTCCCTCACCGATGACCAAACCAAGCTTGGCCGTCCAACGGGCTTCCGCATCACCATCAGCGACCTTACCCCATCCATTGGCGCAGGCTTCCTTGTAGCCCTCACCGGCTCTATCATGAAGATGCCAGGCCTACCAAAGGTACCAGCTGCAGAAAAAATCGACGTAGACAACGACGGCGTTATTTCCGGCTTGTTCTAAAAGGAGCCTTTATGAAGATGCTAGATAAGACAGGCGTCGAATTTTTAGACGTCCTCTCCTCAAACGCACCGGTTCCCGGTGGTGGCGGTGCATCCGCAGCCGTAGGCGCCTTCGCAGCAGCCTTGGGGCTGATGGTCACCAATCTCACCATTGGCAAAAAGAAATATGCCGACTACGAAAACGAAATGATTGCCTGCCGTGAGCGCCTCATAGGCGTGCGCGACCGCCTCGTGCGTCTTGTAGACGAAGACGCCGCAGCCTTTGAGCCTCTTTCCCGTGCCTACAGCCTGCCAAAGGATGATCCAAATTACGACACCATCATGGAAAAAGCCCTCGTGGATGCCTCCGTGGTGCCTTTAGACATTATGGAAACCATCCTAGATGGTATGCACGAGCTGAGCTTCTTGGTAGAAAAAGGCAGCCGCCTCGCCGTTAGCGATGTTGGTGTGGCCGTACTCTTTGCCCAAGCAGCCCTAGAAGGCGCATCCCTCAATATCCTCATCAATGCCAAGAGCATGAAAAACCGAGAACGCGCCGAAACCTTCAAAGACCACGTCGACTACCTCGTGGCAGAAGGGCACGATTTGCGCTACGGTATTTATCAAAAGACCCTAGAAGCCATCCGTTAGGAGGAAAAATGGCCATAGATTTTTTAGCAAAAGAAGTAGTGGCAGCGCGCGATGAAAAAATGCTCGCCGCTGTTCAAACCCTTAAAGAAAAAGGCATCACCCCCTGCCTCGCCATAGTCCGCGTAGGCGAACGTCCAGACGACATTTCTTACGAACGCAGTGCCACCAAGCGCATGGACAAACACGGCATTGTGGTAAAAAACGTCGTTATGGACGAAAGTATCAGCCAAGAAGCGCTAGAACAAACCTTTAAGAGCGTCAACGATGACCCAACTGTCCACGGCATCTTGCTCTTTCAGCCGCTGCCAAAGCATTTGGACGTCAAGCCCCTTGAAAACATGATTGCGCCAGAAAAAGACGTTGACGGCATCAGCCCTCTGAACGCCGCCTGGCTCTATCAAGGCGATAAGCGCGCCGTAGCCCCTTGCACCCCAGCAGCTGTTATGGCCATGCTCGAGCATTATGGCGTAGACCTCACGGGTAAGCGCGTCACCATCGTCGGCCGAAGCCTTGTGGTAGGACGTCCTTTGGCCATGCTCATGCTCGCCAAAAACGCCACCGTCACCATCGCCCATTCACGCACCCTTGACTTGGCTGCGCGCACCCGCGAAGCCGACATCGTCGTTGCAGCCATTGGCCGCGCCCGCATGATTACAGGCGATATGATAGGCGAAAACGCCATTGTCATGGACGTAGGCATCAACGTCGATGAAAACGGCAAACTCTGCGGCGACGTCGCTTGCGACCAAGCCAAAGAAAAAGCCCAAGCCATCACCCCAGTACCAGGCGGCGTAGGCGGCGTCACCACCTCCATCCTAGAAGAACACGTCCTCCAAGGCGCCTTCACAATAAATGGCCTAACATGGAAAAACTAAACGATACCACAAAAGCCCGTGCATCAACTTGATTAAGCTGATGCACGGGCTTTTTGTATGGAAAAGGAGGGGGAGTTTATTGAGCACGATAAAGGAAAGTGACAGTCTGCGCTCCAGTGCAGTCATCATAAGGGCTAAAGTGTTTTATCAGTCAAGTCCCAATTAGTGTGTAAAATACCTTTAGGTGTTAATCATGCGTATTATCTGCTCTAAAACACAAGCCGCTAAAAAGGCAGTTTGTTCTAAGGCGATTCGGTAAAATGTTGCAAGTACATCTGTTGATATTAACTTGCGATAGCTTTCTTTAGAAAATACCGCGCGGCCTGATTGGCAAATATCGTTTTGATCAATAAGTACGGAGCCTATCAAGCGGACTAAGGAAGCTTCATTTGGAAATATGCCGATGACATTCGAGCGACGCTTCAGCTCTTTGTTGAGTCTTTCAATTTGATTGGAAGTGCGAAAGAAACGTCGCATAGGGTTTGTGTTGGTTTGGCGATTAACATTATACCTAAAGGATGAGCCAGTGGCTTGATTTTTTACTGTTCACCTTGGACTTGCAATTTATGAATTTATGATTTTGTATTATAAGATTAGATTGCAGAAGTTTTTCTGCATTACAGATACCAGATGAAAGGAGAGCGGTGGTAGTTTTTGGAGCAAATACTACACAAGCTGATGATGCGTAACATAAATGAGTTAATAGGAATAATAAACGGCATTAGCTACGACGGTATTATCAATAAGCTAGAGGTAGCCGGATTGTCTTCGTGGGTAAAAAAGAACAAGAACTTATCTTACGAGCCTAGGCAAGCTCGATTAATTTCACTGGTAGAACAAGTGCTTGAAGATGGAATCATCACAGATGAAGAACGAGAAATGCTTATAGATAATTGTAGTCAATATACAGCTCTTGAAACTGATTCCTCTGCGAAGATTTATGAACTTAATGGAATCATTGAAGGTGTTATTAGCGACAATGAAATCAATGAAAAAGAAGTGCGTCGCTTGCAGGAATGGATGAGAACTAATGAATCCTTCATTCGTGATCATAAGACTTCTAAAATCATCTGTGAAAAAATAGATCAGATATTTGAAGATGGTATTGTTACTCAGGCGGAACAAGAATCACTTCTAGAAATACTCAAAAAGAGATTAAACGATGCGCAGATAGAAACGAAAATAGGGTACTTAAAAACCTGTGTCAAAGAAAGAAAAAATCTCGGTATTGATTTGATTGATTTATTGGATAATGCTGAAGCAATAGATATTATTCATAACCGTGCAGAGAGGGAACTGGGCATTGCGTTAAATTCGTATTCTGGTACCTATGTCCATGATCCTGAAATTGTATTTGAGTCTCTTGTTTTAATTGGCATGCTCTACTATGATGGAGCTTTTTATGAATCCGTAAGAAAAACTTACAAGAACTTGTACCAGCGGTATTCAGAACAAAAGGTAGAAGGGCTTATTCGAACGTTATTAAATAAGCACAGAATAAAGGATGATGTAACAGGAACAAAGACTCGTATTATCAATGTGGTTTTAGCGGGATCTATTAGTCAAGTCCAAATTAGTGTGTAAAATACCTTTAGGTATTAATCGTGCGTGTCATCTGCTCTAGAACTCAAGCCGC
>CAKQDL010000035.1 GCA_934229395.1 uncultured Peptococcaceae bacterium | reverse complement strand
CGGGAGGTCTGGGACGTGGTACAGAGAGTCCGTAAGAACAAGCGCCGTCTGACAAAGATGGAAGAACAGAGCAAGTACTCCGGTCTTGTGTTCTGCGCCGACTGCGGCTCCAACATGGTGCTGCACCGGGCACATACCATGTCCGCCAGCTACAATCACTTTACCTGCCGCACCTACAAGAAGGATGGAGACGCCTGTACGGGCCACTATATCCGGGAGTGCGTTCTGGACGAGATCGTACTGAAGGACCTGCGCCGGGTGACGAGCGTGGCGCGGGAACATCCGGAAAAGTTCGCCGCCTACATTGGCAGCAAGCAGTCCGCCGAACTTCAGCGGGAGATCCGCAGGCAGGAGAAGGAACTGGCAGCCATGCGGAAACGGAAAGCGGAACTGGACGCGATCTTCCAAAAGCTGTATGAGGACAGTGTGCTGGGCCGCATCACAACAGAGCAGTTTCAGATGCTCTCCGGCAGCTACACGGAAGAACAGAACCTCATCACTGTCGGAATCCCACAGAAAGAGGATGAGATCCAGCGCCTGCTGGAAACTGTGAGCGGGACGGACAGCTTCCTTGACAAGGCGAAGCGGTACACAGACATTACGGAACTGACGCCGGAACTGCTGCGGCTGTTTATTGAGAAGATCGTGGTTCACGAAAAAGAGATAAAGTGGTCTAAACACGCGCCCCAGACCGTGGAGATCTACTACAACGGCATTGGCTATGTCGGCAGTGGTCAGCAGGACACAGAAGAAGCACTGGAAGCACCGCAAACCCAGGACAAAGCGGAACCCCGGCAGGCATCGTAAACACGATGACCTGCCGGGGTATCCCAGGAATCACTTGTTACCCCTGTGAGGAGAGAACAAATGTTCAGTGCTCTTTTTTTATTCTGCCTCGTCGCTGCACAGCTGGTAAGGGAAGATACCAATAAGATGGGTTTGGGTGCAGTTGTCCTCGCGCCAAGCCAAGGTTTCTGCGTCGCGCCCTAGGAAGGAAAGATAGCGCAGAAGAGCGTAGGTGACAAAGGTCACGCCGACCAAGGCTTCAAAAAGAACCAAGGCCTTGAGGGCAAAAAGTGTTGTGCCACCAGCCTCCAAATAGAGGAGGGCCTGATAGGCGGCCGTTGGGCAAATCACAAAAGGAAAGGTGAAGCCAGCGTAGCTTGGATAAAAGGCCAGAGTTTGAATATAGCCAATGGCGCGCACGAGCACAAAGGCGTAGATGAGGGTTGCTGCAACAAGCAAGCAAAGCACCACAGCCAGGGATGGTGCAGTTGCGCTCTGTAAATAACCGGCGAGGCAGAGGCTCGTTGGGGCCGCTGTGATGCAAAAAAGTGGCTTGGCGGCATCGGCCACCTCTGGCAGCTTGTGATAGCGATAAAACACCAAGGCGCCAATCAAAAAGAGCGCTGGAAAGGCCACCACAAGGCTCAAACGGCCAAGGGCCTCAGCACCATGGCTAGGCGCCGTTACAGCCGCCACAGCAAGGCCCACATAGACAATAAAGTAGCTGGCGTATACGTTTTTTAAGTCAAGACGGCGCATGAAGCGCAAGGAAAAATAGAAGATGAGGGTCAAATGCAGGGCAATGGCAAAAAGCCACATATAATAGGCCCCTCTCGCGCCCACAAAGGAAATAGCGTAGGTGCTAAGGACCATCATGGCCATTGGGCAGGTGCCAGAAGCACTCGCAATGATGGGATTTTTGAGGTCTTCGGCCACCATTTTTGGATGAGTGATGAGCTTTAAAAGAAGAAGCGCAAAAAGCGCCCAAGCCACAACGCCGTACACTGTGTGAAGCATAGAAGAAAAAGGCTTCACAAGATTGCCCAAGGAGGCAATGGCCAAAACAAGTCCACAAATCGGAATGGGTACCTTTTTAATCATGGTGCGCATGGTGTTCATCTCCATCATCCTTTCATCATCTTGCTCGTTTGGGTTATATTGGTAAGGGTATTGTAACAAGGAAGAAGCGTCAAATAAAATATATGCTCCTTATATCAGCTTTAGAGGGAGAGAATATATCAGCCATTAGCCAATGCCAAAAGTCAACTATGGACGCGTGGCAATACCATCTATATGCAGAAACAAACCATCGTTTCATGGGGATTTGTGGAGAAAAAACAAAAACAACCTATGCAAATAAAAAATTTAGACACCCCTCATATAAGATCGTCCGTCACCACATCGCTCGCGTAAGACCGCCTGGCTTACAAGAAGAGCGTGCAAGGAAAAAGACGTAAAGAATGAAAAAACAAACAATGACTTTCCAATAATTTTCGTAAAAGCGCAAAAAAATGCCCTCTCGCATGGAGAGGGGCAGTATCTTTAAAGGGTGGAGCAATCCTTGCAGATGGTTTGCTCGAGCCGGCGAATCACAACGAAGTAGCCCGTCACCACAAGCAAGCAGGCAAGCACCCACGCTGCTGGTGAGGCCAAGCAAATGCCAGTATAGCCCATGGATGCCGACAAGAGGAGGGTGGCGCTGATTCGGCCCACAAGCTCGAGCACACAGGCGCCCATTGGAAAGGCGGTGTTGTTCATGCTCTGAAGGGCTGTGCGCAAATCAATGAGCACACCGAGGAAGAGGTAAAACGGCACCGTGGCCACGAAATATTCGCTGGCGTGGCGCACAATATCGTCGGTAGGCGAGGAGATGAACACAGGCACCACAGCCTCGCGCAGACCGTAAATGAGAAAGCCTAAAACCACGTTAATAATCACAACCTGTGCAAGAGAGGCCCTAATGCCTTGGCGAATGCGGTGCACCAGTCCGGCGCCGTAGTTTTGCGCCACATAGTTGGAAAGACCCACAGAAAGGGCAGAGTCAATCAAAATCACCAATTGCTCCGTTTTGGTCCCAGCGGTAAAGCCAGCAATGGCCGATGGCCCCAAGGCGTTGATGGCGCCTTGCATGACAAAAAGGCCAATGCACATAACGCTCATTTGTAGCCCCATAGGAAGGCCTAAGCCCAAATGGGTGCGGATGTTTTCCTTTTTAAGGCGAAACTCCTCCTTGGTGGGATGGAGCACATCGAAATGGCGCAGGCCAGAAATGGTACAGAGTACGCTTGAAAGGAGCTGGCTCAAAACCGTTGCCAAAGCAGCCCCGGCCACGCCCATATTGAGCGGCACCATAAAGACAATGTCTAGGACAATATTGAGCAGAGAAGAAAACACCAAATAAATCAGTGGCGTGCGGCTGTCGCCCAAGGCGCGCAGAAGGTTGGAGACGAGGTTGTAGTAGGTGGTGGCAAAGGTACCGACCACAATCACAAACATATAGTCATAGGCCATTTGGAAAATGCTCTCAGGCGTATTGAGTAGGTGCAAAATAGGCCCCAAGGCCAACAGAATCGGCAGGGTCATCACCAAAGCAATGACCACAGAAAGCACCACCGAGGTGGCCACGCTTTCGCGCATTTCTTTTTTGCGCCCGCGGCCAAAGCTGTGGCCCAGGCAAATGCCAAAGCCAGCCGTTGCCCCCTGCACAAAAAGCAGCACAAAGGTCACCAGTGTGCCCGTAGCACCCACAGCCGCCAAAGCGTCTGCCCCCAAAACCTGGCCCACAATAATGGTATCGGCCAAGGTGTAGAAAAGCTGAAACAAGTTGCCAGCAATCACCGGTAAAGAAAATAAAAGTAAGGTTTTAAAGGGATTGCCCTTGGTTAAATTAAGCGCCATCGTGTCCTCCATATTATTTTAAACTGGATTTTCTATTATAGGGATTTGCCATAAAGTTTGCAAGAAGCCTATTGTTAAAATAGGGTAAAAGAAAATAGGCAGAAAACTCTAAAAAAACGCCGTGCTCTAGCGTCCAAGGGTATAATAGAAAAAAAGAATCGTTAGCTAGATTTTGGTAAACGTTAAACCCTTATAAAGCTCAGCGAGGCACAGCTTTCTAGCACAATACCTTGCTTCCACGTTTGGCAGACACACCCTGTTGCTTGCTGGAGATGCGACGAGAACGAGAAACGTTCAATTTCATCTTAATGTAAGTATGGCATCTTTTGCTGCGACGCAACAAAAAAACGCCCCGCGTGTGGGCGTGGGTGGTTAGAATTCGGCTTCATAGAAGGCTTTGTAGGCTTTCATGGTGAAGTAAACGTCGGCCTTGCTTACAAGCTCAACGGGTGCGTGCATTGAGAGCATTGGCACGCCGCAGTCGACGACCTCGGCACCGCGTTCGGCCAAAATGTAGGCAATGGTACCGCCGCCGCCTTCGTCAATGCGGCCGAGCTCACCTGTTTGCCATGGCACGTTTTGGTCAGCCCATAGCTGGCGGAGCTTAATGAGAAATTCGGCGTTGGCGTCGTTGGAACCGCTTTTGCCACGGGCGCCGGTGTACTTGCAGAGGCTAGGACCCTTGCCGAGCATGGCGGCGTTGAGCTTATCCATCACTTCTGGATAGGTTGGGTCTAGGGCAGCTGTAACATCTGCCGAAAGCACATAGGAGGAGGCAATGGCGCGGCGCACATTGAGCTCACTGTTGGTGCCTTCAAGGGCAAAAATTTCTGCCAAGATGTTTTCAAAGTAGCGGGCGCTCATCGAGGTGTTGCCCACAGAGCCAATTTCCTCCTTGTCCACAAAGAGACCAACGGCGGTGCGCTCAGGTGTATCAATGGACAAAATGGCGTCTAGGGCAGCAAAGGCACAGGAACGGTCATCGTGGCCGTGGGCTGCAATCATTGAACGGTCGAGGCCAACGTCGAGGGCGTTTTGTGCAGGCACAAGCTCGAGCTCGGCAGTGAGGAAGTCGGCTTCTTCCATGCCGTACTTGTCGTGGAGGGCGCGGAGGATGGCGGCCTTGATGGGCGATTTTTCTTCATCATCAGCTGGAATATGGCCGATGATGGCGTTGAGGGCTTCTCCGGTGATGGCTTCGCCGAGGGGCTTTTCGTTCATCTTTTTGCCCAAATGAGGGAGCAAATCGGTGATATAGAGCACGCCGTCGCCAGCTTCGTCACCTAGGCGCACATCTACCTTGGAGCCATCGCGCAAATAAACCACGCCGTGGAGGGCCAAAGGCAGGCAGGTCCATTGGTATTTTTTGATGCCGCCGTAGTAGTGGGTTTTTAGGAGGGCGAGTTCGCCATCTTCATAAAGAGGGTGTTGCTTAAGGTCGAGGCGTGGCGCGTCGATGTGGCTACCCACGATGTTCATCCCAAGCTTGAGTGGGGTGTGGCCAATCACAAAGAGCACGGCGGCCTTGTTTCTATGGTTGTAGACAATTTTTGTACCTGGTAGTGGCATCATACCTTTGTTGATGATGTCGATTAAATCAATAAAGCCGGCTTCCTTGGCACGGGCCACAATTTCTTGGGTGCATTCGCGTTCGGTCTTGCCCTTGTCCAAAAAGTTCTTGTAGCGATCGCCGTAGTCAAAAAGCGCGGTGCGCTCAGCTTCGCTTAAGTCTGTCCAAGTGCTTGGTTGCTTATGTTCAAAGTCCATTGTTGATCTCCTTTCGGGGGCGCCGTCTTTGCATGACAGTGGGGCGCCTTTATGCTAAAATGAGTATAGCACGAATAAGGACCTTGGTCCAAGAAATGGAGAGAAAGAAATGGCAGGAAAAATGAGCAAAACCATCAACCTCGTTACGGCCATCATTGACTTTACCATGGCAGTGATTACGATGATGCTATTTGTAAGTTCCAAGAGCCTCTTGGCCTTGATTTTTGCAATTATATTTGTAGGGATGGGCGTGTACTTTTTGCGCTACTACGAAAGACAGCGCCGCCTAGATAAGATGACACCAGAAGAACGCGTGGCCTTTTTCAAAAGCGGCGAAGGTATTTTGGTGCCAGGCGAGATGGAAAAAATCATGGAGCAAAAGCACGAAGACGATGGTTTCAACGACAAAAAATAGTTTTTGCGCCTGAGCTTGTCTTTTTTTTGTTTCTTTTATATGTAAATGGCGAACGATAAGTTTCAAATGCTATTTTTTGAGAGAAAATGCGTTTGCATCCTTCTTAGACTTTGTGATATAATACGCAAGAGACTAAAGGAGGGAGACCGATGGTCCATTACCTGTTACTCAGATTTAAGGAAAACACCTTGACCGAAGAGGTCATCAATGTGTTTGCCGACAAATTTGAACAATTAGCAAAGCAGTACGATGGCATGAATAATCCTCAACTCTACAGAAATATTGTAAGCCGAGATGGCAATATGGATTTGATGATTACACTTGAAATGCGTGGACTCGAAGATCTCAAGCTCTATTTAGAGAGCGAAGAGCATATATCTTTGCAAGAAAGCTACGGCGATATCGTCGAGCAGCAAATATCCTTCGACCACAATTAATGGTGCCGAAAATGAAAATAAAACCCGTAAGCGTGTGATGGCGCTTACGGGTTTTGTTTTTTTGCGCAGAAATCGGTGCGAAAAAATTGAAACAATACAGTTCATACACTTGACAGAAAACTGTATGAACTGTATCATAAGTGTATGAACTAGTTTAATACAGTTAGAACAGGAGGAGGCGTCGGTATGTTTCATATCAATCAGCGAAGCGCCAAGCCCATTTACGAGCAAATTGTTGAAAGCGTAGAGTTGGCCATTGCCTCAGGAGCGCTTCAAAAAGACGAAAAACTCCCGAGCGTGCGCCAGGTGGCCAAGGAGCTGGCAGTGAATCCAAACACCATCCAGCGCGCCTATGCGCTTTTGGAAGAACGCGGGCTCACCTATTCGCAGCCAGGCCGCGGCAGCTTTGCCGCAATGGATGCCGAGGATTTGGGCGAAACAATAAGACCAGAGGCCTTTACGCGGCTAGAGGCGGCTGTAGAGGATCTGGCCAAACGTCAGGTGGCCTTAGAAAAAATTATGGACTGCGTCATAACAACCTATGACACTTGCAATAAAGGGAGCGGAAAACGATGATTTCCATTGAAAATGTAAGCAAGCGCTTTGAAAACCATTACGGCATCAAGGGCGTGAGCACAACCATTGATGCTGGCAGCATTTATGGCCTGGTTGGGAGCAATGGCTCCGGCAAATCGACGCTTTTGCGCATGATTGCTGGCGTGTATAGACCAGACACAGGCAAGGTTCGCCTAGACGGTGAGGTGGTTTTTGAACAACCAGCCACCAAGGAACGCATGGTGTATATTTCTGATGATCAATACACCGACCGTTCTGCATCCATTGAAGAGATGGCTTTTTTGTACAGCCAGTTTTATCCAGACTACGACACAAAGATGGCGCTGGACATGGCCAAGCGCTTTGGGCTAGATACCAAGGCCAAGTTCAAATCTTTTTCCAAGGGGATGACGCGTCAGGCCCAGCTTATTTTGGGCATGGCAGCCAAGCCAAGCGTGATGCTTTGTGACGAAACCTTTGACGGCCTCGATCCAGTCAAACGCCGCGCCATTAAGGCACTTTTTTCAGAAATGGTCTTAGACCACGGTGCCACCATCATTATTGCCAGCCACAACTTGCGTGAGCTCGAGGATATTTGCGATCACATCGGCCTTTTGCACAGTGGCAAGCTTGTGCTCCAACGCAGCATCGAAGACCTTGAGAGCAACATCTTTAAATTGCAGCTGGCCTTTAAGATGCTCAAGCGCGAAGAGGATTTTGCAGAGCTTTCACCAATCGCTTTTGAACAACGTGGCCGCATGATTTCTATGATTGTGCGCGGCCAAAGAGAAAACATTATGGACAAGGTTGACCGTATGCATCCGCTCTATGCAGAAGCCTTGCCGCTGACACTAGAAGAAATTTTTATTACAGAAATGGGGGTGCTTGGTTATGACGTCGAAGAAATCGTACGCTAGCCTAGGTAAGGCTGTGGGCGTAGAGCTCAGACGCTTGCGTAGCTTTATTCTTTTGTGGGCCATGCTCTATATCATTGTAGGTCCTGTGTTCCAACTGATGACAGTCCTGTCTTTACGCATCTCGCCAAGCGTGCAGGAGCTCTTTGTTGGTCGCTTCTTCTTTGTCAATAGCTTTATAAGCTTTTATATTTTCGCCGTTGCCTTAGGTATTTTAGGCGGCTTCTATGCCACCCATTATCAAAACGTGCCAAGCCAAAGCTATTTTTACCATAGCCTGCCAATGACCCGTGAAGGCCTTTTGGGCAGTCGCGTGGTGGCGCTGACCTCGGTGCAGGCCGTGCTCTTACTTATTGTGGTGGTGTCAAACACTGTGGCAGGCGCTATGAGCGCTGCTGGCCTAGGCATTACAACCACCCTTTTGGCAGCAGGAGCCTTACATTTTGTGTACATTATGCTCGTTTTTCTCATGAGCCTTGGTGTGACCCTCCTCGCTGGTCAGCTCACTGCCAACACCCTTGGCCATGTGCTGATGACCTTGGTTTTTAATGTTTCCATCCCAGCTTTTGCAGGTTACCTTGCCTTGATTTTTACTGGCAACACCTACACCCAAATGGCTGTGACCCATAACCTTGTGAGTGCGAACATTGCGCGCCCTGCCTTTGACAAAATGAGCGAGCTTACAGGCAAGCTTAGTAATGTGAATCCTGTGACCTACGACGGCGACATTGCAAGCCTCTTGAGCGCGAAGGATTTGCTGTGGCCAATGGGCACAACGGTGGCCTATCTGGTGCTTCTTGCCGCTGTCTTTTTCCTCGCCTTCCTTTTGTACCGCAACCGCGCCGTTGAAAAGGCCGGCGATACCCTGGTCTATGCCAAGGTGGGCAGTGTGATAAAAGGCTTTTATGCAGCTCTAGCTGGTGCCCTTGGTGGCATTACTTTTGACCAAATGTTTGGCGGAAGCGGCATTGGTGCCATGCTTGGCTTTGTCTGCGGTGTGCTTATAGGGGCTCTTGTGGTGCACGTTGTGGCCGAGCTTATTTATGCTCAGGGCAGCGCGACCTTACGCAAAAATTATTTCAGTATCCTTGTGGCTGTTGTGACCACTGTGGCCCTCTTCTTCGGTGTAAACGCTGGTCTGATTGACCTCGACAAGCAAGTACCAAAGGCGAGCAGTGTGCGTGCAGCCACCGTGTATGGCATGGACAATACCTTTACAGCCGACCTTAGCCTAGACGCTGCAAAGAATCCTGAAACCATCGAAAAAATCATGACCGCCATGACAAAGGCCCAAGAAAAGGCCGTGGTATCACCGCACGATAGCGATTATGATGGCAGCTACACGGATAAAAGCCTAGAAAACGCCACAGACGAAATGTCCTACGAAGCTCTCTACTTTACCTACAAGACAGCTCTGGGCGTGAGCACCCGCTATTTCTGCCTCACCAGCGAAGACGCCAGAGACATCTTGGCGCCGCTCGTGGATGATACCAACTACCAGCAAATGCAGTATTCCACCCTTATGAATCTAGATTTCAAGAACTTGGATGAATGCACGGTGTCTTCCAACAGCATTTACGAAAATGTTGGCAGCGATGACATTTATTTGGTCGATAACGTAAACGATAACGTGGATGATGTATCAGCGGTGGCGAATGTAGAAGATGGCAAGGCACGCGCCAAAGCTCTCCTTGAAGCCGTGCAAAGCGACATTCCAAAGCGCGATGGCCAAACCCTTCAAGGCAAGATTGTTGGCTATGCAACCTTCTCTTACAGCAGCTTGGATCAAAACGGCTACTACACCTACAATGGCGGCATGTATTTGCCAATCTACGAAGGCGACAAGAAGAGCGCAGCCCTACTAGATGCGTGGCGCACCGAAGGCTTTATGCCAGGCGAAGCCGAAACGGTGGCCGCCGCTTGCCGCGCTTACGATGCCACACTCGTGCGCCTTGGCGATAACGGCAGCGAAAAGCTCGCCGATATGAGCCTAGAAGATTTTGCCCAAGCCGTGGCCCAGGGTGACCTCGTTGAGGCAAACCGTGCCGATAAAAACGGTATGGATGTGAACAGAGCCCTAGGCGTCACACTCACCTTAAAAAATGCAACAGAGGATGAAAGCTATCCAATCACCTTCTACTACACCACCTCGGCCGAGCTTCCGGCCGAAGCCGTAACAAACGCATAAAGAGAGAGGACGCGCAAGGCAAGGGCTCCATAAAACAGTATTTTGACCGGATGACAAGAAAAACCAGAACTGTTGGCTGAATCAGCGATACAGTTCTGGCTTTTCTGTTATCCATAAGAGCAAGAATCGTCCCGTGGCCACAAATTTTCAATTCTTGAAAATTTGTGGCCCATCTGGGACTTCACTTCTTCAACTCTTGCGAGTTTCCGAAGTGCTCTTGTTGGGGCGTGCCTGCCCCAAACCCTGCTAGGAACGCGTGCGACAAACTGGAATTTATCAAACAGTATTGAGGCAGCACTCCGGCGTCTCATGACGCATGACTTTTTCTATATTCCTTAAAAAAAATGCGTAGCGCTTCTTGTGGTATTTTATCCCGTCAGGAAGCCCGGCAGTATGCGGTGTGAGGAGCACATTCTTCAAGTCACGAAGGGGACTGTCCGGCTTTAACGGCTCTGTTTCAAAGACGTCCAAACATGCACCACTGATATCTTTATTTTCAAGTGCTGTGATCAGCGCAGCTTCATCAACGATTCCACCGCGTGATGTGTTGATGAGGAGGGCGTCCGGTTTCATTTTCGAAAAAGTCTCGGCATTAATCAGGTGGCGCGTGCTGTCCTTAAGTGGGACATGCAGACTGATGATGTCACTGTCTCTGAAAAGAGTGTCCAGATCCACCTGTTCAACACTACACATCTCAATTAACTTGTAACTGTATCCCAGTACCGTCATATGGAACGCGTTACAATACTCCGCGACGATTCTTCCGACATGTCCAAGACCGATGATTCCGATTGTTTTCCCATACAGCTCTGCACCTGTGTAATCCAGTTGATCTGCTTCACCACGATCTTTTAAGAAGTGGTCCAGATAAGGAATGTTCTTATACCAGGAAAGGATAAGAGCCATCACATGCTCAGCAACAGCATACGCGTTCACCCCCGCCGCATTACAGGCCTGAACGCCAAATTCTGTACATGCTTTCAAGTCCACGTTATCATAGCCTGCTCCGGTCTGCACCAGCTTTAATTTCGGAGCCTTACTGAGAAGATCAGCGTTGATCTCAACATGTTCTGGAATCAGAATGTCTGCGTTAGACAGTTCACTGGCAAGACCAGAGGGTGGAACAATATGGACTTCCCATGATAGTGGGAAGGAATGGAAAATATTCTCTTCTGCTTTTTTCGGGAACTCCCCGCAAATGACAACTTTCAAAGAAACCTCTCCTCCTTAAATCTCGATTTGTTAAGCCGAGTATACCATACTCTCCCATGAAAGAACACCCCTATATAGGAGAATTGGGTCGTTTTACTGCGTACGTGCGTACTAATATCTCGTACGCACGTACGGTTTGCCCAAAACACACCCTATACAGCCGTATCCCCCTCGGAGAGCCCACTACACTTTGCAGACCGCAGGGATGAAAGTGTCATAGTGGGTTATTACACTTCCGCAGAAGTGCCTTCTCCTCGCCGCAGACAGCCGGGCACGCCTTTTGTGTAGCCTTCTTTGCGGCGAATCCACATCGCCCACAGGCGATGTGAGCAGGGATTCCAAGGGGCGCAGCACCCCTTGGCACACGACTTTGGTACAAAGTCTAGTGTGTTACACCTTGATAGAGGTGTACAGACCCCCGATATGCAAAAAGCCCCATGCCAACACCTTGACGGTGCAGACATGGGACTTGATGCATCCTCGGCTCAGCCGGGTACTCGTAACCAATCCTGACAGGCAGTTGCCGTGTCATTTCTCGAAAACTGTTTTACGAACACCCATCTAAAGCTGCGCGTCCTTTTTTCTGGCATAAATAAACTTAACATTCCTTTACATTACATCAGTGGTATTTATATTGGTAGCATATTTTCCACGCGAGATATACATATATAAGCCATGCATGGATGAAATGTATTAAATACAACATCAATTTTTTAAACATATGTGATTGCATCATGAAAAAAAACTAGGTATAATAAAGATAGTAAAGAGAAAAACAATTTTTGTACAAAAAAGGAGTGTTCAATTATGGCACAAGAAGTAGATTTGCGTAACCTCGTTGACGACGAATATTGCGAAGATATGAAGGAAGTTGCTTCTAAGGCTGGTGTTACCGTAGTTTGCAACGATGACGATATCGAAGAAGAAGGCGTTCGCGTTCCAAACTTCGATGGCTGCGATAATATGAAAGAAACTGCTTCCCGTTTCGGCGTACAAGTTGTTTGCGACGACGAAGAATAATTTTGAGCTTTTGGGGCCTGTGTGTGATGCACAGGCCTTTTTTTGTTGCCTGTCATGTTTTTGCCATTGTAAATGGTCGCGCGCGCCTTCGGGCGTGTATAATGGTAGCATATCACATTTTAGGAGGGAAAGAATGCTTAGGCTAGAAAACATACAAAAGCGCTACACCACCGGCGATTTTACCCAGGTAGCCCTAGATGGCGTGAGCCTTACGCTGCGCGACAACGAATTTGTCGCCATCCTTGGCCCATCGGGTTCAGGCAAAACCACCATGCTCAATATCATAGGTGGCCTCGACCGCTACGACGACGGTGACCTTATTATTGACGGGGTGAGCACCAAGCGCTACAACGACCGCGACTGGGATTCCTACCGCAACCACACCGTGGGCTTTATCTTCCAAAGCTACAATTTGATTGGCCATCAAAGCGTGCTGGCCAATGTAGAGCTGGCCCTCACCATCAGCGGTGTGGCCAAAAGCGAGCGCAGTGAGCGCGCCATGAAGGCCCTTGAAAAGGTAGGCCTCGCTGAGCACGCACAAAAGAAGCCAAATCAGCTCTCAGGGGGACAAATGCAGCGCGTGGCCATTGCCCGTGCCCTCGTCAACGACCCCGACATTGTCCTAGCCGACGAGCCAACAGGGGCCCTCGATACCGACACCAGCGTGCAAATTATGGAGCTCCTCAAGGAAGTGGCCAAAGACCGCTTGGTTGTGATGGTTACCCACAACCCAGAGCTCGCCGAAGACTACGCTACCCGCATAGTACGGTTGCGCGATGGGGTGATTAAGGACGATACCAACCCCGTTGGCCCAGAAGAAGCGGGGGAAGGCGGCGAGGCCAAGCACGAAACCTTTGGCAAGGCCAGCATGAATTTTGCCACCGCTATGAGCCTGAGCTTTAAAAACCTTTGGACCAAAAAGGCCCGCACCCTGCTCACCGCCTTTGCCGGCTCCATTGGTATCATAGGTATTGCCCTTATTTTGGCCCTCTCTACTGGCGTTAATGATTACATTGCCAACATTCAAGAAGAGGCCATGAACGCCTATCCAATCTCCATCAGCGCCGAAACGGTGGATATGACCTCCATCATGAGCAGTGCCGGCATGATGGCCGGCGATGCGGCAGAGGTCGATAAGGACCGCAGTGAGGTCTATGCCAACAATGGTTGGCTGGAAATGGATCAAACCATGAACGCCTCCATCACCGAAAACAACCTCACCGATTTTAAGCGTTACCTCGATGATCCAGAGAGCGACATTGCCCCCTACCTTGGCCAAAACGGCGTGGTCTATAGCTACGATATGAATTTTGACGTCTACACCAAAGACGAAAACGGCGATATTGTAGACACCGACCGCGATGCCAAAACCTCCCGCGATGAACAGCGCGAGGCCATCCAAGATAATAAGCAGGCCGAGCTCAGCATGAACATGAACCCAATGACCACAGGCGCCCAAAATGGTGCCCAAAACTTTGAAGAGCTCCTCCCAGGCAAGGATGGGCAAATGGTGAGCAAAGTCATCACCGACAGCTACGACATGGTCTATGGCGCTTGGCCAAAGAAGGACAACGAAATCGTTCTCGTGCTTGATGATAAAAACTCCATCCCATCCAACATCCTCTACCAGCTTGGCGTGCTCGATGAAGATAGCTACGAAGCGCTTCGCCAAGACATTGAAGACGAAAAAACGCCAAAGGATGTAACCTTTAGCTACGAAAGCCTCTTGGATAAAACCTTCCGCCTCGTGCCAGCCTGCGATTATTACGAAAAGCAAGACGATGGCACCTACAAAAACGTCAAAGACGATGCCCGAAAGCTCCAAGCTCTCTACGACAAGGGCATTGAGCTTCAGGTGGTCGGTATCATTCGTCCAAAGGATGGCAGCGAAAACAACGCCATCACCGCCAATGTGGGCTACACCTCGGCCCTCACCCAGCGCATCATGGCCTATACCGACAAGAGCGCCGTGGTAAAGGCCCAAGAAGCTTCTCCAGAAACCAATGTTTTAAACGGCGTGGCTTTTAAGGCCTCTAGCGATGAAAAGAAGGCAGAGGACGCCAAGAAATACATGAAGAGCCTAGGCGTGAGCGAAAAAGCGCAGCTTTTGGGCGTGATGATGATGTCAAGCAGCGCCAGCGACGAGAGCACAAGCAGCGCCGCCATGAGCCAAATGGGCACCGATGAAGCCTCAATGGCCCAAGCTCTCGACAGCTGGCTTGATAGCAATCCAGACCAAGAAGCCCTCGTGAGCTTCTACGACCAAGCCATGGGTGACACCACCTTAGAGGACAACCTTGAAGACTTTGGCAAGGTCAGCGCCGACGCGCCATATTCCATCAACATTTATGCTGATACCTTTGAAGACAAAGAAGCCATCAACGCCTGCATAGAGCGCTACAATGAAGGCGTAGAGGAAGAGGACCAAATCACCTACACCGATTTTGTGGCCCTTCTCACCTCGTCCCTCACTTCCATGGTCAACGTGGTCACCTATGTGCTCATTGCCTTTGTGTCCGTGTCTTTGGTGGTATCGTGCATCATGATTGGCATCATCACCCACATCAGCGTTATGGAGCGCACCAAGGAAATTGGCATTTTGCGTGCCATGGGGGCCTCCAAGCGCAATATCTCCCAAGTGTTTAACGCAGAAACCCTCATCATTGGCCTCTGCTCTGGCGCCTTGGGCGTAGGCGTGTCCTTCCTCGCCACCTTCCCAATCAACAGCATTCTCCACGCCTTACTAGACAACACAGCCGTTAACGTCGCCCTGCCATGGCAAGCAGCCATCATCCTGGTAGCTATTAGCGTCGTTGTCACCATCATAGGCGGCATCATCCCAGCAAGAAAGGCCGCCCACAAAGACCCAGTCATCGCCCTCAGAACAGAATAAGAAAAAGCCAAGCATTTGAGCCGACCCCCAAACGTTAGACCTAAAAATCTAGCGATTGGGGGTCGGCTCAAAATGGTGGTGGAATTTTTTCATTTATTCGATGGCGTGACCTGTTGGGAGAATGCGCAGGGAACTAAATAAACTCATGAAATTTGACGACTTTGCTCCGTAAACTGATCGCTGAGCAAAGTGACGAAAAATGACGACATTTTTCAGTTGGAGCTTGCGCTTGTTTTGGCCTTTTCTTCAAGGGCGGCGGAGATGGCGCTTCGGCAGATGAGGAGGACGTTTTCTAGAACGGTGTCTTTGTCGGGACGTTCGCTCGCTTGAAAGTAGTTAATCATGGTGCCGACCAAGGCTTCGGTGTAGAAGGCGGCGAGAAAATCTTTAAAAGGCGCGGCGACAGAAAGGCCAATGTCTTTTTCGCAGGCATCGATAAGGGAGAGGACAATGCCATTAAAATCGTGAAAAAAGAGGCGCTTGAGCTCGTCGCGACCCAGGGAGTCGTAGGCCGAGCGCAAGAGCTGGGTGTTTTGGTCAAGATAGTCGATGACAAAGCGCGTGGCGTCGTGGGCATCGGTGAGAAGATTGTAGCCGCGCACCACATTGATGGCCTCCTGCTCGAGCATCCATTTTAAAAGGTCGTTTATGTTTTCAAAATGGTAGTAGAAGGTTTTGCGGTTGACTTGGCAATCATTAATAAGCTCGCTGACGGTAATTTTGGTGAAGGGCTTTTGTTGCATATATTTTTTTAGCGAGGCCGCTAGGGCCTTTTTTGTTTGCAAAGAAATTTCTTCGTGTTTCAAGGTGTCACCTCTTTGTTGTGAATGGGTCAATCGTAGTGTTTTGTCCCATTATGCCACAATCGCGTTGCTTTGACCATTTTTTTGTAGGGGTAATTTCTATAAAATAGGGACACTACACGAAAGGAGTGAGACTATTTGTGAGAGCATTTTTTGAAAAAATCGTTAACCATCAAAAACTCATCATCACATTCTTTGTGCTCATGGCGCTAGTGAGCGGTGTGTGCTCGACGATGGTGGGCGTCAATTACGATATGAAGGATTATCTGCCCGAGGATAGCCCATCGAGTGTGGCGCTGGATGTGATGGAGAAAAATTTTGACGAGGCCATTCCCAACGCCCGCGTCATGATTAAAAATGTGAGCGTGCCCGAAGCCCTGACCTACAAAGAAAGGCTGGCGGCGTGCGAGGGTGTGCGCAAGGTCACCTGGCTTGATGATGCGACAAGCATCGAAACGCCATTGGCCATGCTTGATGAGGACACAGTGGCTAACTATTACAAGGACGAAACGGCACTGTTTACTGTGACTATCGAGGAGGACAAGACCATCGATGCCGTGAATGCCATACGCGAGGTCATTGGTGATGACAATGCCATGAGTGGCGATGCCGTATCGACGGCGATAGCCACCCAGAGCACCGTATCAGAAATTCGTAAAATTGCCTCTTTTGCGGTGGCTTTTGTTGTCGTTGTGCTGTGCCTTACTATGACGTCGTGGCTAGAGCCCTTTGTGATTCTTTTTGGCATTGGTGTGGCGGTGGTCATTAACGCTGGTACCAATCTTATTTTTGGCGAGATTTCCTTTGTGACCAATGCCGCCGGCAATATTTTGCAGTTGGCAGTGTCGCTCGATTATTCGGTGTTTCTTATGCACCGCTACGAAGAATACCACAAAGAGTTTAAGAACCCAAAAGAGGCTATGGTGGAAGCACTGTGTCGCTCGACGTCATCGATTTTATCGAGCGGCCTCACCACCGTCATTGGCTTTTTGGCCCTTATCTTTATGCGCTTTGGTATTGGTCCCGACCTGGGCCTTGCACTGGCGAAGGGAGTTGCCATTAGCCTTGTGAGCGTCTTTGTTTTTTTGCCGGCCCTTGTGTTGACACTTCATTGCCCTATTGATAAATTGCGTCACCGTTCTTTTTTGCCTAGCTTTGAAGGTTTTTCCAAGCTTTGCACCAAAATCATGGTGCCAATGGTGGTGGTTTTTGTGCTTTGCGTGGTGCCTAGCTATTTGGCATCAAACCACAACGATTTTTATTATGGCTCGTCCCATATTTTTGGCGAGGAAACCCAGATTGGTGCCGATAAAGCAGCTATTGCTGATGTGTTTGGCAAAAGCGATAACTACGTGGTCTTGGTGCCACGTGGTGATACTGCCAAAGAGAAAAATCTTTCGGAAGAGCTGGAACGCCTGCATGGTGTGGATAGCATCATAAGCTATGTAGACAGCGTTGGCGCTGAGATTCCATATAGCTATCTCGATAAAGAGACTCTTGCAAAGCTAGAATCAGACGATTACAGCCGTATGGTGGTGCGCGTGCGTACCGATTACGAAGGCGAGGCGACCTTCCAATTGGTGGATGATATCCGCTCCGTCGCACAAAAATATTATCCTAATGCCTACTATTTGGCTGGCGAGGGCGTGAGCACTGAAGACCTTAGATCGACCATTACCGCCGATATGAAAAAGGTTAATTTTATTGCTATTGGCGCTGTGTTTGTGGTGCTTCTTTTTACGATGCAGTCCATTTCGCTGCCTGTGATTTTGGTGATGGCTATTGAAACAGCCATTTGGATGAACCTTTCGATACCTTATTTTGCTGGTAACAATGTATTCTATATTGCCTATTTGATTATTTCTTCCATTCAGCTTGGGGCAACGGTCGATTACGCCATTCTCTTTACCGATCGCTATATGGAAGAGAGAAGCAACAAAAACCGCAAAGAGGCCATTCGTGCCACTGCGGGTGCCGTTACAGCATCGGTACTCACTTCGGGGAGCGTGCTCACAGTGGTAGGCTTCCTTTTGGGCAATTTCTCAACCCACGGTATTTTAGCGCAGCTAGGCATGTTTCTTGCTTGGGGCGCGCTCTTGTCGCTGACGATTGTGCTCTTTGTGCTGCCGGGTCTGCTTTATCTTTTCGATGGCGTTATTCGTCACACCACCCGCGGCGTGCACCGCATCAAAGAGTTACCACAGGAGGAAGCATAAAATGAAAATAAAAACAAAAAAACATCTCGCAGCGCTCCTTAGCGCATTTATGCTTGGTAGTGCGATGGCGCCAGCATCCCTCATGGCCACAGAAGCCACGCCAAAGCAAGAAATTATCTACACCAATCTAACGAGCGATGGCGAACCAAGCGAAACCTACGTGGTCAATATTTTTGACCTGGATAAGGCCGCCACCATCATCGACTATGGCAACTACACAAGCGTGCGTAACATGACCACCCAGGATAAAATTGACCTTAAAGATCAAACTGTGACTATCAATGCCGGTCAGGGCTCTTTGTATTACGAAGGCAAGCTCGAAGATGCCAAGCTCCCTTGGACCTTTGACGTAGAATATACCCTAGATGGCACCAAGAAAGAAGCTAGCGATTTGGCCGGCGATGACGGGGCGCTCAAGATGAGCCTGTCTATTAAAAACGGCCCTGGCGATGATGTTTACTTTAACAACTTTGCCCTACAAGTGACCATGGCCCTCGATACCGATAGGTGCAAAAACATCAAAACCGAAGGCGCCACCGAGGCCATGGTGGGGAGTAAGAAGCAGCTCGTTTACACCATCTTCCCGGGTGACGAAAAAACCATCATCCTCACCGCCGACGTCACCGATTTTGAAATGGACGCTATAGCAATCAATGCCCTCCCGCTAAGCGACGACCTAGCCACCATGGCTGCCCAGCTTAAAACAGCCCAAGCCATGCAAACGGCTCTAGCTGCAGGTAACACTGCCGTGCTGCAAAGCGCCCAAGCCACAGCCACAGCCACCACCGAGGAAGCTGTGGAAAGCGTCGACGCCGCAAAGACCACTTCCTTTGTGTCGAGTAAAAACAAGGTGACCGCTGTCCAGTTTGTCATTAAAACCCCAGCCATCCAAAAAGAAGAGCGTATCACAGAAAAAGCCCCAGAAAAAGAAAAAACCTTCTGGGAAAAACTCAAGACGCTGTTCGAATAAAGCAAAAGACGTTCCCGCATCTGCCC
>CAKQDL010000034.1 GCA_934229395.1 uncultured Peptococcaceae bacterium | reverse complement strand
CAATCCCTGTTCCTGCGCGAAGGTTCTTTTTTGATGCCAAAAAAGGGCGATTTCGCTATTTCCCGACTGCCCCTTTTGTTTATTCTTTGGCGTCTGGATCCCATTCTACTGATGGTACCGTTGGGGTTCGCGCCGTCGGAAACGCCCTTGGTTTTCGCCCAATTCCGGTCCTTTTCGTACCAAACGCTGCCGCCGGTCAAGTCTGCGTCGTTCTGACGGGCCAAAATCGTCCACAGCTGGAAAGAACCTATTGAGCGCTTACGATACGCGGCCCGGTTCGGCGCTCACTGCCCCAATATGACAGTAACGGAACGTTTCTCAACGTTCCGTTACGCTTATCCTCCCCGTCCTTTCGACCGGGGAGGATTCTTATAAGAGGTCTTGATTTCACTTTTCTGCGTACAGCCGCCACAGGAACGTTGCGATTTGCGCTCTCGTGCAGTCGTTGTCGGAGCCGAACAGGCCATCGCCGATGCCGTCGGTGATGCCGTGCTCCTTGGCCCACGCCACTGCCTGCGCATAGTAAGCGTTCGCCGCTACGTCGCTGAACCCGGCGCTGCCGTTCACAGCGGGGCTGCCCGCCGCGCGGTACAGGAACGCCGCGGACTGAGCGCGGGTGCAGGTGGCGTCAGGGCTGAACAGGCCATCGCCCGTACCGCCGGTGATGCCGTTTTCAACGGCCCACGCCACCGCTTTGGCGTAGTAGCTGTCTGCGGAAACATCCGCAAAGCTGACCGTGCCCTTCGGCGCGGGAGAACCGGCGGCCCGCCACAGGAAGGTGACAATCTGGGCGCGGGTGCAGTTCAGGTTTGGACTGAAGGTGGACTCCGTAGTGCCCTGCGTGACTTCACGCTTGAGCATCCACTCTACCGCGTCCACGTAGTAAGCGTTGTCCGCCACGTCCGCAAAGGGATTCATCCAGTAGAAGGACGGCTCTACCGTGACCTTGTCGGCGGGCATCTCAAAGGTAAACGTACCGTCGCCGTTGTCCTTGACGGCCAGTTGATTGCCCTTGGAATCCCGGACGATCACCTCGTCCACCTCGTAATGGCGCTCCGGCTTCACGGTGATGGTCACCTTGTCGCCCTTGGCTGCGCTGGTCTTGGAGAGGGAAACCGTACCGTTAGGGTCCTTGCTTACCTCCGTCTGAACGGGGTGGTTGGCGGGTCTGGAGCTGCCGCCGTCGCCGCCACTGGAAGGGCGCGTGCTGACGGTCAGCTTGCCGTCCTCATAGCGGATGGTGTAGTTGTCGGAGGCCGCCGCGCCGCCGGCAAGGATCTTGACCTCGCCGGTCTTGGTCATGTCGGGGGCAATTTCGTTGCCGTCCGCGCCGACGTACTTCACCGTCGGCTGGGTCGTCAGCGTATCCCCGTCCATCAGACCGGAAACGGTGTAGCTGTCTGCCCCCAGCGCGGGAGCCTTATCGCCCACATAGGCGGTCTGATCCTTGGCCTTGACGGTAACAGTTTTCTTCTCCACCGTCAGGGTATAGGTTGCTGTTGCTTGCTCGTAGTCTGCGGTCTCCGCTGCCGTTGCCGTGATATTGGTGCTGCCTGCCTTGAGAATGGTGACCTTGCCGTTTGCGTCCACCGTAGCAACGGTTTCATCGCTGCTATCGTAGGTCACGGTGCTGCCCGTAGCCGCTCCGGTAGCAGCGAGAGTGAAGTCCGCGTCGCCATAGGTCTTGGTCACGGCAGACGGAATGCTTTCAAAGCGGAAGTCGCTCTGAGCCTGCTTGTCCTCCACCGTATAGGTGCCGTCGCGAAAGTCGATGGTGTAGTTTTCGTTCAGCGCCAGATTGCCCTGCGTGATGGAATAGCTGCCCGCGGTATCCGGATGCGCGCTGGTCGCCAGCGTGCCGGTAAACGCGTCACCGACGGCCAGTTCCGGAGTATAGGTGTAGGTCAGTTCCGCCAGGGCCAGGCCCACACGGGAGGTCTTGTCCTCCGCCGTTACGGTGATGGCCAGCTTTTTGATCTCGACTTGGATGCTCTGAGCCGCTACATCCTGATGATTCTTGTCACCCACGACCTTGTAGAAAACGGTATAAGTCCCAGCTTCCTTGCCCGCGGGCGGAGTTTCTGTGTAGTTCGTGCCGTCCAGACTGTACTGCACCGTGCCGGTGCTGCTGGTAAGCGGAGTCTCAAGCAGCGCCTGCTTCTCGCCATTGTAGACCAGATTGGCCTTGGCCACCGGATCGGTCACAGACCCGGCTGCCCGAGAGATTGAAGGCGTGATGTAGGTGAAGCACTCACGGATGTTTTCGCTGCCGGAGCTCGGCGTAAAGATCGCCTTATACGCCTTTGTATTGCCGACTTCCGGAATATCGTCCATGCCCTCGCCGTCAAATTTCCAGGTGCCGGGTACTTCTGCTACCCCGTCCTTGTTATCAAAGCAGACCATAGCGGAAGAAACAGGGATATCTTTTACCTTGGTGCCGTAAGACGCCGTGGCCGTCATCTTATCTTCTCCGATAATGTCCAGCGTTGCCGGATTGATAACAAATGTTGTGGAAATGATTCCCTCATAGTTGCCCTTGCCGGTGACCGTGACGGTAGCGGTGCCGGCGTTGGTGTTGTTCGAGTAGGATACGGTATAATCCACATCCTTTTTCAGCGTTTTTTCGCCATCCGTCACGGTCACGTCCGGCGTCTGCTCCTCGCCGTTATAATAGCGGTCGCCGGTGATTTGGGCAAGCATCTCCTGTTGCAGATTCTTCGGGCTGATGGTGAAATTCGCCGTACCGGTGTAGATCTCGGTGTCGGTCTCATACTGCACCTTCACGGTGTACTCGCCCGCGTCGGTGGGCTGCTCATTCAGAACCGTTCCATCCGCTTTGGCATAGGTGACCGTTGCTTCGCCTGCATTCGTCGCTTGCATGTACCCAGGACTCTTCGCGCGCTCGCCGTAGGTCCAGCCGGTCATGTAGACCTCAATGCTTGCAGGCCGCTTATTGATCACGGTCACGATGAAGGTCTCCTCCGCCGCATTGTAGTTGTTCGTTTCCATGGCAGTGACCTTGATGGCAAACTGCGCGGCTGTACAGGTCGGCTGTACAGTCAGTTGTTTGCCAGTCAGGCTGACACCTTCAGGAGCTTGGCCGTCCAGCTCATAGGAGAGCGCCCACAGGCCATCACCGTTTCCAACGCCGGAGACTGTCGCCCATTCGGAAATATTCACAGGCTTGCCGTTCTTAACGATGGTCTTATCTTTGGGAACGGTGATGGTCTGCGTTCCCGGAGTGATGGTAAACTTCCAGTCGTTTGCCGTCAGGTCGGTGGCGGCGTTGTAGTTATCGCCCTCTGCAACGGAAACTTTAACAGTGTAGTCACCTGCGTTCTTCGGTTCAACCTCCACACCGTTTTTGAAATATTTCACCGTGACAGCGCCCATGCCGGTGACGCCGCTCTTCGCGGTGACCGTGGCGGTCTTGGCGTTGTCGTCGTAGGTCAGATCATCGTTGGAGGGCGCGGCAAAGATGAAGTCACTTGCCTGTGGCGTGGCCTTGTTGATCTTAAAGTCGCGGGTCACGGTCTGGCCCTCTACCGTGATGCTGGCCGTGTAGGAGCCAGGCAGGGTGGGCGCGGTCGTGCCGAGATTCTCGCCGGTCACGCTGTTCCGATAAGAGATTTCGATCGTCGAGGCCTCCGGGCCGCGCCAGGCGGGCTTTTCGCTGACGTTTACCCATGCATTCTTATCATTATAGCCGTATGTTGTATCTCGGACGTTAAGCCGCACAAAACCGCCGTTATTGCCATCGTTGGCGGTCACCGAACAGTTGGAAGCGGTGCATTTGGCATTGATCTTCTCGGCCGTTGCTGTGAACTGCCAGTTGTGGTCGTGGCCGTGGAACCGAATCGCTCCGTTCTCGTCCTCCGTGAACGTGAACCCTTTGTCCGTCACATCGGAGAAGAAGATGCTCTCATAATTCTCCGCCGCCATGCCGGTGGTAATGACCGCACTGGCTTCATCCTCCGTGGAGATGCCGATTTTGGACGCTGCGTCCAAGGGTCCGCCGACGGTGATGGTCTTGCCCGTGGACAGGAACACATTGCTCTTTGTATTGCCGGCGATGTTCACCTTGTCGCTGACGGTGAAGGCGCCGGAGTAGGTTTGGCCGAAATTGCTTTTGTAATCGCACAGATACACACCGTAGCCAGTGTTGTCGGTAATGGAGCCGCCGGACATAATGAACTCGCCGCCGTACACATACATACCGCCGCTGTTGCCGTAAGAGCTGCTGTTGTGCGAGATCTCGCCGCCGGACATATTAAATACGGCGCGGGATGTGTCAGCGTAGGTAGGGGCAACGTACACACCGCCTCCGCCGGAATAGCCCACGTTGTGAGTGATCTTGCCGCCGTACATATTGAAAACGGAGTTCGTCATGACACAGACACCCCCACCGAATGTAAAGCCGTCGTTATAATTACCATCGGTTAGGTTGTCGGTGATGTTGCCGCCGTACAGATTGAAGGTGCCGAGCACCTTCACGCCGCGGCCCTTCGCGAGCTCGTCGTGAGTGATCTTGCCGCCGCCCGCGCAGTCGGTGAGGGTGAAGGTTCTGCCTTTGTCCACCTGAATAACATTTATACCCCTTGCAGTCGCCGTGATGCTGTGGCCGTTGAGGCAGAGCACCACATTGTCTTCCGGATGCCAGGTTTCACTCACTGTGACATCACGCATGAGGTAGTAGTGGCCGCCCGCTTTCAGACCAGTTACATCCCTGGCGCCCACCCATTTCTCTTCGCTCGAGAGCGCATGGCTGGAATCTTTGCAGTTCACGTCGCCGCAGACGGGGTGGGTATGCTCCGCCGCCAGCGTCGCCGCAGGCAGCAGCGTCAGGCACAGGGCCAGCGCCGCGAGACAACTCAAAAAACGCTTCTTCATAGTTTTCCTCCTTTGCTTTCTTTCTCCGCCCGGATTGGGTCTCCACGGGCAGAGAGTATCCCGTAGGGGCGCCCCCCGGACATCTTTTACAGGTTCGCAAATCTATTGTAACACATTTTCCGCGCCTTGCGGGGCCGTCCGCATGAAACGTCCTCAATTTGACATAAAATATCACCGGAGCGGCCTCGGCTGACGTTCCCCCCGTGTTTCTGCCCTTTTCTGTACGACTCTCATTGCGTGTGCGATTTCAGACACATTGATTTCTTCATCGTAACACGCAAGAAAAAAGCGGCGTAACATACATCGTACATTGCGCCGCTTCCTGATAAGGACAAAAACTTCCTTATCAGCATCACACAAAGGTAAAGCACTTTTTCTTAACGCTCGCTCCTTTGCTTAGGTTTCGTTGTTGACTTTGTTTTCAATGGCTTCGGTACGGTCTGAGAGGATTTCTGCGCCTTTGACGGCGTTTTCCACTAGGGTGCTATCTTCTTCATGGCTCTCTTCCTCACTCGCGGCACCAATGCGTTCATAGAAGGTCACAGTGAGGCCCACCTGCACGCTGCCATTGTTGATGCCCTTGCTTGTGGCTGTATCATCCTTGTTGCTAGCCGGTGTCACGCTCACATCGCTCATAAGGCAACGGTAGGGGCTTTCGCAGAGCTCGTCTAAGACCTTTTTGGCCTTGGCGTAGGAGGAGGCTGTAAATTGGATGGTGGCCACGCGGCGCACGATGCTGGCGTCCTCTTCGGATTGCTCGGTTTTAAAGCTCATGTTGTAGCCTGTGACATCTGCGGTGACGGTGTTTAAAAAGGCGGTGAGGGCCTTGAGGTTGTCGTAGCTTGGCGTTTTGGCGGCGCCTTCGTCCTCGAGCTTTTCGAGCTCCTTTTCCATCGAGGCCATTTTTTGCGCCTTGGCCGTTTGCACCAAGATTTCGCTCTCAAGGCTCTCCCTTTGAGTGATGAGCTCCTGGGTTTCGCTTTGCACAGGCAGGAAAAAGGCGTAGAAGTACACCGCCACAAGGCAAATGGCGCCCAAAACGCCGAGGAGGATTTTTTCGCGCTTGGTAAAGCTTTTTTTCATTTCTAGCTTCATGACGCCTCCTTAATCTCGACCTGGTCGCGCATGGTGATGATGAGGGAAATGGTATCTTGGATGGTGGTCTTGTCCTCGCTCGCCTCTTCTTCCTTGTCCGCTGTATAAAGGGACACGTTTTCCACGTTGTCAAGCTTATAAAGGGTATCTACAAGGCGCGACACGTCCTCTAGGCTAAGGCCCGAAAGCTGCACGGTGAGAAGGTTGTCGGTGATGGTGTAGGCCAGTACGTCGCCCTCGTTCATAAGCACATCGTTGACCATCGAAAAAAGGTCCTCGCGGTCCACAAGGGCGCGCTCCTCATCGCTCATCCAATTGGTGGCGTAGCGCGCATAACGGCTTTCGACCTCGTCGTAATCGCGCGTTTTTTCTGTGAGGGCATCGGCTTGTTCTTGTGTGGTACTAAGCTCCTGGCGCGCCTCTCGGCGGTCTAGTAAGGGGTTTACAATGGCCGTTGCAAGCACTACAAAAAGCACAACGGCCGCTATGCCCCAAAGGGCAAGGGCCCGCTTGGACAAAAGGGGATTTTCCTCTTTTTGTGCGAGGTTTAAAGTGGTTTTGGACGGATACACGTCCTCGCTTTTTTTGCCGCCACGGCCCAGGTCCTTTTGACCCAAGCCCTTGAGGGTGGCAGGAATGTTTTTTAGGTTTTCTGGTAATTTGAGTTCCATACGCTCCCCCTTATTGCATGGCCGCGCCAATGACAGCGGCAAAGAGCGACAACTCTCTGGCATCCTCGCTTGCTTGCGGCAGGAGCTCCTCTATGTGGTGAATGCTCATGCCAGTTGATTGGGCAATGGCCTCCTGCAAGGCGGTGACGGTGCCGCCCTCGCCAGCGCACCACACATCTGTGAGGTTGCTGGCGCGGTTGTTGTAGCTGTAGAAGTTGATGGCCTTGCGAATATCCATCACAATGGCGCTGTAGACGCTTTGCACCTCTTCGTTGTCTGTAATGGCATTGTAATCGACTGGTGCCTCCTCGCCTTCGGCTGCCTCCAGCGCGAGGACCTTGTCGACGCTGTGCATGCCATCGTCCATTTGGCGGTCGGCTTCAAAATGGGGGCCTGTGTAAATATAAACACTGGTGGCCTCATAACCCACGTTGATGATGCAGTATTCTCGCGCGCTGTCCTTATCCATAAGGAGGTTGGCCAGGGCGCATTCCACAGGCACAGCTGTTACAAGGCGCAGGCCTGCACGGCGGAAAAGGGCACGGTAGTCCTCAATGAGGCTCTTGGCCACAGCTGCCGCTGTGAGGTCCATCTCAAGAGGCCGGCCCTCTTCGTCGTAGGTCATGCCATTTAGGGCATAGTCGTAAAAATAATGATCCGGCGCTTCGGACAAAAAGTCGCGAAATTCGTAAGGCAAATTGACAGCAAGCTGCCCCACCGTCATAGCTGGCATTTTTAAACGGCGCAAATAGGCGCGGCTAGGCGGCACAATCACCGCCGCCTGCTTGGCACTTATGCCCTCCTCTTGGAGGGTCTTTTTTATAAGGTCGGCCACACTGCCAGCATCCATAACGACGCCAGCGTCTACAGCCTCTGGAGGCAGGGCCACGCGCGCCGTCTTTTGCACGCCCTCGCCGTCCCAATAGGCCATTTTTATATCGCGGTTGGTCAATTCAAAACCCACTGTTGGTTTATCCACAAAAGCCTCCTTTCGGTGGTTAGAAAAAGAGTGAGAGGTACCAGTTTAAAAGCCCATCGCCAAAAAGGGCCACCATAAGGGCCGCAAGGGCAATGGCTGGGCCAAAGGGAAAGGCCACGCCACGCCCCTTTTGGGTAGCAAGGGCAAAAAAGATACCAATAAAGCAAGCAAAAATGAGAAGCATGAGCATAAGAAGCGGCGAAAAATGCAAGCCCAATACAAAAAAGAGCTTAATATCGGCCCCGCCCATGGTTTCGCGCTTCATGATTTTATCGGCCGCGAGCACAAAAAGAAGGAGCGGCAGCGCCACAGCAACAGCACCGAGCACGCCGGCTTTAAGGCCTGCCAGGCCTTCTACAGGCAGGCGCAAAAGCGCCGCGGCGGCAATCATCACTTGCAAGCGGTCGGCAATTTCTTGGCTTTCTAGGTCGGTAAGGGAAGCCACAAGTAAAAGGGCCGCAACGATTAAAAAGCGCAGAGCCGTAAGCGTGAGCCCATAGCGCAGCACGAGGGCCACAAAGGCCAGGGCAAGGGTGACCTCAGCCAAAGGATAGCGCTTGCCAATAGGCGCGCCGCAATAGCGGCATTTGCCATGCAAGCTCAGATAGCTCACAAGAGGAACAAGGTCGCGCGCCGAAAGTGTGTGGCCACAGCTGGCACAATGAGAGCGCCCACGGGTGATGGATTCGCCATGCACCAACCGCCAGGCCCAAGCATTGCAAAAGCTACCAAACACCAACCCCAAAAGCGCCGTCACAAACACACAATAAGCAGTAATCAGCGGTGTAGCGTAGAGAATATTGGTGGTCATTAGCAAGGCACTCCTTTCGGTAAGATGCTCAGAAGCAGAGGAGAACGGTCTGCACACAGGCCACTCTCCTCTGCTTCCGCAGAGGGGGCGTTCGCTTCACAACCCAATCGAAGCGCTCAGGAACGGGGGACGAATGTTATTAAGCTTCTGTAAGTTCTGGTTCAGGGGTGGTAGTAGTTGCCGTAGCGGTCACAGTTTTGCCACCGATTGTCTTTTCACCGGTTACAGTTACAACATGAGTTGCCGTATCCACAGTTGCCGTAAATTCTACTTCATCATAAGTAATTTTATCATTGTCAAGCGTACCATTATCAAGATAGTCTACAGTAGCTTCAGAAAGTGCGGAACGGCAGTTTGCTGTAAGAACGCCTTTTTCAGCCTTATCAAGCTGTGCGTTGAACACAGGAATTGCGATTGCTACCAAAACTGCGATGATTGCGATAACAATCAAGAGTTCTGCCAAGGTGAAGGCTTTTTTGTTTTTGAGTTTTTTCATCATAGGTATTTGTTTGTCTCCCTTTGCGTTGCGCTTTACGGCTGGGTTGTGGGGCCTAGAGCGCACACAGTGTATTTTTTTGCCCTTTGAGCAAAGCCTAACGCTTGACGCGCAAGCGCTGGGCTTTGTTCAAAGGTAAACCTTCCCCACATAGGGGAAGGTCCAGCGTATAGAAAAAGTTCGATTTTCAGAATAGGCGTGCATGCATTCGTAAAGCCTTCCCCCTTGAGGGGGAAGGTGGATTTTTCACATGGTTTTCGTGAAAAATTCGGATGAGGGTGTGTTTTCACCGCACTTTACAACTAAATCGATCATTCGCGCTCCGCTCATACCCCTCGTCCGTCGGCTACGCCGCCACCTTCCCCACATGGGGGAAGGTCCAGTGTGTCGAACTACATAAAATTATACATGGTAAACATTGGCAAGTAGAGGGCGATGACGATGAAGCCTATGGACACGCCTAGAATACCGGTGAGCGCTGGCTCTAGCAGGGAGAGGGCCTTGGCGGTGGCTTGCTCGACTTCGCTGTCGTAGTAGACGCCGATGGTGGTAAGGGTGTCTTCTAGTGAACCGGATTCTTCACCTACGGCGGTCATTTCTTTGAGGAGCGGTGGCAAATACGCATTTGGCGCCACCACGTCGCCCAAGGTGCGCCCTTCTTCTACGCCTTCGGTGCATTTGACCACGGTGAGGCCAATGGCGTAGTTGTCCATGACCTTGCCTGTGACGGCCAAGGCACGGGTTACAGGGAGGCCGGACGAAAGGAGGGTGGCCATGGTGTTGGCAAACTGTGAGGCCCCATTCATGAGGGTGATTTTGCCCATAACAGGTATCTTTGTGGCCAGAATGGCAAATTGCAGACGGCCTTGGTCGGTTTTTTTGTAGGCATACGCGCCCAAAGCCCCAGCTATAATGAGCGCCACAGCGAGCCACCACCAGTTGGTGCAAAAGCTCGAGATGGCCAAAAGGATGCGCGTAGGCAGTGGCAGCTCGCCACCACCTCCGGTGATGATGTCTTCCATAACTGGCACCGTCACAGTAATAACAATGGCAATAACAATCACGGCCAACACGCTCAGCATGGCCGGATACATCATGGCAGCTCGGACCTTGTTTTTGAGCTTGTAGGATTTTTCGTAATACTTGGCCAGTCTCTCAAAGGATTGCTCCAATGTCCCAGCCTCTTCGCCAGCGCGGACGGTTTCTATAAAGGCCACGGGGATTTTTTTGCCGTGGGTTTCCAGGCTTTGGGCCAAGCTATAACCGGCCGACACATCTTCGGCTGTTTCGCGCAAGATGCGCTTCATCAGCTTATCGGACGTTTGCTGGGCAATGACTTCCACGGTGCGCGCTGTAGGCAGGCCCGAGCGCAGGAGAATGGCAAACTGTGAGGCCGTCATGGCAAGGGTCTTTTCGCTCACCCATAGGGGCTCGTTGAGGTCGATGCGCGCCTTGGCCTTCTCGGAGGTTTTGGTCATTTTAAGGACAATTTGGTAATCCGCCTTGACCTTGCTCATGGCCGCGAGCTCGTCCTCTGCCTCTATCAGGCCGCTCACCTCTTTGCCATCGGGCCCTAGGGCGGTGTATTTAAATAATGGCATAAGCTCCTCCTAGGCCTTAGCGAACGCTTTTTTTGACATAGTCCATATCGTGGGCGGCGCCAATGGCGGTTTCGGCCGTGATGAGGTGCTCCTTGTAGAGCTTTAGGATGGCGTTGTCCATGGTGATGGCGCCCAAAGAGGTCGTGGTGGCCACGGCATTGGCAATTTGCGGGGTTTTGCCCTCGCGGATGAGGTTACGAATGGCGCTCGATACCACCATGAGCTCGCAGGCGGCCACGCGCCCACCTTCGCGTTTTGGCAAAAGCTGCTGGGCCAGCACGGCTTGGAGGGTCATAGAAAGCTGCATACGGATTTGCTTTTGGCGCTCGGCTGGGAACACATCCACAATACGGTCGATGGAATCGGCAGTCGAATTGGTATGGAGGGTGGCAAACACAAGGTGACCTGTTTCGGCGGCGGTGAGGGCCGTTTCGATGGTTTCAAGGTCACGCATTTCGCCTATTAGAATCACGTCTGGGTCCTCACGCAAGGCAGCGCGCAAGCCATCGGCATAGGAGGCTGTGTCGCGGCCAATTTCGCGCTGGTTAATAAGGCAACGCGCTGGCGTATGCACATATTCGATAGGGTCTTCGAGGGTTAGGATGTGCTCGTCGCGCGTTTCGTTGATGCGGCGCAAAATGGCCGCTAGGGTGGTGGATTTGCCACTCCCTGTTTCACCTGTTACCAATACAATCCCACGCTTCAAAAGTGGGAAATCGTGAACCGCTGGCGGCAGTCCCAATTGCTCAAGCTCGGGGATTTTATCGGCCAAGATACGCAGGGCGCACGATACCTTGCCTTGACGGCGGAAGAGGTTCACACGCAAGCGATGGCCGGCGCTATACACGGCCAAGTCGCGTTCGCCACAGTCTGGCAAGGCGCGGCCCGAAAGGGTCATGGCGAGGCCTTCGCAGTCCTCATCGCTTAAAGCATCCACCCCTGGCATATTTTTGAGCGCGCCATCTATGCGCAGCTTGGGCGGCTGGCCAGCCACAAGGTGAACGTCGGAGGCGCCAAGGTTGGCGGCTTCTTCTATGAGAGCATCTATATTCATACTTCCTCCTTACATATCGTCAATGGTGGAAAAAATCGTGCGGTCCGCTTCCTCGGCCGAGGTGGTGCCTTCTAGCACCAAACGGCGGCATTGATCGGCCAGGCTAATAAAGCCTGTTTGGCGCTGTGCGTGGAGCATATCCTCGCGTGGTGCGCGCTCAATAATCATGCGGCGCATGGCACCGTCCACCAAGAGGACTTCAAACACGCCAATACGGCCACGGTAGCCAGTGTGGAAGCACATTGGGCAGCCACTGCCGTGGTAGAGCTTCATATCCGGCGTGCGCTCGAGGCCCAATAGGGCCAGCTCGTCATCGCTCGGCACGTATTCCTTGCGGCAATGAGGGCAAATGCGGCGCACCAAGCGCTGAGCCACCACGCCTTTGAGGGCCGAAGCCGTGAGATAAGGCGCCACGCCAATATCATAAAGACGGTCTAGGGTGGCAATGGTATCGCTGGTGTGGATGGTCGATAGCACCAAGTGGCCTGTAATGGCGGCACGCATGGCAATTTCGGCCGTTTCGCCATCGCGAATTTCGCCCACGCCAATGATGTCTGGGTCCTGACGCAAAATAGAGCGCAGGCCGCCAGAGAAGGTCATGCCGGTTTTTTCGTTGATTTGGCATTGGTTGATACCGTCAATGTTGTATTCTACAGGGTCCTCTAGGGTCACCACATTCACGCTCGGTGTGTTGAGCTCGCGCAGCATGGTGGACATGGTTGAGGACTTGCCGCTCCCTGTTGGGCCGGCAATCAAAATCACGCCGCTGGTGGCACGCACGAGGCGGTTGTAGCGTTCACTGCTCGCCTCGTCTAGGCCAATGCCAGCGCGGGTGAGGATTTGGCTGGATTTGTCCAAAAGACGCACCACCATTTTTTCGCCATACACCGTTGGCAGGGTGGAAATACGCAGGTCAATGTCGCTTTCCTTCACGCGCACATTGGCGCGGCCATCCTGCGGCACCTTGCGCTCGGCGGTGTTCATCCCGCCCATAACCTTAAAGCGCGAGAGCACAGCGTCTTGCAAATCACGCGGCACGGTGAACATATTGCGCAGCACGCCGTCCACGCGGATACGCACGACCATTTCTGCTTCTCTAGGCTCGAGGTGAATGTCGCTGGCGCGCTCTGTAACGGCGCGCTCAATGAGGGAGTTGACAAGGCGGATAGTTGGGGCGGTGTTTTCGTCGTTTTCGCCACCAATGGTTGTTGGCCCCTCGCTTTCTCGCACAGCATTGCCACCGGCGCCTTCACGCTTCATTTGGGCAATGGCGCGGGCTGCCCCTTCGTTGCCATAGAGGGTGATGATGGCTCGGTCCACAGCGTCTTGGGTGGCAATCATTGGCACCACGCGCTTGTGGGTGGCGTCCTTGACCTCTTCCACAGCCATAAAGTTGAGGGGATCGCTCATGGCAAGATAGAGCTCGTCCTTTTCTACGCGCACCGGCACCACGCTGTTGCGCTTGGCAATGCCCTTAGGAAGAAGGCGCGCTATTTCTGGTGAAAGGGTGGTTTTGGACAAATCGATAAACTCTACGCCGAGCTGCACTTCCAGCGCTTGGATAAGCTCGCGCTCGGTGATGATACCGCTTTGAATAAGCACCGTACCCAGTCGCTCGCCGCTGCCCTTTTGGAGTGCCAGCGCTTGCCTGAGCTCGTCCTCTGTGATGGTGCCGGCTTGCACCAAAAGATCGCCCAGTCTGAGGTATTTCATTTGCCCTGCCGCCTTTCGTTGTAAAATTTTCGCCTCTATTATACTATTGAGTTTGTCACGGCCGCAAGAGTCACGGGAGATTATTCACCATTTTTTATTTTTAATAAATCCATAGATGTATAACAGCCTTCCGAACGCGCCTCAAAAATTTCTGCCAAAAATGGCCGTCTTGCGTGTTTACCGATAAATGCGCTCTTTGATATAATAACCTTGTTCGTCAAATATGTATGGAGGAGGGCAAAGAGATGACACAGATGCACAAAAATCGCGCGCGCAAGGGCTTTACCATGGCCGAGCTGCTCATAGTGATTGCCCTCATTGCCATTCTTTCGGGCGTGGCCGTGCCCAATATTGTGTCGGCGCGCAACAGCCTCTCCATGATGGAGCTCAATGACACGGCAAAGGAAATTTTTGTGGCGGCGCAAAACAACCTCACCGCGCGCCAAGCCACAGGCACCCTAGATAACCCAGCCGGCACCACAGAAGGCAACACCATCTATTGGCTCGCTAGCGAAAGCGGCGACTACCTCCTGCCCATGGGCGCCATAGAAGAAGGCAGCGCCGGCCGCCACTATATGATTTGCTACAACGCCAAAACAGCCTCGGTCATCGAGGTCTATTGTAGCCACACGAGCCTCAATACCCTTGCAAGCGCCATCCAATCTGGCAGCTACCGAGGCAGCGCCAATGCCGAGGCGCGCAAGGAAAAAGGCATTGGCTACTACAATGGCGAAGCCACCGGTGGTGGCGGTAGCGTGGATCCTAGCGAGGGCGACGGCGAAGTCGTAGAAAAGCCCAAGGTCATCAATCTGGCCTACCCAAGCATTGTGATAGATAACAGCAACGAGCTACGCGTCAATATCACCGTGCCTAATCCTGACGTTTATTTGGAAACCTATAAGGTCACACTGTCGGTAACTGTAGAAGGGTTGGCGAGCGATAAATCCATTACCTTCGACAACCTTTTCATTGACCCAATCACCGGAAAAGCAAGCTGTCTTCTTGATAGCCTTGAGGGCGAGCATTTCAAAGATCTCTGCCCGGGACTCACGCCTGGCGAAAACATCAAGGTCACTGCCCACCTCACGGCACCAAGCAGCGGCAACACCAGCTATTTGTCAAGCCAGGCAAGTGCCATCACAAACAGTCTTTTTGCAAGCCGCAAGAATGATGTACTTTCCATTACCTACGCCCGCCATTTGCAAAACCTCACAAGGGAGGTTTCGGGTGTAACGGGGATGGTAAGGGCAGAGCAAAATGCAGACATTGATTGGTCCGGCGTTACAGATAAAAACTTTACAGCCATTAAAAGTCCGGACCTCACCAGCTACAACCTCACCAGCTATAGCGGCAACAAGAGAACCATCACAGGACTCACAGGTAGTGGTGGCCTCTTCTCTAGTTTTAGAGGCGGCACCGTAACAGATATTTACCTTGTTGATCCAAACATAAGCGGTAGCGGTAACCTAGGCGTTCTCATATCGAGCGCCACCGATATGACCATTGAGGGCTGCCGTGTCTATGCGCTAAACGATGGTTCTTATGACGACGTTGGTCTTCATGGCAGCGACGTTACAGGCGGCCTTGTTGGCGTGGCCAACCACACAAGCATCAGCGATTCTTTTGTTGGCCTGCCTAGCATCACGGCAGGCGGCACCACAGCCGGTGGTCTTGTGGGGCGTCTAGAAAACACTTCAAGCATTCGCCTGAGCTATGCCGCTGTAGATAGCCTGAGTGGTAGCGCCAGCCAAGCCGGGATGCTTGTAGGCGCCTCAGATACTGCCTCTACCATAGCGAACTGCTACAGCCTTGGTACAGCAGAACTTTCCTCGGCAACGACCTTCTGCGGTCTTGCAGCCGGCGATGCCAGCGTCAGTGACAGCTACGCCGCCATCACCTACGAAAATGGCTTGACCCCAAGCTACGGCGTGGCAAAAAACTGCGGTTCTGGTTGCGCCTATCTTAGCGCCACACCAACCAACAGCAACAGCGCCGTTCAAAAAACCTACGAGGAGCTTGCCACAGAGTGGAAGCCAAACGCCACCTATTGGTATGATGCCACACCAAGCTATCCATTTGATAAGAGCCTCACAGAGGGCTATCCTTTCCCAGCCATTAAGCCCGATGTCCTCACCCTGCCTCACTACGGCAGTTGGCCAGTAAAAAAAGACGATGCCAGCGGCATCAAGCTCTTTGACGATAAGAGCAACGAAATCAAGGTCATTCTTTTGCCTGAAAGAGAAAACTATACCTTTACGGCCCGTGCGGTTGATGAAAACGGCAATTTGGTTAAAGAAAAGATGGCCGTCACCTGGGACAAATGGACAGGTGGTGCCAATCCAGATAGCAGCTATAATGCCTCCACAGGTATCACCTCCGTGACCATTTACAACGCCAACGGCCGTAATTCTTTTAAAACCATGGATTTCACGATTGGCGATTACACCCTACGTGTTTTGGTTATTGTTTATAAAAACCTCAATGTTACTCTCAACAGCTCAACAAGTACCACGCTTTCACCAGGTGATAGCGCCAACTTTAAGGGCAGCGTGAGCGTGGTACCATCAAAAGCCGAAATTTTGCAAAAGCTTCGCAGCATCAGCACAGATGGCGTTGTTATGGCCACCACCGCCAGCGATTTTGACAATTGGGACAAGGTGAGCTTTACAATTGATGGCGATGCCTTAGCAGAAAGCACCAGCGATAACAATACCTTCACAGCTGTAGCCACTGCAACAGGCTCTGCCACCGTAAGCGCCCATTGGGCCATGGATACAACGGCCGACAGTGCAACAGTTAACATCACCGTACAATAACACAAAAAGGAGGCTCCGCCATGCGAAAAGCCATTTATAAGAAACTACATAGCCAGCGCGGCGCCTCCATCCTTTTGGCCCTTTTGGCGCTTTTGGTGCTCCTAACAATTGGCGCCCTCGTCATTACAGCAGCCTCCGCCGCTGCCGGCCACACCTCGCGCAATCAAGAGGAACAGCAAAACTATTTGGCCGTGTCCTCGGCAGCACGTTTACTTGTGGAGCATTTTACCCAAGCGAAGTTTGTCGGCGCCTATGATGAAATCACGACGACCACCATCGATATAAAAACTGGTGCTACACTTCATTCAACCACACGTTACGAACGCAACAGCGAAACAGGCGTAAAAAACAGCACCCTTTTAAAGGCAGCTGAAGAGGATTTAACCGAGCTCTTTTACGCATCGACCGGACACGCTGATTTGGGCGGTCGAGTCCCCAGCGACATGAGCTACAAGACCATACTTGAAACAGACAGTGAACATCCAATGCCCAATGTAGAGGGTAAGCTTGTCATCAGCCATGCAGATGGTGTCAACAACCAGCCCCAATACTCAATCGCCGTGTTGCTTCAGATTCCTGTAGACACCGGATTAAATGTCAACACCATAACCCTTAAATTAGCATCACTGGCACCAAGTACCACATCCCAAAGCCATGAACCAATTGTCTCTAATGATGAAGAAACACAAACAACAATCACACGCACTACCCACACAACCACCATCACTTGGACCAACCCCGTCATCACGAAAGGAGCAACGCTATGAGCCATCCACCACGCTCAAAAAAAGGTGAAACCCTAGCCGAAACCTTGATTGCCCTCCTCCTCGTGTGCATTGCCAGTGTGGCCCTGGCTTCGATGGTCATGGCCGCCTCGCGCATGAACGCCACCGCCATGGAACGCGACGACGCCCTCTACGCTGCCGTTAGCCAAGCCGAAACAGCTAGCCTAGATGACGGCAGTGGCACTGTGGAGGTCACTGTGGATACTCAAAGCCAAAGCTTTAGCGTAGACTATTCTGGTAGCGACATAGCGCGCAGCTACAACACCCAAGGTGGTGAGGCCTCATGATTAAAAAAAAGCTTCAAAGCCAGAGTGGTTTCTCCTTTACAGAGCTTCTCGTCGCCTTGGCCATTCTTAGTGTTATGACACTAGGCATGGCCGTAGGCATCTCGGCCTCAATGCGCATTTATAACGAATCCACCGCCCTTTCGGATGCCCAAAGCCTCTCCTCCACCCTTTCCATTGCCATTATGGACGAGCTGCGCTTTGCCCGCGATGTGCAAGAAGGCGACAACCCCACCTTCACCAGCCAAAACTACGGTGTTGGTGTAGCGCTTACCACCAACGCACAGGGACACGTCACCCTAGGTGGCTATCCCCTCTTGTCAACAGCCACCTACACAGGCCTCACGGCCAAGCTAGAAAAAGTGAGCTACCACGACAACCAATTCGACGTCAAACTCGCCATCCAAAAAGACACCATCACCATAAAAACCATCCAATTCAGCGTCACCCCCATAAACGAAAGTCTGTAAAAAAACCGCCAGCGCCTGGATATACCAAACACTGGCGGTTTTTTGTGTCTTTACCACTTGAATTTTGCCAAGGTCTTCCGAAAATAATAGAGTCTTCAAAAAATCTATCTATGCCACGTCCCGTTTTCTCAGCCAAGCCGAATCTTTCCTTTTTCACCTTTTCTACGCACAAAAAATGCAGGAACCAAAAAACCTCTGTTATGGGGCTTTTGGTTCCTGCTTTCATCTTATTCCTCCATCAGTTCTAGGACGGCTGCTGCGTAGGTGGCTGTGGCTTTTTCTAGGATTTGTTCGTCAAAGTCGAAGCGGATGCCGTGGGCGTTGTCGGTGGTGTGGGTGAGGAGACGCATGAAGGTGGCTTGGCCGCCTCTTTCTTGTACGCGACTCATCATGGCGGCGATGTCTTCGCTGTCATGGAGAGGAAGGTTGTGGGTGGTGGAGAGCGCTACGCCTTGGAGGTTGTGACTGATGGTGTCGCGGAGGCGTTCTAGGAGCTCTTCGTTGCTTGTAAGGGATGGGGCCTGGCCTTTCTTTTCTATTTCTACGGTGAGGTCATACATCATGGCGCAGGATTCGAGGATTTTTCTGGCGTGCTCTTCCATGTAGTCGTTGACATCGGTGGTGGCGCCGCGCACTTCTAGCTCTATTTTGCCATAGTCGGCGATGACGTTGCGGCCGCTGCCGGCGTGCATGGTGCCTACATTAACGCGCGAATCGCCGTTGGCATCGCGTGGAATGGCGTAGAGGTTGGTGACGGCGGTGGCTATGCCTTGGATGACGTTGTGGCCGCTTTGCGGTGCGCTGGCGGCGTGGGCGGCACGGCCGTGGTAGATGGCGTCGAGCTTGGTGGTGGCATAGGCGCCATAGGAGCCTGTGATGATATCGCCATCGAGGTCTTCGTTGGTTTGAATATGGCCAGAAAGAAGGTAATCACAGTCATCTACAATGCCTTTTTTGACCATTGAAGCGGCGCCACGCACACCTTCCTCTGCTGGCTGGAAAATGAGTTTTAAGGTGCCATGGAGATGACGGCGCAGGTGCATGAGCACTTCGGCCACGCCGAGGCCAATGGCTGTGTGGCCATCGTGGGCGCAGGCGTGCATGATGCCTTCGTTTTGACTGGCCCAACCTTCGTGGGCTGGGCGGTGGCTGTCTTCGTCGGATTCGGTGAGGGGCAGGGCGTCTATGTCAAAGCGCAGGGCCACTGTTGGGCCTTCGCCACAGCGGAGGGTGGCCACGGCACCGGTGCGTCCACCTTTCATTTTTCTGAGCATCTCTTCGCTCACGCCGGCCTCTCTGGCGCGATCAGCTGCCTTGGCCAATACCGATGGCGCTGGCAGGCCCATGCGCAGCATACTGGTGACGTCCTCTCCCATGGATACGTCGTAGCCTAGGGCATCTAGCTTTTCTACAATAAGGTTGGTGGTGATGTACTCGCTCCATCCAAGCTCTGGATGGGCGTGCAACATGCGGCGCGTATGCACCAAATCCATTGCCAAGTCTTCGGCCAGGCAGCGGGCCTTGTCATATTTATTCATTTCGTCCTCCTATAAAGAAGGGCCGTTCAGCACGTGCATATGCTGAGCAGCCCAATTTTTTATTTTACGGTTTTGTCTGGTGCTAGGCCAAAGCTGGAGCGCAAGGCGTTGCCAACGCGCTTATAGAGAAAATAGGTGAGTATGGAGGTAACACCATGCTTAAAGAGGTTAAAAGGCAGCACGGCGAACACACAAAGGGTAACTACATCGTTGACCCAAGGGTTCACGGCGTGGCCCATACCGATGATGGCGTCCATTGGCAGGCCATACAAGTTGGAATAAAGAGGCAGCATCACATAGGCGTTGAGCACCACATACACCAAGCTTACAAAGAGGGTGGCAATGGTGAGGGCCCAAATGGCGCCTTGCTTGGTATGTCGGTGGCGGTAAATAATGGCCGCTGGAAGCACAAAGCACATACTCCCTACAAGATTACTAAAATCGCCTACAAAGGCTGTAGAGGTACCTTGGAAAATGAGCTTCAAAACAATTTTTACTACTACAACACCGCAGCCGCTCACTGGCCCTAGGAAAAATCCGGCGAAAAGCGCTGGCAGCTCGGCGATATCAAATTCATAAAAGCCTGGTACGAAGGGCAGAGGAAAACGGAACATCATGAGCACACAAGAGAGCGCGCCCAAAATCCCTACAAAGGCTACATTTTTAACTTTATTACGACGATTCAACAATCATCCTCTCCTTTCATGTGAATGTTAGAATTCACACTATCGAGTGTAAATAAAACGCCCATGGCTGTCAAGTCATGGGCCAACCTATGGACTTATTTTATAGCGCGCTATGCGCACAAAAAAACCGCCAGTCACTGACTGACGGTCTGTTGCGAAGCTTACTTTTTAAAGAAGAAGCACTTCTTCGCTGCTTTCTTTGCTTTCTTTGCTTTCTTTGCTGCCTTGCGTGTTTTGCGGCCGTTCACGCAGCCCCAAACCATACCTACAGCGATTGCTGCCAATGCGGTGCAAGCTGCGCCGCAAACTGGTTTGTAGTCTTGGTTGGCTACGGTTTCATCCATGATGGTATTTGCCTTTTCATTGTAAGAAAATACTTCGTTTTGTTCCATTGTTCTAGCCTCCTATTTTTTGTCCGCGAATTAGTTCACGGTTACATACTGAGCGGATACCCATGCAGTTACACCAGAGGAAGTTTGTACTTGGTACATACCGTTGGATTCACCAAGAATGGTGAGGGTTTCACCGTTTGCTACGGTACCTACGATGGTTGCATCAGCACTGGCTGCTTCACGAAGGTTCAGGCCTGCGCCACCAGTTGCTACAGTTGCGGTTTTGCCATCGGTGGTAGCGGTGGTTTCGCTGTCGGTGGTCTTGTCGGTGTTTTCGCTATCGGTGGT
>CAKQDL010000033.1 GCA_934229395.1 uncultured Peptococcaceae bacterium | reverse complement strand
TTCAAAACTGTATTTTGCCAAAACAAAACGACCCCCAATCGCTAGATTTTTAGGTCTAATGTTTGGGGGTCGGCTCAGGAAACGGGGTCTATTTTGTTAACTTAATGACATTGCCTTTTCCAAGGGTGGAAGGCATTATTTATTCAATTGAAGGCTGTATGTCTATTTCCCGCTCGTCCCCTTTTTGCTTGCTTATCTTATTCGTAGAGTGGGTAGCGGTCGGTGATGGCTTTGACCATGGCTTTGCCTTTTTCTGCGTCCTTGTCGATGAGGATGATTTTCATGATGTTGGCGAGTTCTACGAAGTCTTCTTCTTTGAAGCCGCGAGTGGTGGCTGCTGGGGTACCTAGGCGGATGCCGGAGGTGACGGTTGGTTTTTCGGTGTCAAATGGGATACCGTTTTTGTTGCAGGTGATGTTGCAATCGTCCAAAAGCTTTTCTGCTTCTGCGCCGGTCATGCCGATGGACTTGACATCGACGAGAAGGAGGTGGTTATCGGTGCCACCGCTTACGATGCGGAAGCCATTTGCTTCGAGGGCTTTGGCAAAAGCTTGAGCGTTTTTAAGGACTTGGTCGATGTAGTCCTTAAATTCTGGTTGAAGGGCTTCACCAAAAGCTACGGCCTTGGCTGCAATGATGTGCATGAGTGGGCCACCTTGTGCGCCTGGGAAGACGGATTTGTCGATGGCTTTTGCGAGCTCTTCTTTGCAGAGGATGATGCCGCCGCGTGGGCCACGAAGGGTTTTGTGGGTGGTGGAGGTAACGATGTCTGCGTATTCAACTGGGTTTGGATGACGGCCTGCTGCTACGATGCCGGCGATGTGGGCCATGTCGACCATCATGAGGGCTCCGCACTTGTCGCAGATTTCGCGGATGCGCTTAAAGTCGATGATGCGTGGATAGGCGCTTGCGCCTGCTACAACGAGCTTTGGTTGTACTTCCATGGCGATGCGTTCAAATTCATCGTAGTCGATGGCTTCGGTTTCTGGGTTGACGCCATATTCAGCGAAGTTGTAGAGCTTGCCGCTAAAGTTGACTGGGGACCCATGGGTAAGGTGACCGCCATGAGCGAGGTTCATGCCGAGCACGGTGTCGCCTGGCTTGAGCACTGCTTGATAAGCGGCAAAGTTGGCTTGGGCACCACTGTGTGGTTGTACGTTGGCGTGTTCTGCGCCAAAGAGTTCTTTTACGCGATCACGTGCGATGTTTTCAACAACGTCAACGTATTCGCAACCGCCGTAGTAACGCTTGGATGGATAGCCTTCGGCGTACTTGTTGGTAAGTACACTGCCTTGGGCTGCCATAACGGCGCGGCTGGCGAAGTTTTCGGATGCAATGAGTTCGATTTTGTCGCGTTGACGACCCAATTCTTGCTCAATGGCTTCGGCAATGGCTGGGTCTTGTGGTGCTAAAAATTCTTTGATGTCGCTCATGATGTTTTCCTCCCGTGGATGTTTTCTATAAGTGGATTTAGTATAGCGCATTGTTTTGAGTTTTCCAACCCTGTTTGGTGCGCCTTCTGTAAGTCTATTTTATAGTGATGGTAACTCTATTTTATGTAACTAGTCCAAACTTTAAAAATTATCTTGCAACAGCAAAAAATCCCCGCCTGTAGGCGAGGATAGGTTCTTTACTTGCCACCAAAAAGGGATTTGAGCTTGGCGCCAAAACCTTTCTTTTTGATGCCCAAAAGCTTGTTGATTTCATCGCGGTAGATGGCTACGTCCAAAGCACCTGGAAGCGCTTCTTGAAATTCGCCGTCGTTGATGATGCAGGTTTGTGGTACACCTGCAAGGGACCAGCTTTTGAAAAGGGCACGTGCATCTGGGTCGTGGATTTCCATGTTGTACATGCTAAATTCTGGATGTCCGGCGTATTCGTCACCGAGCTTTTCGAGGATTGGTTTTAAGCGTGCGCACACAGAGCATTTTTCTTTGGTAAATACTAGGAAACATTTTTCTTTGTCTTCAACGATTTTGTTGTACTCATTGATGGTAATCATTTTGAGTTCCATAGATAAACTTCCCTCCATAGTTGTCTTTTCTCTTTTGTATAATTCTATCACGCGTGTGGCTCTATAGCAAGCCGTTATATTACAATGTGTCGCTTGTCTTTATTGTAAGGCTAGCGCCGTTTTCTTGCAAGTCTTTCTTGCAAGTGTGCTATGCTTGCACCCCGCGCGCGCAACTATTACAAAAGTTTGAGCTCCTGCGCGGCGGTTTTTGCTTCGCTGCGTCGCTTGACGCCAAGCTTATGGAGGATGCTCCGCACCTGGGTTTTGATGGTGGATAGCTTTACTCCTAAAACATCGGCAATTTCTTGGTTGCTTTTGTCAAAGCACAAAAGGCGCAGTACCTGCAGCTCTGCTGGCGTGAGGGCTTCTACGAGCTTGTTTTTTGGCTGCATGAAGCTTGGATAATAGCTGGCTTGGTTGCGCGCTGCGCGCAAGGTGCGCGCCAAAAACTCTTTGTTGCCCTGCCACGTGCATTTATCCAAAAGGGGCACCACGGCGGCGCCGTATTCGGCGATGGTGATCACAAAGCCAAAGCCTGCTGCGGCCTCTAGGGCCTTCGCAAGTTCTTCCTGCCATTCCCTGTCTGTGCGGTAGAGGGCTATGGCGCGCAGTAGGTGCAGATGGATGCCATCTATATGGCGGCGGCAGGTGGTAAAATAATTTTCTAGGGGTGCTAGGGTCATGAGGGCGGCATCGTAGCGGCCTAGGGCAATGGCGGCCATGGCCTCGGTGAGGTAGCTGTAGCGCTTGAGCACCCATATATCAAAGGCATCGCGCAGCGCTTTGTCGTTGTACCATTCTTCTACGTAGGCGTAATCACCGCTACGCAGGGCGATGCGGCACAAGAGAGCGTCGATGTTGGGCATAAACCTTGTCAGCTCGCGCTCTTCGTAGCGCTTGCGCAAGTTTTGCACACTGCGCCATGCCTCATCGGTGGCGCCACTTTGGAGCTGCAGGCGCACGGCTTGGCCTATAATGGCAAATTCTATGTCGGGTGTGCCACTTAATTGGACCTCGCTTAGGCGCGTCATAAGACTGAGCATCTTGACGGATACGTCTTCGCCTTTTTCGAGCTTGCTTTCTGTGATGGCGCAATCGCCCAGGGCCACGCCATCGCGGCCCAAAATGCCTTCTAGTGGGACGCGAATGGTCTTATAGAGCAAATCATCACGTTTGCTCCACACGGAAAAATCCTTGCCACCATTCATCACGCTTGGCTGCGCATTGGTGACACTCATGGTGTCAAGGTCAATGTCGCAGCTACGAACCAAGGCAAAGATGGCGGCAACATTTTTGGCCAAATCGCGTACATCGCGTTGCGGCAGGCAAATGTCGAGCCAAGCCACGCGTCCGCGCACCTCCTTGGTCTTGGGGCCACCGAGCCGTGCCTTTAGGGCTTGGTACCATTTTTCAGAGGCATCGTAGTTGTTTTCTAAGGCACAGAGCATGCTCATCCCCTGCATGAGGGCTGGCGAGGCCAAAAGGGCTTCTTCGGGCAGGGCATGGTAGTAGGGTGCAATCTGCTGATAATGGGCCATGCTGGCGCTGGTTTGGGCGTTTTTTTCCAAAAGTAGGGCCATGCGTTCCTTGTTGTCACCCTTGTGGTAGCACGCCATGGCCATGCTGTAATCGTCCTCAAGCTCATAATAGAGGCCTGCGCGATCATACACACCCTTGCGCTCCTCCTCAGAATAAGAGCGCTCCATCATCCACACAAGGAAGCCACGGCCAATCGGGGTAAATTGGTAACTGTTTCTACCCGTGCTCGTCAAAACGGCGCTTTGATGCTGAATGCCTTCTACAAGGGCGCGCGCGCGACGGTTACCGGTGACCATCTCAGCCAAGCCTAGGCTAAAGGTATCAAAGACGGCCATATCGGTGCAAAAGCGCTGCAGCTGCGACGGTAGCGCATCAAAAAAATGATGCTCCCAATAGCGGTAGAGCTCGTTATAGCCTTCGGCAGCAACCTTTTCGTTGTAGCACCCCTCTTCCTTGATGCGCCTAGCTAGGGTGCTTATGGCCATGGGATAGCCATAATTGGTTTGGAGAATTTTTTGGAGGGTGACCTCATCATCGATAACCACGCCCTCCTGTGCGAGAAGCTTTTTTAGACAAACAGCATCAATGGCCAAATCTTTGGCGGTAAGAACCTCCATGTCGCCACTAAATTGAAACCCAATGAGCCATCCTGGCACCACCGACCCACGCGAGGCAAAGATGAATTTTTTGTCAGGGTGGTTTTGGATAAAGGCCACCAAAGCCTGCTGTTCCTTTGTATCATCAAGCTCATGCAAATCATCTACAAAGAGTACCTCCCACGCCTCATCCTTTGGAAAATCCAGCGGACTTTGCGCAGCCGATACCTCTGCCACCCTTTGGCCTTCTAGGAGCATGCGCACAGCAGTGGTTTTGCCATAGCCACCGTTGGCTGCAAAAAACATCATGCGTTTATTGCTAAAGGCGTCCGCAAAGCGCGCCCTCAGCGCCTCTGTGATACATATCGTTTTCTTATCCATCTCTCTCCCTCCCCAGGGTATGATGCGCCATCTTTTTTTAATCATACCGCAAACAAAAGCCCCGGTCATCCCCCCAAAGGATGATTTTTGACAAAGAAAAAACGCCATCCTATTGGACAACGTTTGTTGGATGCTATAGCATTTGCTCGCGCTTTAGTAGGGCCTGCAAATCTTGTAGGGTGCTGATGGTGCAGCCGTCGCGTCGGAGGGCGGCGGCGTGGGGCATCCCTTTTACATACCAGCCCAATTGCTTGCGCATTTCCTGCATGGCAATGCGTTCGCCCTTGTAGCGACAGGCGAGCTCGGCGTGATCCATTATAATGGCGCCGCGTTCTGTGAGGCTTGGCGCGGCAGGTGCAGCCTCGCCGCGGATATCGGCCAAGAGCTCGGCAAAGAGCCAAGGGCAGCCTAGGGCGCCACGGCCAATCATCACGGCATCGGCACCAGTTTTTTCTAAAATGGCGTGGTAGCTTGCCACATCCACCACATCGCCATTGGCAATAACGGGAATGGTCACGGCCTCTTTTACAGCCTTAATCATCTCCCAGTTGGCTTCGCCGGTGTAATACTGAGCGCGGGTGCGGCCATGGACGGCGATAAAATCGCAGCCGGCCTTTTCCAAGGCTTGGGCAAACTGTGGCAGCTGTGCGTCGACCTCATCCCAGCCAATGCGAATCTTGGCCGAAAGAGGCACATCCACCGCCTCGCGCATGGCACGGATGATGTCCACAGCCACCTCCGGCGTTTTGAGAAGGCCCGAGCCTTCGCCATGGTTGGCCACCTTTGGCACCGGGCAACCCATGTTCACATCGAGCAGCTTGGCGCCATGACGGACAGCAAGCGCGGCACCGCGCGCCATAATCTCTGGCTCACTGCCAAAGAGCTGCACGGCCACAGGCTCTTCTTCGTCGGTTAAATCAAAAAGCTCGTAGCTTTTTTTGTTGTTGTACATAAGGGCCTTGGCACTGACCATTTCGGTATAGACCAAGCCCACGCCATAACGGCGATTTATGAGGCGCATGGCCTTATCAGTCACACCAGCCATTGGCGCCAAAACGAGGGGATTATCAAAAAGCCCTTTGATCATTCTTTTCGTTCCTTCTTTGCTGCGTCGTTGTCGTTATCTTCTTGCACGTCGGCGCTTGCTTGTGCTTTTGCGTCTTGCGCGTCTTCCACCTTGCTTTCGGCAATAGCAGCAGGTGCGCCTTCGGTGGCTTCCTTCTTAGCAGGTGCAGAGCCAAACCAGCCCCAAACAGCGAGGCCAATCATCACGCCAAAGAAGACGATGTGCCAGAGGGTACTTTCTGGGAAGGTTTCTGGGAGCACGCCCAAGGATGGGTGGCTAAGGGTAACAACAACGAGCTTGACCCCGACCCAGGTAACAATCATAAAAGCAGCCTTTTCGAGTTTTGGACGTTCGTCCAAAAGCTTTACAAAGATCGTTGCAGCAAAACGCATGAGGACAACGCCGCACATACCACCAGTAAAGACAACAAGGAATTCACCAGTGTCCATACCGCCAATATGGCCCCAGCCTGTAGGATGAAGGGAAAGAGCGATGGCCACAGCAGCCAAAATAGAATCTACAGCAAAAGCGATGTCGGCAAATTCAACCTTGGCAACAACCTTCCAAAAGTCCTTTCGGCTCACAAGATAGTTGCGTTCTTCGTCCTCAGGGAGCTCATGCTTGGAGCCCTCGAGGCCTGTTTCCTTCATTTTTTTGTTGTACTCCATGATGTTTTTCACGCCCATGAAGATGAGGTAGGCAGCACCTAGCGCCTGTGCCTGCCACACTGTTGCCAAGAAGGACACACAGAAGAGCGCCCCAAAGCGCAACACAACTGCCCCAATAAGGCCGTAAAAGAGTGCCTTTGGACGAAGCTGCGGTGCCAATGGGCGAACCATCACTGCAAGTACAAGGGCGTTATCGGCACTTAAAACACCTTCCATAGCCACAAGCATAATCAGTACAAAGAGGTACTGCATGGCCATGCCGGCATCCATAGCGCCAAACAATAAAGTTTCCATCATACATTCTCCTTTTAAAGTGATTTTGACCAACAAAAAAGGCCTTTGCCTTTCTTGCTTAACAGGAAAGGCAAAGGTCTTGCAATCAAGTCTAGACTATCAGAGCGAACCGGTGGAAAATGCCACGAGGTGACGATGCGCTCCCTGGCTGGGCCAGTGCTACTCCCCTTTGCTTTTTGGGTACAGTGTATTATATCATCCCCGCTGGCGGCGGTCAATTATTTTCGCAGCAGAGCAATAAAAAAGACCCAAGAACAAGTCTTGAGTCTGCCGCGCTGTAAGGGATTCGAACCCCTGGCCTTTTGGTCCGTAGCCAAACGCTCTATCCAGCTGAGCTAACAGCGCACGCACTCTTTAGAGCACATATAATGTTATCACTAGAGGGCGCGCGCGTCAAGCTTTTTTTGCACGTTCTTTTATTTTTATTCGACGCGTAGGAGCTTATCGTGGCCCAAGGTCACATAGGTGGTGGCATTATTACGGCTCGCTTCTAGCTGCTCCGCGCTCACCTCGCCACGCACCTTTGCTGGCACGCCCATGACCATACTGTTTTCTGGCACTTCCATGCCGCCCAAAACCACAGCTCCAGCAGCAATGATGCTTCCGCGGCCAAGGTGCGCGCCGTTCATCACAATGGCACCCATGCCTACAAGCACATCGTCTTCGATGGTGCAGCCGTGAATCACCGCACGGTGGCCAATGGTCACACCCTTGCCAATATGGATGGCGGTATCTGCATCGTTGTGGAGCACGCAGCCATCCTGCACATTGGAGCCTTCGCCAACATAAATAGGGCCCTCGTCACCGCGAAGCACCGCATAATGCCAAATATTGGCATCCTTTTCGATGGTCACATCGCCTTCAATCACACAGTGGGCACTTTTGTAGTAAGCCATACTTTTCATCCTTTCTCGTAAAACCAAAAAAGACTCAAGGACTAATCCTTGAGTCTTCCGCGCTGTAAGGGATTCGAACCCCTGGCCTTTTGGTCCGTAGCCAAACGCTCTATCCAGCTGAGCTAACAGCGCCTACGGAGAGAGAGGGATTCGAACCCTCGATACGGTTCACCCGTATACTCCCTTAGCAGGGGAGCACCTTCGGCCTCTCGGTCATCTCTCCTCGCCATAACAATGATTATTATAGTGGCACGCGCCTATTCTGTCAACATCTTTCCAAAACTTTTTTAAAAAAGTCGTTAACTTTTTGCAATTTAAGGGCAAAGGCGTCTGGGCCTCTTTCTTATAAATAATAATCAAAGCCGTAGCAACTTTTGTCAAAGCCATAGGCCTCGTAAAAAGCGTGAGCTCCTGTGCGCGCAAGGCCAGAATCGAGCACCATCCCCTTGCATCCACGCGTCTGCGCCAGGGAGCGCGCGTGGTCCAAAAGCCTCGTGCCAAGACCCGTGCGGCGCGCGTCCTCCTCCACAAAGAGGCTCGACACATAGCACGTTTGCCCGCTCAGCCAAAAGGTATCAAAGAAGGCGCCATGACAAAAGCCCTTCACCGCACCCGCCTCGTCCTTTATAAAAAAGGCAAAGCTGTTTTCGTCCTCAAGCACGCGCTCGTAAATGGCACGCACCTCTTCCTGATCATAGCTGTTGTAATCCCAAAGGCGCTCAATAATAGAAAACGCCACCTCAAAATCCGCAGCTCGCGCATCCTCAATATGCATATCCTCGCCACTCCTTTCTAGCATCATTATACGCCCAACGAACGCAACAAAAAAGCCCCGTAACCGACCAAAGTTACACAGACCTTTTTATGTTGCGATATTTATATTGCAGAAATCGCATTTACCACGTTTGTTACTCATCGTATACCACCATGCACCTTGCCGTCAAACAAAAAGCGCCCCCTAGGGAGCGCTCTATGCACTTAGGCTTTTTGGCCAGTGATTTTGTCTTTGAAGGTATCAATGATAACGGCAATGGCGTTGTCGCCAGATACGTTGCACGCGGTACCGAAGCTGTCTTGGGTGAGGTAGAGAGCAATCATAAGAGATGCCAAGGAGCCTTCTACAGGAATGCCAATCATTGGCAAGAAGGAAAGAGCACTCATCACAGCGCCACCAGGTGCACCAGGAGCAGCAATCATAACAACGCCCAAGGTGAAGACGAATGGAAGCATGACGCCAATATTGTGGGCCATGCCGCTCATCATAAGTACGCCTGTTGCGCAGGAGGTGATGGTGATGGTACTACCAGCAAGGTGGATGGTTGCGCAAAGTGGCACAACGAATTCACGAATGCTCTTAGATACACCATTCTTTTCTGCGCATTGTACGTTTACAGGAATGGTGATGGCAGAGCTTTGGGTACCAACAGCGGTGAGGTAACCAGGAATTTGGTTTTTAATGTAGAAGAGTGGGCTCTTCTTGGACACGCCACCAGCGATGCAGAAAGCAACGGTAAGGTAGAGTGCATGAAGAAGGATGATAACGACATAAACCTTCCAGAAGACGCGCAACACGCTCCACACTTCGCCAGTGTAGCTCATTTTTGCAAAGGTGATACCAATGTAGAATGGCAAAAGTGGCAAGATGGTCTTAGAAAGGCAAAGGTTAACGATTTCTTGGAAACCGTCAAAAAGGCGAAGCATAAGATCAGCAGTGTCGCTGTGCTTCTTGCCATTGCGAAGGGCAATGATGCCAATACCAAAAATAAAAGCAAGAATAATAGCAGTGGTAACATCAAACACTGGGTTTAGAGCGAAATCCAAATATGGTTCGATGGCCACGCCAGAAGTTTGCTGGAAGTTTTCGATGATTTCTGGAGTGATGAAGAACGGGAACACAGCAGAGTCTACCAAATAAGCGGTGGTACCTGCAATGATGGTGGAGCAGTAAGCGATGGCTACAGTTACGCCCAACAGCTTCCCAGCGCCGCCAGAGGTCAAGTGACCAATCCCCGTTGCAACAAAGCTCACAATCATGAGTGGAATAATGAAGCTTAGGTAGCTACCAAAAATGGAGCCCAAGGTTGCAAGTGCGCGAATAACTGGTTCCGGCACAACCATCCCAAGCAAGAGACCCACAACAATGCCAATAACAAGCTTTGTAATGAGTCCCATCTTTTTCTTTTCAGACACAGTAACAATCCCCTTTTCTGTAAGATATAGTAAAGAACAACACTTCGCCTATTCTAACAAACCGCCACAGCAAATGCAAGCCAGAAAAGGACTGCTGTCCACGCACAGCACACGCATTCGCCATTAACGGATGGTTGTGTGCACAGAGAGTATACAAAAGTGGTTAATGACTTTAAAGGGTGAAACTGGTACAATATAGACAGAAAAAATCGGAAAGGAAAACGGAGGAAACCACCATGAAAGCGACCAACGATTTGCTCATTGTTATTGATATGCAGCGCGATTTTATCACCGGCTCCCTAGGCTCTGAAGCCGCCCAAGCCATTGTGCCAAAGGTGGCGGAGCGCGTGCGCAACCACCAAGGCCCAGTCTACTACACCCAAGACACCCACGGCGCAGATTATCTCACCACCCAAGAAGGCCATTATCTTCCGGTAGAGCATTGCCGCCTTGGCACCGATGGCTGGGAAGTGGAAGAAAGCATCCAGCGCGCCCTCCTTATGAAAGGCGCCCAAGGCTTTGAAAAGCAAGGCTTTGGCTCTCCTACCATGTCCCATTCTGCCATGCGCCTTCATAACGCCGACGCCCTCACATCCATCACCCTTTGTGGCGTGTGCACCGATATTTGCGTCATCGCAAACGCCATGTTCCTAAAATCCACCCTTCCTAACGTACCTATTTATGTGCGCGCCGACCTCTGCGCTGGCGTCAGCCCAGAAAGCCACGAAACAGCCCTCAAAGCCATGGAAGCCTGCCAAATTGCCATCATCAATGGCTGAGCGCGTTCATCACACCCTGCCCGTTTGGATTGATCCTGCGGCCAGGGTGCTTATTTTGGGCACCATGCCCTCGCCCCGCTCCCGCGAGCGCGGTATGTATTACGGCCATCCACAAAACCGCTTCTGGCCCACCTTGGCCAAGCTTTGGCAGGAAAGCGTGCCCAAGACGCCCGAAGAAGCGCGTGATTTTGCCCAGCGCCATCATATAGCGCTGTGGGATGTATTGGCCGAATGCGACATAGAAGGCGCCAGCGACAGCTCCATCCGTGACGCGCGCCCCAACGACGTAGCCGCTCTCTTGGTGCGCTACCCCAACCTTCGCCATATTGCCACCACCGGCAACAAGGCCCGCGATTTGTACAAGCGCCACCTCTTGCCCCAAACAGGCCTAGAGGCCACCAGTCTCCCCTCAACCTCTGTTGCCAACCGTAGCCATTGGCCCGACGACAAGCTTGTAGACGCCTACAAAGTTTTGTTCAATCTCTTGGAGGATAGGCCATGAACCTTTTTGAACCAAGCGCCCCCATGCCCGAAGAAGACGTGAGCATTCTCTACCAAAAGGGCAGCTGCCGCATTGAGCGCATTGTGAGCCACGGCCACACCACCCCCAAAAACGCGTGGTATGACCAAGACGAAGACGAATGGCTCGTTTTGCTCGAAGGCAGCGCCACCTTATTGATAGAAGGACGTGGCGAAATTGCTCTCAAAAAAGGCGAGCCCCTCCTCCTTCGCGCCCACGAGCGCCATCTTGTGACCCTTACCTCCTCGCCAGCCATTTGGCTGTGCGTGTTTTACAAAGAAGGAAGCGACAACCATGCATGAAACCGAATTTTTTAGCTATATAGAAAACGCCCTCACCCCTTACCACGCCGCAAGCGAAAGCTACACCCTTTTGGCCAAGGCCGGCTTTTTACCTTGGAACGGACACAGCGCCTTGCGCATGGGTGGGCGTTATTTTTATCCCCTCGAAGAAGGCCTCACCCTAGCCTTCGTGATGCCCACACAAAGTGTAGACGGTGCACGCATCGTCGCCAGTCACAACGACTCCCCTTGCTTTCGCCTAAAACCAAGCCCCACAATTCGCCGTGATGGCGCAAGCCTTCTCAATCTCGAATGCTACGGCGGCCCCGTTCTCGCAAGCTGGCTCGACCGCCCCTTGGCCATCTCGGGCCTAGCCTATACCAAGGGCAAAACCTGGGACAAGCCCCAAGGCCATCTCCTAACCCTGCCTGAGCGCGTCACCATCCCCTCCCTCGCTGCCCATATGCACCGCGAGGAAGGCCCTCTCAATGTGCAAAACGAAATGCTCGCCCTTTGGGGCAGCGCCAAGGCCCCAAGCCTAGAGCAAGCCCTCGCTCGCGCCCTCGGCGTGCGCGAGGAGGACCTACTGAGCCACGAGCTCTACCTTGTGAGTGACGAAGGCTTTTCCCTTGTTGGCACCGAAGGCCTCGTAAGCGGCCCGCGCCTTGATAACCTCGCCAGTGCCTATGCGGCCACCAGCGCCCTGCGCGCCGCCGCACCGCGCCACCACATTGCCCTCTTTGTGAGCTACAACCACGAAGAAATTGGATCGCGCAGCCCTTCAGGCGCCCAAAGTGCACGTCTGCGCACCCTCCTAGACACCATCTATAAAGCCGCCGACCTCGCAAACACGCCCGATGAGCTCCTCCTAAGCCTAGACGGCGCCCACAGCGTGCATCCATGCTATGGTACCAAGGCCGATCCTGTGCTGCGTCCTGTCATGGGCGAAGGCGTGGTCTTAAAGCTTTCCGCAAGCCACTCCTACGCCACCACAGGCCGTGGCGAAGCCATCTTCCGCGCCCTCTGCCAAAGCGCCAACATCCCTCACCAAACCTTTGCCAATAGAGCAGATATGCGCGGCGGCTCCACCATCGGCCCCCTCGCAGAAACCGCCAACACCCTCCCGGCCATCGACTGCGGCATCCCCATGCTCTCCATGCACTCCGCGCGCGAAACAGCCCACCTCAACGATATCCAAGCCCTAGAAAAACTAGCCCTAGCCTTTATGAGTGATTAAGACAACAAAAAAGCCGCCCCATCGTTGGGCGGGTGCTCGTAAGAAAGTAATTCACTCAAAATTACACTTACGGCATCTGTCGACGGGATTGGGTAAATGAAATATGCTGGACACGGTTGATTTCAACCATGTCCAGCATATTTTTTTGCCTATTTGCGCTATCTTTTTCCTTTTCCGTGGGTCATGTTGGTTTTTCCTCGATGGTTAATAAAGGGTTTCAGGTGTTTGGACAGTTTCAAAACCTCTATCAGATTTACAAACTGCTCCATCGTGATCGCAGCGTAGTCAATACCAAAGGTTGCGAGAAAAATGCGAGCCTGTTTTTCCGCATCGCTGCCTTTGTAGTTCATGGCTTCCCGCAAACTCTGTTGCACATCCAGCGCCGGAGAATGGCTGTTCGCAGTAGTTGTATCATCTTGGTGGGCTTCCCGGTTCCGTGCGGATATTCGCTGTTTGGCTTGATTTCGCATAAACCAGCAAAACGGGAAAGCGGGTGACAGGGCATCACAAGCAAAAATCTGGTTTGAAATTGAATTTTATCAAAACATTGCCTTGCAGCAAATGGAATTTAGCACGGAACAGATTCTGTTCGCCGCAGAGCCAACAAAACAGGAGGATTTTTTCCATGAACAATCACGAGAACTACAGGAACGAGCAGAAAATTTATGGGTACATCCGTGTTTCTACCAGAGAGCAAAATGAAGATCGTCAGGTCATTGCCCTCCGGGAAGTGGGCGTACCTGAGAAAAATGTTTATATCGACAAGCAATCCGGCAAGAATTTCGAGCGTCCGCAGTATAAAAAGCTGCTGCGAAAAATGAAAAAAGACGATCTGCTCTATATCAAGAGCATTGACCGTCTGGGACGCAATTACGCAGAAATATTGGAGCAATGGCGCTTTCTCACAAAGGAAAAAGGCATTGACATTGTGGTGCTGGATATGCCGCTTTTGGATACACGGAGAGGTAAGGATTTGCTGGGAACCTTTCTCAGTGACATTGTGCTGCAAGTGCTGTCTTTTGTGGCAGAAAACGAGCGCACCAACATCCGGCAACGGCAGGCCGAAGGTATTGCTGCGGCAAAAACCAAGGGCATTCGGTTTGGGCGGCCACCCAAACCGCTGCCCGAGAATTTTCATTCTGTCTACCAGCGTTGGAAAATGGGAGAAATCACCGGGACGGCAGCAGCAAAGGAATGTGGGATGCCCCTTGCTACTTTCCGTTACCGGGCAGAGATTTACGAAAAAGCCAAGTTGTTGTAAAAGGGGGGTTTTTACAGAAATGTGTACCTTTCTGTAAAAGATGCAAAAGCTTATATAAATAGATTGTATCATGGGTCTGCAAAATTTTCCATACTGTTTTGGCGAAAAGCCTCACAAACTAGCGAATAAAAAACTGGTCATGTTTTCTTTACAGAAAGGTACACCATTTTGCAAGAATGCTTTTATTGAGGAGAACTTGAAATGAAAAAAAATATTATCGTTAGTATTGGCAACAACAATGCTATTGTCTTTGACAGCTTGTGGTTGCGAACATGAATTGGTAATGTCCATATATGCAATTTTTGTATTGCTTGAAATGATTTTCTGTTTTGTCGCATTCGCAAAAATGAAAAACACATCTGAAAAAAACGCCATTGAATCTTGATTGAGCAACAAAAAAAGCGCTGACAACGAGTGATAAGAATAAAGCCCTTGGTAACAAGGGCGCAGCTTGTCGAAGTGAGGAAGACATATGACCTTTTCAGAGAAATTATTGTTGCTGAGACGGCAAAAGGGTATGTCACAAGAACAGCTCGCAGAAATGCTCGATGTATCCCGGCAATCGGTTTCAAAATGGGAAGCACAACAAACCTTGCCAGAGCCGAGTAAACTCATCCTTATAAGCGAGATATTTGAGGTGTCTATCGATCAATTATTGAAAGATGATTTATCTGTTGCCGATCAGGGGGCAACAACGATAGATGCAGAGGTTGTTGATACTGCTCCAGCAGTGGTGAAATTGGATGTTATGTTCTGTACGAAGTGTGGAAAGGAAAATCGGTCAGATAGTGCATTCTGCGGCTACTGCGGAAACCCTTTTACCTCTTTTGTGGCGGACAAGCCGGAAACTGGGGAACTCACAAAAGCAGATATGGATCTGGCTTACTACAAAGCCAATCTGCAAATGAGCAGCAGGAATTAGAGGAAGCCCGAAAGCAAACAGAACAGCAGCGCCAACAGCTCCGGCTTCAGCGTAAACAGTACGATGAGATGATGAAATGCCCTCGCTGTGGATCAACTTCATTGTCCGGCAACAAAAAGGGATATGGTGTCGGAAAAGGCGTTGTCGGTGCTGCCATTTTTGGCCCGCTGGGCTGGTGGCAGGAAATATCGGCTCCGACGAAGTCATGGTTACTTGCATGAAATGCGGCTATAAGTTTAAAGCTTAGAGATAAGGAGGAATTGAAATGAAATATTGTTATAAATGTGGGCATCCAATGGAAGATGATATGCTGTTTTGCCAGAAGTGTGGAACAAGAGCAATCAATGATACTGACCCGACACCGAAAGCCCCAGATCCAGTTGCACAGGAAGCCGAGCTGAAACGAGTACAGACTCCAACGAATCAAGTGAAAACGCTACTTCTAAAAGCCCTGCAACAAGTTCAGCGTTGTGTACGGACTCCAACGAATCAAGCGAAAACTGCTCCTGCGAATAACAATGCAAAAGAAAATAATCTGACTTCTCTGCGAAAAGGCATGGAGATTTTGATGATTGTGTGCCTCGTGTTTGCTGGACAAATTGTGCTTATCGGAGCCATAGCCGGGGAGGTTGGTATAGCTGTTAGTATGGGAGGATTCTTTGCTGTTCTTGCGGCGATGTTTTTTGTCCTTGCCAAGTCACCAAAAGGCAATCCATATATTCTGAATCGACAGTCTGGACTGAAAAAGAAAATATTTGTACAGTATTGTGTCGTTGCAGCCTTTGCGGTTTTCTGTATCGGTGTAGCCATCACGGTTTCGCAAGATAGTGAAGAGCAGTATACCTCACAGCCAGCCATTGATAACAAGCAAAACGACGAGACTCCGCAGGATAATAATGCAAACACAGCTACTACCCTGACCGATGTTCAGAATTGGTATGAAGAACAAACCCCCGCTGTCAGTCAATCCCTTATGGATTATGCAAAATCTGTTGATGGTTTAACTTCGCTGAATGTTACTAGCAGCAAGTTCAGATTTGGCGAGGACAATGATTGGTATGATTGCCACTACACCTTTTATTTCACCTGTAAAGTCAACGGCTCTACATATACCGGCGAGGCAAGAGCATTTATGAAATATCAAGATGACACCGTAAACTGGTTTCATTTTGAGATTTTCTCTGACACGGGAGCGCAGCCGCTGGTTGAACATTATGACGATTCCTATGATCAGATTATAGAGGATTATTATAAAGAACTCGAATCTCTATACAAATAAGCAAAAGGGGAATAAGAAATGAAATACTGCGTAAAATGCGGAAATCCAATGGATGATGCAATGCAATTCTGCCAGAAATGCGGCGCAAAATGTGTTATCCCTATTGATGAAGCAAATTATCTTCCGCAGCAAGATAATTATGCGGAGTATTGGGGACTTCACTACAAAGATCCAGAAAGCAGAAACGAAATCGAACTAACGCCCAATGGTGTCCATATATTCCACAACAAGGGAATGAAACAATTTCGCTTTGATAAAACAATCCCCTATTCTGAAATTATTAAAGTCAATTCAGAGCGGGCTTCGATAATGAAAAGTGGCTATCTTTCGATTATCACAGCGACGGAAGGTATTACAGGGAAGGCAAGCCATCAACAGCTTCTTTTCGACCACAACACGGTTTTGTTTACAAAAAAGACTGAGCCAGAGGCAGAGCGTATCTATCGTGCGATTGAGGATATATGCAGCGCACCACCAGCGTCTACGATCCACACTACTTACTATGAAAGTAGTACTGGGAAGCAAGAAGTTGTCTCATCGCCAAGCCTTAAAAATCCGGTGAAGCCCAGAAAGAAGACCGAGTACCTTATAACTATTCTTGCCGTTTTTATAATGGTCACGATAGTTGCAATAAGCGGAAACGGCAATCATTCCGAAGAGCCAGAGGCATCAACTTCTGTTATCATTGATGTTGAGAAGTACGGCAATATATCTGGGAATGAGCTTATTGCTCTGCTAGGTGAGCCGGATGAAATCAGCCAAAGCACTTGCCAAGGAGCGTTTGATATTCCTTGCGTATATTACGAGTACGGCAATGACAGTATTTTAGGTGAGGTATCCTTTGTTTTGGTTAATGACCAAGTCGTTCGATTTACTTCTTATAGCGACTACCCCTATGAAAGCAAAGACGAAGTTTTGACTCAGTTTGGGATCAATGAGGAATCGTCCTGCACCGTAGCTGCCGACACCGATATTGCATTGCGGTATCGTTGCCCCTCTGCAAAGGTGGATGATTTTTGGATCAATCTAATTGATGGCGATACTTTTGGATTTCTACAGGTTACCTACGATATGGAATATTTTGAAGAATGGTATCTTCCATTGACTTCCGATGAAGAAATAAACTACAAAACGGATGCAGAATTGACTATGAAATCGTTGCTCACCTCTCCAAAAACAGCAGACTTCCCGTGGTATGACTGGGAATACGGTAAAAATCTATTTTATATTTCGGTTTCCTCGTATGTCGATTCTGAAAATGCATTCGGTGCCAAAACACGAACTACATTTACTTTTGTTTACTCACGACTGACAGACGAGATAGTCTTGGCAATAGTTAATGATGAGGTCGTAGTGAACAATGGATATGTAGCGGTAGATGAGTTGATCCAGCAATTATATGATGCAACGCAGAAAGCTACTGCTTGAAATACAACTACAGAAACTGAGGTTCCCGTTCCCCATAATGAGCCAGAAAATAAAAGTACGATAGAGCCGGAAAACACTCCTGCATATATTTCCACTGAAGATATGAACGAATTTATCGTTGCCTACATTCTTCCACAGTATGTAACCTTGCAGGGCAACCTTCACGATGCAACAGAATATGATTCAGATGAAAGCACAGATTGGTGTTACAAGCTTGCAGGGCAGGTTGGCACAGATTCATATGAGGCAATGGTGTACCCATTCCAACTTGGAAAAGGAAACGAGATAACCAATCTTTGGGTTGCGTATCTTTATTGGATCGGTGAACTTGTTGAGCAAAATGACTACGCAGAGCGCATCAATTATTCACCTAAAAGGTATTGGTAAACGAGCGATCTTTTGACGATGAAGATGCTCCTTTGGTAGCAGAACAATTCCTTTGGAACAAAGGGCGCACATACAGGGGCAATCCCTGTATGTGCGCTCTGCGAGGCAGGCATCCCGGACGATTGATCAGATTATAGAGGATTATTATAAAGAACTCGAATCTTTATACAAATAAGTAAAAGGGGATAGGGAATGAAATACTGCGTAAAATGCGGAAATCCAATGGATGATGCAATGCAATTCTGTCAGAAATGCGGCGCAAAATGTGTTACCCCTACTGATGAAGGAAATTATCCTCCGCAGCAAGATAATTATGCTAAGTATTGGGGACTTCACTATAAGGACATTGAGAGCGGCAATGAAATTGAGCTAACTCCTGATGGTGTCCGTATATTTCGCAGCAAGGGAATGAAACTATTTCGATTTGATAAGACAATTCCCTATACAGAAATAATAGATGTCAACTCTGTTCGTGCTACAGCACTGAAAAGTGGTTATCTGTCAATTATCACAGCGACAGATGGAATTACAGGGAAAGTGACCCGACAGCAGTTTATTTTCGACCACAACACGGTTTTGTTTACAAAAAAGACTGAGCCAGAGGCAGAGCGTATCTATCGTGCGCTTGAAGATATATGTAGTGCGCCGCCACAAAGCAATGCCCATACGACCTATTACGAAAGCTATTCTGGAAAACAGGTAAAAACACAATCTCCAACATTGTCAAATCCCGCAAAGCCTAAAAAACGAAGTGGATATCTTGTTCCGATTGCGATTTTCGTTGTTCTTTTAATTGCTATTATCGCAATACCAAAACCGGACACCGCTGGAAGTTCCACCCAAAGCAATTCAACACAACAAAGTGAACAAGAAAACATAAAAAGCCCTGAAGATTATACAGGCGATGTTTTCACTGCATTTTGGGAGGGTGCAAGTGATTTCTTTGGTGTCGAATACAGCGACTATAAGTGGACACATACGGCTACAAGCTATATCTGCGACTATGAAACCAGCGATGGATATACGGCTCATTATTACTTAATCGAAACTGCCTTTGAAACAAAAAATGCATTTGGACACGATGTTTTGCATGAAGTAACCGCACGCTGCTACTATGTGCCGGATTATAGTAATACGATTTATACAACTTATCTTACACTGGATGGAGAAGTGGTTTCTTCTGATGAGGAAACTGAATGCTGGTTGATGAATATGGATGATGGCGGATCAGCCCCGGCAACTTCTGATAAATCGACGGGCATTTTGTGGTCAGCGTTTGTCAACGCATATAATGAAATGGCTGCTGAAGATCCCGAAGGAAACGGATACTTAATTGATGCAAAACTCTCCGGAGATACGCTTGAGTATTCGCTTCCAAATGGTGAAACATTATCGATTGAAGCAGCAAACGGAAAACATATTATCCGCATGGAATATATCTATCCGTCCACAGCCACATCCGATCAAACAATAACCATGCATCGGTGGTGGGTTATCAGTTCCATTGTCGGAGCAATACAATACGAATTGTATGGAAACGATTGGTCTGAAGCTGTGTCTGCAAAAACGGAAGCTATTCTTGCAGATGTTGCTTTAGCGGGTGGATCAGACGAGGACAAGGCTACTTATCAAAGTGGCAATGCATTAACCAGTAGTGATTTGGAGCATAGTATTATTTACACAAGATATGTGGATATCGAAAATTCGAAGTCTCATTTTATTATTTATGGATATGGAGGTTGAAAAATGAAAAGGATTATATCGTTTGTTATGGTTTTTAGCTGTATTTTTGGATTGTTTTGCACTTCCGCTTTTGCAGCTCCTCCCTGCAATGATGCTGTATCATTGGCCGATGCTTTATACGAATTTGGATTGTTCAAGGGAACAGGGACTGATTCAAATGGTAAACCTACTTATGGCCTGGCTACGGCTCCTACTCGTCAGCAGGCGGTTGTAATGTTAATTCGTCTGCTCGGTAAAGAAGATGAAGCATTAGATTGCGCATATTCACATCCGTTTACAGATGTTGATTTTTGGGCAGATCGCTATATTGCTTATGCATATAAAAATGGCTTAACAAACGGAACGAACGCAACCACATTTAGCGGAAATCAAAATATTAACGCTCAGCAGTATATTACTCTCTTGCTTCGTTCGCTTGGATATAATGACAGCAACGGTGATTTCTCTTATAGCAATGCGCTTGCTTTTTCGGACAGCATTGGTTTAACGGAGGGTAAATATTCGCAAAACTCTAATTTCCTTCGTGAAGATCTTGTATGGCTATCCTGTGGGGCATTATTGCAACCAACAAAAGCAGGAGTTCCACTTGTTAAGCAGTTAAAAAAGGATGGAGCTCTGACCGACGAACAGTACATTAATGGCTTAAGTATAATGGCTGTTGCAGATCTGTCTGAAGACTTCCGATATGTTGTTGTTGGCGATAATACTGATGATCCTGATGTAGTTATTGATGTTTATGATCTTTATTCCGAACCTGCCCATGGTGAATACTCTGGTTACCAAAGGCTAAGAGGATATGCATATGATAACATATATCCCATCTACTACTCTGGCAATAGTTCTTCTTATACCTATCAAGTAGAATGTACAGAGAATATGAGTGAGCTATGTACATGGACTTGGAACGGAAATACTTATAAGAATACTCGTTCTGATTGCTATGAATTTTTCAGCAACACTACATATTTCCAGAGTTATTATAGTAGCTTTGATCCAAGCATTTTATCTGCATCTTGGTTTAGAAGCACTTTTGGTGAAACATACATGGAATGGTTAAGATATAGAGCATTTACATTTGGAGATGCAGGAACTGTAGTAAAAAGATATTTAGAAATGCAGGATGGCATATATTATTACGAGCCAAAAGACGGACTATACCCCGAAATGTATTTTGGATTGTTTAATTTTGAGGAAGCATGGACAGAACAAGAATTGGAAGCGGATTGGATTAGTGAATATGAATTACAGCAACTTGCCAATGAGCCTGATCTTTGCTTTGGTATAATGACCAGTTCTATGCACGATTGGTCTCTCGGAGTTGGAAACTTAGTATATGGCTTTTACTTGCAAGGAATTGTGTCAAAAGAATTATTGTATGTATATGACATGCCAGAAACTTTTGCTGATTCTGATGATGCAGAAGGAACTTATAGCAACATACGCTTCAAGAAATCAAACGGTGATTGGTATTTTAACCCTGAAGATTTAATCACTGTTGGTTTGTTGAATAATGATGGCACCATTAATACTAACTTTGTTCCGCAAAAATATGATTCTGATAATGCAGCAACGGAATTTGAATCAGAGTGGATTTCTGCAGATAAATTAAAATCAATTTACAATTTTTCTTCTTACTGGGCAGGCGAAGAGGTTTGGATTTGGAGAACGGCTTTAATCGGTGAAGATGGCGAAGACATCAAATATACTCTTACCGGCACACCGAAAAGCAAAATGGAAAAAGGTGTAACATACAATTGCATATACAATGGACACACCATTAGAGTGCAGTATGCTGCCGGATTGTTGTTTAATTATGCCGATTTGGTAGCTGCAGGAATAATCTAAGCCGGCCTTAAAGACCCCTTTGGAACAAAGGGCGCACATACCGGGTCAAGCCCGGTATG
>CAKQDL010000032.1 GCA_934229395.1 uncultured Peptococcaceae bacterium | reverse complement strand
AAGCTATCGCAAGTTAATGTCAACAGATGTACTTGCAACATTTCACCGAATCGCCTTAGAACAAACTGCCTTTTTAGTGACTTGAGTTCTAGAGCAGATGACACGCACGATTAATACCCAAAGGTATTTTACACACTAATTTGGACTTGACTGAAAACTGGCGTAAATAAATTGACCATTCAGGTACAAGGTGCTTGAATGGTCGATTTATTTGCGCCATAGGTATTAAAAATCTCTGCCAACAGCACCCAAGAGGCGTATAATAAAAGTATATTAAAAAGCAGAGGGCTTGAGAGGAGAAAGGTAGATGTATCAGATTGCTAGGCGGGTGTTGCTTTTTTGGTGCCTTTTTGTGGGGATTGGTGCTGTTGGTGGCGCTATAGGGATGCTGAGCGCCATTGATGGGAGCAACATGGGCATGGGGCCAATGCTGGTGTATTTTCAGGTACTGCCTTTTGCGGGTGTGCTCTTTCAAAATTTCCTCTTTCCTGGGCTTGCGCTTTTGTGCGTGAACGGTGTGCCAAACCTTGTAGCGGCTTGTCTGCTGCTCAAAAAGAAAAAGTTGGGCGTTCTTTTGGGTGGCGTGTTGGGGCTCGTGCTTATGGCGTGGATTATGATTCAATTTGTCATCTTCCCGCGCAATGTGCTGTCTACCACCTTTTTTATTGTGGGAATCTTGCAAGTACTGACGGGCTTTGTGGCGTGGCGCGCTTTGGTGCTCGCTGAGCGTAAAAAAGAATAGACAAACAAGCCGTTGATTGTTGGCACAGGCTGGCAATCAGCGGCTTGTTGCATAGAGTGTATCAATAAAAGCTAGCTATAGCAAACTAAATTTGTCCAAAGCTATCGACCAATTCCTGCCTTCGTGGTAAAATCTGTAACATACTAAGTGAAGGAAGGTTTACAGATGGCGGATATGACACTCAAAGATCTGCCTGTTGGGAAAACGGCAACGATTGTATCGGTTGGCGGCGAAGGTGCCCTCAGACAGCATTTTCTAGATATGGGCCTCATCCAAGGCGCGGAGGTGACGGTGGTGAAGTATGCGCCAATGGGGGATCCCATTGAGCTGCGCATCCATGGCTACAGCCTCACAATTCGCTTGGAGGATGCAGGCAAGATTGCCATTACCGAGGCGCACTCAGCAAAGCGTGTTATAAAAACGGAAAAACAGGTGACGGCCACCAGTCACCCAGGCATTGGTGAAGGCGGGAAATTCCACAATAAGGAGGAAGAAAATCCTCTTCCAGATGACGAGGTCTTGACCTTTGCCCTCGTGGGCAACCAAAACTGTGGCAAGACCACGCTTTTTAACCAGCTCACAGGCTCCAACCAACACGTTGGCAATTTTCCTGGCGTAACGGTGGACCGCAAGGATGGCGTGATTAAGGGCCATCCGAATACCCTCATTACGGACCTGCCAGGGATCTACTCGATGTCCCCTTATAGCAGCGAGGAAATTGTGACGCGTGAATTTCTTTTGGAAAACAGACCGCGTGGCATCATCAATATTCTTGACGCCACCAATATCGAGCGCAACCTCTACCTCACCATGCAGCTGATGGAGCTTGACATTCCAATGGTCGTGGCCCTCAATATGATGGATGAAATGGTGGGCAATGGCGGCTCTATTTTGGTCAACGAAATGGAGGCTTTTTTGGGCGTGCCGGTGGTGCCTATTTCTGCCATGAAAAATCAAGGGGTGGAGGAGCTTGTGGCCCATGCCATCCACGTGGCAAAATACCAAGAAGGACCGGCAAAGATGGATTTTTGTTGCTCTGGCTGTGACGATGGTGCAGCGCACCGTTCCATTCATGCGATTATGCACCTGATTGAGGACCACGCAGAGCGCGCGCATATTCCTATGCGTTTTGCAGCGAGCAAGCTTGCAGAGGGCGATCCCCTTCTCGTGGAAAAGCTCGCCCTTGAGCAAAACGAAAAAGAAATGATTGAGCATATCAATCACCAAATGGAAATTGAAAGTGGCATGGATCGGGCCTCGGTCATTGCTAGTGTGCGTTTTCGTTTTATCAACGAGGTTTGCCAAGCCACGGTCATTAAGCCCAAGGAAAGCAAGGAGCACCGTCGCAGCAGCCAGCTCGATGCCGTTTTGACGGGAAAATACACGGGCATTCCGGCCTTTGTTGGAATTATGGGCCTTATGTTTTGGCTCACCTTTAACGTCATTGGTGCAGCGCTTCAGAGTTGGCTGGAAACCTTGATCGGGCTTCTTACCGAGGGCGTCAATCACATGCTTACAAGCTATGGTGTCAACGAGGCTTTGCGCTCGCTGATTATTGATGGCGTGTTTAACGGTGTAGGGAGCGTGCTTAGCTTCCTACCAATTATTGTGACGCTGTTTTTCTTTTTATCTATCCTCGAGGACAGCGGCTATATGGCGCGTGTAGCCTTTATTATGGATAAGCTTTTGCGTAAAATGGGCCTTTCGGGGCGCAGTATTGTGCCAATGCTCATTGGCTTTGGTTGCACGGTGCCAGGGGTTATGGCCAGCCGCACCCTCTCCTCTGAGCGTGACCGCCGTATGACGATTTTGCTCACGCCGTTTATGAGCTGTTCGGCCAAGTTGCCAATTTATGCCTTTTTTACCGAAGCTTTCTTCCCAGAAAATGGTGCCATTGTGATGATTGGCCTGTACTTTTTGGGGATGGCTGTGGGTGTTGTAATAGCGCTTCTTATGAAGCACACCATGTTTCAAAGTGAGCCTGTGCCCTTTGTGATGGAATTGCCGAACTACCGTATGCCAGGGGCCAAAAATGTTGGGCTCCTTTTGTGGGACAAGGCTAAGGACTTTTTGGAACGCGCCTTTACAGTCATCTTTGTAGCAACCATTGTTATTTGGTTCTTACAAAGCTTCGATATGCACTTGAACCTTGTGAGCGATTCACACGATAGTATGTTGTCGATGGTCGCTGGCGTGCTTGCGCCAATATTTGCACCTTTAGGCTTTGGTGACTGGCGCATTTCTACAGCGCTCATCTCGGGCTTTATGGCCAAGGAAAGCGTGGTATCCACTCTTTCGGTGCTTATGGGCGCGGATGTAAGTATTACAAGCATTCTGACCACCACAAGCGCTGCCTCACTGCTTGTGTTCTGCTTGCTCTATACGCCTTGCGTGGCGGCCATTGCCTCCATCAAGCGCGAGCTTGGCACAAAGTGGGCCGTGGGCGTTGCGGTGGGCCAATGTCTTATTGCTTGGCTTGTGGCCTTTGCAGTACATAGTTTGCTGCTGCTTTTTTAAGCAAAGGAGGAATTATGGGAACGATTGTAACGGCTGTGCTTTTGCTTATGGCCATTGGTCTAGCGCTTGGAAAAATGCGCAGCAATAAAAAAGCCGGAAAATCCCTGAGCTGTGGTGGCGATTGCAGCCATTGCGCCAGCGGATGCAGTATGAAAAATCAATAGACAATTAAAAGCGTCTAGCTAGAACCATTGCACGGTTCGAACTGGACGCTTCTTTTTATGCAAGACTTTAGTAATCGAAATGGTAGGCTGGTTCGTTCATTTCTGTGTAGTGTTCGCCGCTACCAAAGGTGTCGAGGTAGCCCGTTTGAATAAGGGCGTCGCGGAAGTATTCAAAATCGCTGTAGCCTTCGTAGGTGAATCCGCGAGCAGGTCCGTAGAAGTAAGCAATGTTTGGCACATTGTAGCAGCGCAGGGTGGTATCGCCGGTGCGCCAAGCGTCGTTTTTGACGATGGTTATGATGGTGTCGTCATAACCTGGCATATCTTCTGCCGCCAGGATGATGAATTGATAATTTTCGCCAAGCTTAGAGATAAAGTAGTAGGTTCTCGTGATGATAACATTGCCATCGCCAGCATCGAAGCTGGATTCAAAATGCCAGGTGCCAGCAAAGCCATCGGCACTGTCTGTCGGCACGTAATACTTTTCTAGCCACATATAGATGTCGCCTGGGGCGTTCGCTGGGAAGGTCGGTTGCTCAAGGTCCTCAGTAGGGGTGTCGATGGCTACGTCATACATGGCTTGGTTCCAAGTGACAGCGGTGTCCAATGCTTCGGCAAATACGCGCAACGGAATCATCGTGCGGTCTTTGACAATTTGAGGTGCAACGTCTGTAGATTGGGCTATGCTATTCACATAGTAGGTGCTGCTTCCAATGGTGAAGCGTACCTCCTTCGTGCCTTTGGTGAGGATGGCTGTGCGCGTGTCATTGTTCCAGTCCACGCTAGCGCCCAAGGCTTCGCCAGCAGCACGCAATGGCATGAGGGTGCGGCCTTCGATGATGACAGGCTCTACATCGCAAGGCAGATAAGCGCCGTCAATGTGGATGGTGAGGTTGGAGGCGCAGTTCCAGGTGTACATCTCGCTTCGGTTATCGGCCAGGGCAGAGGAGGCGCCAACGAAGAGGCCGAAGGCAAGCACTAGGGCAAAGATTTTCGTGCGTTTCATCTTTTTCATCTCCTTTGAAAGATTCACTGTTTTGTTCTTTTTATTATACCTTGAAAGCGTTGAAAGATAAAGAAATATTAACAATTTTCAGAAAGAACGAGGGCGTTTGACATCATATCTTGCTCAATACACGCCTGCGATTTGCTAAGATAGAGAGGGGCGAAAGGAGTGGAAACAATGAAATCATTGGCGAAGGCTGGCGCTTTTGTTCTTTTGGTAGCGCTTCTCTGTTGGGCGCTTTTGCCTGGAGAAATAAATCTGCGCAGCGCGTGGCCCTTGGGGCCTAGGTACAATGCAGACTTTGGTATTAAAGATATAGTGAGCAGCGTGGACAAGGACGGCGATGGCGTAGATGACCAAAGCGACATCCTCGCTGGCGCGAAGGCCTATGTGGCAACGGAGCCAACATACAAGAGTGCCTATTATGATGGCGGCTATCCAACAGATGGCTACGGCGTGTGCACCGATGTGGTGGCGCAAGGGCTTCTGGCGGCGGGCTACGATTTGCGTGCGCTGGTGAATGCGGACATTCGCCAAGCGCCAGAGGCTTATGGCGGCATAACGCCAGACAGTAACATTGATTTTCGCCGCGTGGTGAATTTGCGCGTGTATTTTTCGCGCCATGCTGTGGCGCTTACCACCGATTTGGACGAGATAGACCAGTGGCAGGGCGGCGACATTGTGATTTTTAGAGATCACATTGGTATTGTGTCTGACAAACGCAACAACCGCGGCGTGCCTTATCTGATTCATCACTACAGCACCCACCAAAAGACGTACGAAGAAAACACCCTTTCTCATTGGGGAGAAATTTATGGCCATTACCGCGTGAGCACCTAGGCTTTTTGTAAACTTTGCTCATTCTTTGCATTTGTCACATGGAATGGCTTGCGCGCCTGTGCTATAATGTTTTTTATAAACCGTGTAGGAGTGTGAAAATGTGAAGAAAATATTGCTTATTACAGCTATTGTTGCAGGCTTTGCGACTTTTTTGGAATGGTTGCCTGTGACGGTGGCACTACCAATTATATATATTTCTCTTGGCTGTTTTATGGCAGTGCGTATGGTGGAAGCGTGGCGAGAGCGTAACAAGCTAGCTAGCGCTTTGGATTTTTTGGCCGCAGTTTTAATGGCTGTTTTGTGCGTGGCGTTTGTCATGAAGCATTTCTTTTAAAAAGGAGTGGACGAGATGTACAAGGATAAAATAAAGATTGGCAGCTTGACTTTAGCCAACCGCATGGTGATGCCACCAATGGCGACAGAAAAAACGGAAGATGGCCGTGTGAGCGAGGCCCTCATTGACTATTACAAGGAACGCAGCGGTCATATTGGCCTTATCATCACCGAGCATGCCTATGTTGAGAAGCGCGGTAAGGCCTCTCTTCATATGCTGCCGATGGATGAGCACGCCGATATGGAAGGGCTCAAACGCCTTGTTGAGGCCATCCACCAAAAGGGCACGACCAAGGTGTTTGCACAAATCAACCATGCAGGTGTGCAAATTAGGGAAAATGTGCCAAACCAAAATCCTGTGGTTGTGGATGAGCTGTCCTTAGACGAGATTAGAGAAGTGAAGGGCTATTATGTAGCGGCAGCCAAGCGTGCCAAGGAAGTGGGCTATGACGGGGTAGAAATCCATTGCGCCCATGGCTACTTGCTCAATCAATTCTACTCACCACTGCACAACCATCGCACCGATCTATATGGTGGCAGCTTAGAAGGGCGCACGCGCTTGCAATGCGAAATTATTCGCGCTGTGCGTGAGGCTGTGGGCGCAGACTATCCAATCGCTTTCCGTTTTGGTGCTGTGGACCATTTGGAAGGTGGCTCTAGTATGGGAGAGGCTGCAAAGGCGGCAAAACTTTTTGAAGCAGCCGGCGTGGATGTGCTGGATATTTCTGGCGGCTGCTGCAAATACACCTTGCCAGGGAACGATGAGGCTGGCTATTTTGGTGAAGAGGCGGCGCGCATCAAGGCGGCTGTAAATATTCCAGTGATTCTAACCGGTGGCCTGCGCACTAAGGAAGACTGTGAAAAATTCTTCACTGCTGGTGCCTGTGATTTGGTGGGCATTGGCCGTCCGCTTTTAACAGATGCGGCCTATGTGGATAAGCTATTAGAAATGGAGTAGAGATGAAGCAATTGCGTATTTTTTTGGTTGTTGCGGTGCTGATGTCGGCCGTGGCCAAGTTTACAGGCTTTGTGTCTGACAATGTGTCCTTGCCAATTTTGCTCTTTTCGGTTGCGGGACTCCTTGCAACGAGAAGCCTCGATTACAAAAAAGAGGGCGACAAGGTAGGTGTGTTTATTATGGCGGCTGCAGCAATTTTTCTTGCAATTACAGCCATTGTGGGCATGGTGTACAATTAAAAATTGGCCTTTACAATTTCATACCTTTCTTTTATAATGTATTCGACTATACATTATATATACTGAGAACGGGAGCCTTGCCTTTGGAGGCTGTTATAGGGAGAGATGGCACGACTGGAACCATCTTACAGCGAAAGGCAAATGGATTTCGCCCGGGAGTATCCTTCCTTGAACAGAGTAGGGGAAGGCGTATCAGGCGTTAACGATTTGAGAGATTTGCCCCTAGGGGCAAATAATTAGGGTGGTAACACGGCACGTCGTCCCTTGCGGACGGCGTGCTTTTTATTTTAAGGAGGAATATAATGAAGGATTCTTTATTACAGATTAAGGCTTCAGCGTTAGACGCTATCGCTGGTCTTGAAAGCTTAGAAGAATTAAACGATTTGCGTGTCAAGTATCTTGGCAAAAAGGGTGAGCTTACCGCTATTTTAAAGGGCATGGGCAAGCTTTCTAAGGAAGAACGTCCTGTGATGGGCGAATTGGCCAACAGCGTGCGCGATGCCATTAGCGAAGCTTTGGACGAAAAGGCTGCCATGCTTGAAGAAAAGGCTATGAACGCACGTCTTGCAGCAGAAACCATCGACGTTACCATGCCAGGCGCTGCAATGCCACAAGGCCATCTGCATCCGCTGACCCAGGTGATTGAAGATGCCAAGCGCATTTTTACCGGCCTTGGCTTTGAAGTGGCAGAAGGTCCAGAAATTGAAAGCGACTACTACAATTTTGAAGCCCTCAACTTGCCACCAGATCACCCTGCACGTGATATGCAAGACACCTTCTATATCAACGATAAGGTTGTGCTCCGTACCCAAACCTCTGGCGTACAGGTACACGCTATGGAAAAGATGAACGGTCAAATTCCGCTAAAGGTTATTTGCCCAGGCCGCGTATACAGAAAAGATGACGACGCGACCCACTCCCCAATGTTCCACCAAATCGAAGGTCTTGTGATTGATGAACACATCACCATGGCAGACCTTAAGGGTGTGCTCTTGGCCTTTGCACGTGAAATGTTTGGCGAGGATGTAAAAATTCGCCTTCGTCCAAGCTATTTCCCATTCACTGAACCATCTGCCGAAGTAGACATCAGTTGCGTGGCTTGTGGCGGTAAGGGCTGCCGTGTATGCTCCCACACTGGCTGGTTGGAAATTTTGGGCAGTGGTATGGTGCATCCAAACGTTCTCCGTGCTGGCGGTTATGACCCTGAAAAGGTGACTGGCTTTGCTTTTGGTATGGGTGTTGAACGTATTGCAATGCTTCGTTATGGCATCAACGATTTGCGTTTGCTTTTTGCCAATGACGAACGTTTCTTGGAACAATTTTAGGAGGTAGGCATGTTAGTTTCATATAATTGGTTAAAGGATTTCGTTGAAATCGAGCAAGACGCCTACGAATTGGCAGAAATTATCACCCGTGCTGGCGTTGAAATTGGCGGTGTAGAACCAACCAACAAGGGCGTAAAGGATGTGGTTGTAGCAAAGGTGTTGACCTGTGAGGATCATCCAGATTCTGACCACTTGCACGTGTGCACGGTGACCACCGATGGCACCAACAGCATCCAAGTTGTTTGTGGTGCACCAAACGTGGCAGCTGGTCAAAAAATCATGTTCGCTCAAGTTGGCGCAACCCTTCCTGGCGACATCGTTATCAAAGATACCAAGCTCCGCGGTCAAGCATCCTCTGGGATGATTTGCTCCATGCAGGAAATTGGCGTAGACGAGGAGCTCGTGGCGCCTGCAGATAAAGATGGCATCCGCGTGCTTCCAGAAGACGCTCCTCTTGGCGTGGATGTGATGGATTACCTCGGCATGAACGACTGGGTATTTGATGTAGACCTTACACCAAACCGTTCCGACTGCCTCAGCGTCTACAACATTGCCAAGGAAGTTGGCGCTCTTTTAAAGAAGCCTGTAAAGCCTGTTGATGTGATGATTCAAGAAGGCGACGACATTCTTTCTAAAATCAAGGTGACCAACAAGGCCCCTGAGCTTTGCCACCGTTTCACCGCTACCATGGTAGAAGGTGCAAAAATTGGCCGTTCTCCACTTTGGATGGAACATCGCCTCCAATGCGCAGGTATGCGTCCAATTTCTAACCTTGTAGACGTGACTAACTATGTCATGATGGAATTGGGCCAACCACTCCACGCTTATGACTACACCACCGTTGCTGGCAAGGAAATCGTTGTGCGCACTGCCGAAAAGGATGAGCACATCACCACATTAGACGGTCAAGACCGCGCCCTCACCGAAGAAATGCTCCTCATTTGCGATGGTGAACGTGCCGTTGGTGTTGCTGGCGTGATGGGTGGCGAAAACACCGAAGTAGAAGATACCACTCAAGATGTACTTATTGAAGCTGCTTGCTTCCAAGCCACCAACGTGCGCCGCACTGCTTTGGCTTTGGGCCTTCGTACCGAAGCTTCCTTGCGTTTTGAAAAGAACGTTAACATCGACATGACCGGCCTTGCTGGCTGGAGAGCAGCCAACCTTATGGCACAAACTGCTGGCGCAACCATGGTTTGCGGTCAGCTCGATGAATACCCAACCCCACACGAAGCGGTAGTGGTAAGCCTCAAATATCAAAAGGCCAACGATGTATTGGGCACCGATATTCCATTTGCAGATATGCGTGGCTATTTGGTGGACCTCGGCTTCACTGTGCTTGAAGAAGACGCAGAAGGCCTCACTGTACAAGTACCTTCCCACCGTCCAGACGTTTCTATTCAAGAAGACCTCATTGAAGAAATTGCGCGTCTTTATGGCTACGACAACATTCCAGAAACCCTCCCTTATGGTGCAACAAACCCTGGCGTGCTCACACCAAAACAACGCCTCACCGATGGCCTCAAGCACACCTTGGCAGGCCTAGGTCTTAACGAAATTGTGACCTACAGCTTCATCGGTAAGAAACATAGCGATATGCTTCGTTATGTGCAAGATGATGTGCGACGCAACGCTATTGAAATCTCTAACCCAATCAGCGAAGAAATGAGCGTGATGCGTACCGCGCTTCTTCCATGCATGCTCGAAACCATGGCCAACAACGTGAAGCATCAGCAACAAAACCTTGCTCTCTTTGAAGCAAGCTCTGTGTTCTCCAGCGACCACGTTCTCACCATGGACAACCTCGCAAAGGAAGAGCAACACCTCGTGCTTGGTCTTACTGGTCAAAGCGCAAAGGATTGGCTCGGCAACCAAAAGGCGTATGATTTCTTCTATCTCAAGGGCATCATTGAAAACCTTTTAGCGAGCCTCCACATCAGCAATTGGCACGTGGAAGCTGTAGCAAATGACCCAACTTGGCACCCAGGCAGAACCGCTGCCCTTTATGTAGGTGACACTTTCTGTGGCCTCTTTGGCGAAGTGCACCCACTCGTTGCAAAGAACTACGACCTCAAGGGCAAGGTTTTGGCAGCTGAGCTTTCTCTAGATGTGCTTCTTGCTGGCGGCGTTGTTGTGCCAACCCACGAAGAAACACCAAAGTACCCAGCCGTTCAACGTGACCTTGCTGTGGTTGTAGCCAAGTCTGTGGCTATGGACAGCATCAAAAAGGCCGTTCTCAGCGTAGAACCAAAGAACCTTCGTGCCATCAATGTTTTTGACGTTTACGAGGGCGCGCAATTGGGCGAAGACAAAAAATCCATCGCCTTCTCCTTGGTATTCCAAAGCGACGAACAAACCTTGACCGATGACCTTGTTCAAGCAGAAATCGACAAGGTGATTGCAGCCATCGAAAAAGACTGCGCTGGTCAGCTCCGCGCCTAAGTTAAAAGAGGAAAAATAAATGGATCCGATTGCCTTTACGCTAGGACCAATTGAGGTGCACTGGTACGGCGTGCTGATTGCGGCGGCCTTCCTCATCGGTGTATGGGGTACAAGCCGCGCTGCGCGTTTGCAGGGCATCAACGAAGATTATTTTTTGAACCTCGCCATAGCAGCAATTATCTGCGCCATCCTAGGTGCAAGGCTTTACTATGTGGCCTTTGAATGGGAGCATTACAAGACCTGCTCGCCTCTTGAATGGATTGCCGTGTGGCATGGCGGTTTGGCCATCCACGGCGGCATTTTGGGAGGTATGCTTGCGGTCTTAGGCGGATGCATCATCTATAAGCTGCGTTTTTGGCAGCTTTTGGACATCTTTGCGCCCTATCTCATTTTGGGGCAGGCCATTGGCCGTTGGGGAAATTTCTTCAACCAAGAAGCCTATGGTTACGAGGTGAGCAAAGCAGAGGTGCCGTGGGCTATGTATATAGATGGCGCTTATCGCCACCCGACCTTTCTTTATGAAAGCGTGTGGGACATCCTAGGCTTTGGCCTTTTGATGCTGGCCTCGCGCTCACCGCGCCTTAAAGAAGGCGACATTGCCTGCTTGTACTTTGTGTATTATTCCTGTGGGCGCTTCGTCATTGAAAGCTTCCGCACCGATAGCCTCATGCTTGGGCCCTTGCGCATGGCACAGGTTACAAGCTTGGTGCTTACAACAGTGGCTGTGGTTGTTTTTCTCCTGCGCCACAAAAATGCGCCGTCGCGCGCTGTCTATCTTGAACGCATGAAGGAAAACAAGGCCCCAAAAAATAAATAATGCGAAACGGTTGTCCATAGCCTCGGGCAACCGTTTTTTACGTCCGGAGGCAGATGGAGGCGCGCGGACGATTGTCCATAAAATTTTTTGTTTTACAACACAACCATCGCGCATTGGTTGACGTTCACGGCAATTCTTACTATAATAGGAAAATAGTGAATTCTCAGTTGTTATAGTACACAGCGAGAAAAAGAAAGGGCCTTTGAAAGATGATTGAACAATATGATTTCAAAAAAATAGAATCAAAGTGGCAGGAAAAGTGGGCCGAAGAAAATCTTTATGCTGCAGACGATAAAACCAAGCCTAATTATTACTGCTTAGAAATGTTCCCATACCCATCTGGCAACCTCCATATGGGTCACGTGCGCAACTATTCCATTGGGGACGTTATTGCACGCTTCAAAACCATGCATGGCTACAATGTGCTCCATCCAATGGGTTGGGACTCCTTTGGTCTTCCAGCAGAAAACGCCGCCATTAAGCACGGTGTACCACCGGCAAAGTGGACAAAGGAAAACATCGCCAACATGAAGCGTCAATTCAAAGCCTTGGGCTTGAGCTTCGATTGGGACAGAGAAGCCACCACCTGCATGCCAGATTATTACCGCTGGACCCAATGGATTTTCCTCCAACTTTATAAAAACAACCTCGCCTACAAGAAGAATGCTTCTGTAAACTGGTGCCCAGGCTGCCAAACAGTTTTGGCCAACGAACAGGTTGTAGACGGCAAGTGCGAACGCTGCGACAGCGTTGTAGAAAAGAAAGCGCTTGACCAATGGTTCTTTAAAATTACCGATTATGCACAACGCCTCCTTGACGATTTGGACAAGCTCGATGGCTGGCCAAACAAGGTAAAGGTGATGCAAGAAAACTGGATTGGCCGCTCTGAAGGCGCCATGATTACCTTCGAAGCCGAAACTGGCGATGAATTCGAAGTCTTCACCACCCGTCCAGATACCCTCTTTGGCGTAAGCTATGTGGTATTTGCGCCAGAGCATCCACTCGTTAAAAAGCTCATCGAAGGCAAGGCTGAAAAAGAAGCCATTGAAAAATTTGCCGACGAAACCTCCAAGCTTAGCGAAATCGAACGTACCTCCACCGAAACTGAAAAAGTCGGTGTGTTCACAGGCGCTTATGCTACCAACCCAATCAATGGCAAAAAGGTACCAATTTACGTAGCCAACTACGTCATTTTTGAATATGGTACTGGGGCCGTTATGGGCGTGCCATCTGGCGACGAACGCGACTTTATGTTCGCAAAAAAATACGACTTGCCAATCACCGTTGTTGTAACACCTAAAGACCATGTCCTCACTGTAGAAGAAATGGACAACGCTTACGTTGAACCAGGTGTTATGGTCAACTCCGGCGAATTTGACGGTATGGACAATGTAGAAGCCGGTCGCGCCATTGTGGCCAAGCTCGATAGCATGGGTAAGGGTCACCAAACCGTTAACTTCCGTCTTAGAGACTGGCTCATTAGCCGTCAACGCTTCTGGGGCGCACCAATCCCAATCATTTACTGCGAAGAACACGGCGCCGTACCAGTGCCAGAAGATCAGCTTCCAGTTTATCTTCCGGAAGATGTGAAGTTTAAAGCCAACGGCGAATCTCCACTCAAGCACGTTAAGGAATTTGTGGAAACCACCTGCCCAATTTGCGGCAAGCCAGCACGTCGTGAAACCGATACCATGGACACCTTTGTATGCTCCAGCTGGTATTTCCTTCGCTATTGCGATCCACACAACACCGAATTGCCATTCTCCAAAGAAAAAGTAGATTTCTGGATGGGAAATGGTGTTGACCAATACATCGGCGGCGTAGAACACGCTATTTTGCACCTTCTCTATGCGCGCTTCTTCACCAAGGTGTTCCATGACTTTGGTATGTGCTCAACAGACGAACCATTCCAGAATCTCCTTACCCAAGGTATGGTGCTCAAGGATGGCACCAAGATGAGTAAGTCCAAGGGCAACATTGTATCTCCAGAAGATATTTTGGCCCAATATGGTGCAGACACCGCACGTCTCTTCATTCTCTTTGCAGCGCCACCAGATCGTGACCTTGAATGGAACGACCGTGCCGTAGAAGGTTGCTACCGCTTTATCAACCGCGTATGGCGCCTTGTTGGCTACTACACAGAAGATGAGCATGCCGATGGCGAAGCAGCAGCAGAAAAAGATTTGCGCCGCTTGACCCACACCACCATCAAGCGTGTGACCGACGACGTTTCTAAGCGCTTCAACTTCAACACAGCTATTTCTTCCATCATGGAAATGGTCAATGGTCTCTATCATTACAGAGAAACTGTAGGCCAAAAGGTAACCCCAGCTGTAAAGGAAGCCATCGAAACCTTGATTCTCCTCATGGCACCAATCACCCCACACATCGCAGAAGAAATGTGGCAAGAAACCGGCCATAGCGGCAGTGTTCATGCACAAAAGTGGCCAGAAGTAGACGAACGCGCCTTGGCTGTAGATGAAGTGGAAATGGTTGTACAAGTCAACGGCAAGCTTAAGGCACGCATCGTTGTAGGCAGCGACCTTGACAAGGATGCCGTCATCGAAATAGCTATGCAGGAACAAAAGGTTCAAGACGCCATTGCAGATAAAACTGTACGCAAAACCATCGTTGTTCCAGCCAAGCTTGTGAACATTGTAGTAGGTTAATAGTATGAATAATACAGAGCTAAATCCCCAACTTCATATTCCGCGACTCGTTGTCGCTGCAGTTCAAGGGCGCTCTGGCAAGACCACGTTTACAATTGGGCTCTTACGAGCCCTTCGTGAGCGTGGTCTTTTGCTTCAGGGCTTTAAAAAAGGGCCAGACTATATCGACCCAAGCTGGTCCACCTTCGCCAGTGGCGTTGCCTGCAGAAACCTAGATGGCATCATGATGAGCAAGGAGCAAATCATCCATTCTATGTGTAAACATGGGAAAGACAAGGATATTGCCATCGTAGAAGGTGCCATGGGCATTTTTGACGGCCTAGATTGGCAAGGAAGCAATTCCACAGCCGAACTGGCCTATACCTTAAATGCGCCAGTGGTCCTCGTCGTCAATACCACACGCATTACCAGAAGTGTCGCTGCCATCGTAAACGGTGTTGTGAATTTCGACACCCGCATCAAATACGCCGGCGTTGTGCTCAATCAAGTAGCGCGTCCTCGTCATCAAGATATTATGGCAAAATGCATCGAGGAATACTGCGATATTCCACTCCTAGGCGCCATGCCAAAGAATAAGGAGGTAGAAATTCCGGATCGTCACTTGGGCCTTATTCCAGCTTCTGAGCAAGATGCCCTACAAAACCGCATCGACGCATTGGGAAGGCTCGTGAGTGAGCACGTGGATATTGACGCCATCATCCGTGCCGCCCAAAAGGCCGAGCCTTTGGTGGATCCACTTCCTGATATGCAGACAGAAGTCATCAAAAAAGATGTTAAAATCGGTATGTTTAAAGACCGCTCCTTTAGCTTCTATTATCCAGAAAACATCGAAGCACTAGAGGCAGAGGGGGCAGAAATTGTAAGTCTAGACGCCCTAAACGACGAAAAAATTCCCGAAGACCTCGACGGCCTTTATATCGGCGGTGGCTTTCCGGAAATGTTCGCCAAGGAATTGGCAGACAACGAGAGCATGCGCGCCTCGGTCAAGATGGCTGCAGAAGAGGGCATGCCAATTTACGCAGAGTGCGGCGGGCTGATGTATTTGGGCAGCGACCTCATTACAAGTGAAAACAATCACCAGCCAATGGTAGGCGTTTTTGACTTTACCCTTAATATGCAAAAAAAACCTGTCGGCCTCGGCTATTCCATTCAAAAAACCACGGCGGATAACCCTTATTTCCCTGAAGGAACAGAGATTTATGGTCACGAATTCCACCATTCTCACATTACCACCAAAAAGGATGTCAAAAGCTACACCTATGGCTACGTAACCAAAAGAGGAAAAGGCCTGGTCGATACTGACGAAGGCATTATGGATGGAATGGTCTATAAGAACACCTTGGCTACTTACCATCACTTTCATAGTGCCACCTCACCCCTGTGGGCAGAGCATTTTGTGCAACTTGCAAGAAAATTTCAGCAAAATAAATAAAATTTATTAATGGAATAAGAGAATTAGCCAGTAAGAATGCGGCTGTTTGTTGCAAAATTTCACAAAGTATGAGAAACTATGAAAAGTAGATGAGTTTTATGTCAGATGATGACAAAGTAGATAATATAGTATGGAAGGAGCGAATGAAGAATGTATTTAGTAGAAGTAGATGAATCTAAATGCGTAGGCTGCGGTGCTTGTGCATCCGACTGCCCACAAAACGTTTATGACATTGTTGATGGCGTATCCACCGTTAACGAAAACGAATGCATTGGTTGCCAAACTTGCATTGCAGTTTGCCCTGCTGATGCAGTTACATTAAACGAATATTAATTCCGTTGCAGCATAAGGCTGCAGCAAAAAAATATGGAGGTGTATGGATTTGTCAACCAACAATAGACCGATGATGGAAGAGATGAAGAACGGCCAATGGCCTTCCTTCGTAAAAGAAATTGAAAAAGCTTCTTCTGTCAACAATGAAGTTTGCAATACTTTGCTCGATTTATTGGAAGAATCTTATGAAATTAAAAAGCCATTGTGGAAGCATGGTGGTATCGTTGGTGTTCGTGGTTACGGCGGCGGCGTTGTAGGTCGTTATACCTTAAAGCCTGAAAAGTACCCAGCAGTAACCGAATTCCACACTATACGTGTAAACCAACCATCTGGTTTCTTCTATACTTCTAATGACCTTCGCACCTTGTGCGATATTTGGGACAAGCATGGTTCCGGTATGACCAACATGCACGGTTCTACCGGTGACATCGTATTCTTGGGTACCACCACTGACCATCTTCAACCTTGCTTCAACGACTTGTCCGAAGCTGGTTGGGACCTTGGTGGTTCTGGTTCTAACCTCAGAACCCCAAGCTGCTGCGTAGGTCCTGGCCGTTGCGAATATTCTTGCATCGACACCTTGGACTTCACCTACAATGTTACCCAACATTACCAAATGGAATTGCACCGCCCAATGTGGCCTTACAAGTCCAAAATCAAAGTATCCGGCTGCCCTAACGACTGCGTATCTTCCGTAGCACGTTCCGACATTGCCGTTATCGGTACTTGGAAAGATGATATCCAAGTTGATCAAGCAGAAGTTGCTGCTTATGCAGATGCTGGTCTTCCTATCAAAGCAATCATCTCTCGCTGCCCAACCAACTGCATGAAGTACGATGCCGATGCAAAAGAAATCACCATCGACAACGCTAACTGCACCCGTTGCATGCACTGCATCAACAACATGCCTAAGGCTCTTCATGTAGGTAAAGATAAAGGCTGCTCCATCCTCCTCGGTGGTAAGGCTACTATCGTTCAATCCGCTTTCTTGGGCTGGGTTGTTGTACCTTTCATGAAGCTCGACAAAGAAAACGACTACGAAAACTTCAAAGAATTCGTAGAAGGCGTTTGGGACTGGTGGGATGAACACGCTAAGACCCGTGAACGTCTTGGTGAATTGATCTACAGACTTGGCATGAACTCCATGCTCAAGGCTATCGACATGAAGCCAGTACCTCAAATGGTTAAACATCCACGTGAAAACCCATATATCTACTGGTATGGCGAAGACTTTAATCAAACGGAGGTGGCTGAATAATGATGTCTCAATACGCTGCAACTGATATTGGACCACCGCACTACTGGGATAAAATGCCTAAGGTGTGCCAAGATAACTATGGCGAATGGCAATATCACGAAAAAGTAAAACCAGGTGTTCTTAAGCACGTTGGTCCTGCTGGTGCTCTCTACACTGTACGTGTAGGTTCCCCACGTCTTATTTCTACCGACACAATTCGTTGGTTCGCTGCTTTGGCAGACAAGTACTGCGAAGGTCACCTTCGTTTTACCACCCGTACTTCTATCGAACTTTTGACAACTGAAGAAGAAAATGTTGACAAAATCATCGCAGAAGTAGAAGAATATGGTTTCCCTGTAGGTGGTACTGGTAACTCCCTCCGCAACATGCTTCACACCCAAGGTTGGGTTCACTGCCACTCTGCTGCAACTGACGCTTCTGGTACCGTTAAGGTTGTTATGGATGCTCTCTATGACTACTTCAAGACCGACGATCTACCAGCTCAATTGAAGATTTCCATGGCTTGCTGCTTGAACATGTGCGGCGCAGTTCACTGCTCAGACATTTCTTTCGTAGGTATGCACAGAACCATTCCTCAAGTAATTGACGAACAAGTTGCTGACTCTTGCGAAATCCCTAACTTGGTAGCAGCTTGCCCAGTTGGCGCTATCCGTCCAAACCCTAAGAAGAAATCCGTAACCATCAACGAAGAAAAGTGCATGTACTGCGGTAACTGCTTCTCCGTATGCCCTGCACTTCCTATCGCAGACCCAGAAAACGACGGTCTCTCCGTATTCGTAGGTGGTAAGGTTTCCAACACCCGTAAGGGCCCTACCTTCTCCAAGTTGGTAGTTCCTTACATCCCTAACGAACCACCAAGATGGCCAACCCTCGTTAACACTATCAAGAACTTGGTAGAAATTTGGGTTGAAAACGCTCTTCCTGGCGAACGTTACGGCGAATGGGTAGAACGTATTGGTTGGGAAAAGTTCTTTGAAATTTCCGGCCTCGAATTCACCGATAAGCACATCGATGACTTTACCTTCTCCGTGAAGACCTTCCGTTCTACCTCTAACTTCAAATTCACTGATGCGGTTGAAACCATGTAATTTTTTGATGGTTTAGCCTGTAACATCTGTCGAAAGGAGATGTCTTAATGGCTGACTTCACTAAAGAAGAACTCGAAGCAAAAGTTCTCGAATTCCTCGGCACCAAGGAAAAAGCTAAAAACCGTGAAATCGCGGATGCTCTTGGTGTTAAGAAGCGCGACATTGATGGCGTAGTTGCCGACTTGGCAAACGCTGGTAAAATCGAGTACCTATATCTTGGTACTTCCTACGTTACCCTTCCAAAGAACTGAGTTTGATTATTCATAAACAAAGTTTTTGAATAGTTGCTATATTTTCTTTGAAAAAGGGAAACAAAATGCTATAATATGTAAAGGAGATACAAATGCCATTAATGGATGATTGCATGGAGTGGTTAAATTTTTGCGACGATTTGATTCGTGAAATTTCCGACTCAAAATTGAGCGAATTCAAAATGGGTCAAATTGACGGTTTAAAATTGGCCACAGACATGATGAAAGACTATCTGGTCGAATATCCAGGGTATGTAGATCCAAAACATAAATTTGACAAATTTAAAATGTGAGGTGCTTAATCAATGCCAGAAATCAACGTAAATGGTAAAGCAGTTGAAGTTGACGAAGACGGCTTCTTAGTAAGCCTTGATTCTTGGGATGAAGATGTAGCTAAGTTCCTAGCTGAAAGCGAAGGTCTTTCCGAATTGACCGAAGATCACTGGAAGCTCATCAACTATCTTAAGGATTATTACAACGAATACGGTATCGCTCCAATGGTTCGTAAGATGACCAAGGAATCCGGTTTCTCCCTTAAGGAAATCTATGATCTCTTCCCATCCGGCCCAGCTAAAGGCGCTTGCAAAATTGCTGGTCTTCCAAAACCAACCGGTTGCGTATAATTTATACGTTTAATTTGGAAACAACTGCCTAGCAGTTCGCAGTGCATCGTGCAAACGATGCACTGTTTTTTTATGCAGTTTTTTAGTCGAAAAGCATTGAAAATGGATGACAAATTGCAAAAAAATCGTTTGTGAACGACTTTTTGCAAGTGAATAAAATTGCATTCAATTCCAGAATTTGCTATAGTTAAGGAACATAGTAAAGGAGGATTGGTCATGAATAAATTTCATGAAGTAGAAATCGCTGGCCACAAACGCCAGCTGCCCCTGTATCAAATCGACGAAGACACGTGGATTCCTCTTTTTATCGCTTATAATGATGTAGAGCTTATCCAAGCTGCTGCAAAAGAGCTTCTGGAAAAAGTTCCAGACTTTGATTGCATACTTACAGAAGAAATCCAAGGCATCACCTTAAGCTATGCATTGACCATGCTTGCTGGAAAGGATCGCTTTGTTGTAGCGAGAAAAACAGCAAAAGCCTATATGGACGATGCGGTAGCCATTCAAGTTGTGGAAATCAAGGATGACGAAGAAGTGTTCAAACGTTTATATCTAAGCAAGGATGATGCTGCCTACCTTCAAGACAAGCGCGTTTTGCTTGTTGACGATGTGGTTTTGCGTGGCGCTACTATGGGCGCATTGGCTGATTTAACCAATGCCTTGGGTGGATATGTTGTAGGCGAAGCCAGCATTATTCGCCACGGCTTTGATGAAGCCACTATAGATGAGTATGTCGATAAATCCTTTCTATTATCCTTACCGCTTTTTACCACCGATGGTGATAAAATATAATTTTATTCTTTAGGAGTTGATAATTTCATGAGAAGTGATGTTGTTAAAAAAGGCCCAGCACGTGCACCGCACCGTTCATTGTTTTATGCAATGGGTTATACCGATGAGGACCTTAAAAAACCTCTCGTTGGTATTGTAAATGCACAAAATGAAGTCATTCCGGGCCATTATCATTTAGATGAAATTGCCCGTGCAGTTAAAGCCGGCGTTTTGGGCGCAGGCGGCACACCAATGGAATTCCCATCCATCGGTCTATGTGACGGTATTGCCATGAACCATTCTGGCATGAATTATTCTCTCGCAACACGCGAACTTATTGCAGATTCCGTAGAATCCATGTACATGGCTTATAAATTTGATGGTCTTGTGCTTATTGGTAACTGCGACAAGATTGTTCCGGGGATGCTTATGGCTGCAGCAAGACTCAACGTACCTTGTGTTTATGTAAGTGGTGGCCCAATGCTTCCTGGTCGTTACAATGGCCAAGACAGCGACCTTACCATGGGTGGTTTTGAAGCCGTAGGTGCTTACACCTCTGGTAAAATTGATGAAGACACCCTTACCGAAATGGAAGAAACCGCTTGCCAAACTTGTGGTTCCTGCGCAGGTATGTACACAGCCAACACCATCAACTGTCTTGCAGAAGTATTGGGCATCGCGCTACCTGGAAACGGTACCATCCCAGCTCCATACGGCGCACGCAAGGGCTTAGGTCGCAAAGCTGGCAAGCAAATCATGGAAATGATAGAAAAGAACATTTGCGCACGCGATATTTTGACCCGCGAAGCCTTCTTGAATGCCATCACTACAGATATGGCCATCGGTGGTTCCACTAATACCGTGCTTCACCTCATGGCAATCGCAAATCAAGCACAAGTTGATGTGACCTTAGAAGATTTTGACCGCATCAGCAACAGCACCCCACAAATCTGCAAATTAAGCCCATCCAGTACCCAACACATCAACGAGCTCTTTGAAGCCGGCGGCATCCAAGCCATCTTGAAACAGCTCATCGATGCAGGCAAGGTCAATGGCGATGTAATGACCGTAACAGGTAAAACCATGGCTGAAAACGTGGCCAATGCAGTTGTTAAAAATAGAAATGTCATCAAAAGCTACGAAGAAGCTTACTCTGAAATGGGTGGTTTGGCAGTATTGCGCGGCAACCTCGCTCCAGATGGTGCCGTTGTTAAGCAAGGTGGCGTAGCCAAGGAAATGCTCAAGCATTCCGGCCCAGCACGTGTTTATAACTCCGAAGACGAAGCTTTCGCAGCCATTACTGGTAACGAAATCAAGTCTGGTGATGTTGTTGTTATCCGTTACGAAGGTCCTAAGGGCGGCCCTGGTATGAAAGAAATGCTCTCTCCTACAGCAGCCCTCATTGGCGCCGGCTTGGGTAAAGAAGTTGCGCTTCTTACCGATGGTCGTTTCTCTGGCGGTACAGCAGGTGCTTGCATTGGCCACATCTCCCCAGAAGCAGCAGAAGGTGGTCCATTGGGTCTCCTTGTAGATGGCGACATCATCGACATTGATATCCCGGCTAGAAAGCTTGATGTACGCCTAAGCGAAGAAGAACTCGAAGCGCGTAAAGCAGCACGCAAAACCCCAGTGCGTGACCTTATTACAAATTCCTACTTACGTCGTTACGCCTATCTTGTAACATCTGCAAGCACAGGTGCTGTAATGAGAGACCCACTTCAAGAAGACTAATATAGAATGCACAGTGCGCATCCTTTTTTGGATGCGCTTTTTTTGTGGGCGCCAAAGGCAGCCAGCGGGGAATGTTCGGCGAACGTTGAAAACAAATGGTGGATGAAGAAAAAGATAAGAGATTGTAAATAAGCATTGACAATAGAGAAAGAATGGCGTATAGTATATAAACGTTGACGGCGAAAGCTGTTGGCCCACGATAGCATCAGTAAGCATCAAAGGATTTAAAATAAATTCAAAAAAAGTGTTGACAGAGGAACGTGGCCGTGGTAATATAAATGAGCTGTCGCCGAGAGCGACGGATGTTCTTTGAAAATTAAACAGCCAAGCGAAATTAAATCC
>CAKQDL010000031.1 GCA_934229395.1 uncultured Peptococcaceae bacterium | reverse complement strand
GCGCATGAAAGTGAGACAGCACAAACGCATTTCCGGTAAGAGTATCGATGAGCGTCCGGCTACAATCGCGGAAAGAACTGAATGCGGTCATTGGGAAATTGATACCGTAGTAGGCCTATGTATGTATGCGCATGATTCTGCCTGTCTTTCTATCTGTCAAGCTATGTTTCCATTTTTATTTTACCGTTCTCAGCGTACCCCAAGCGTACCTTTGGTTTCTTATCCTAGTGTTTTGCATAAATTTTACATCATTTCATAAAATCACGCATATATTTCTATGCACGCGCGCGCATCTGTATTATAATAGATGTATCATATTACGTTGGGGGAGATTCCAATGAGACCGACCAAAGAAGCACTGATTCGCCGCGCCTGTCCAGATATGGCCTTGAGCGACTATCATATAGACAGCTTGCTAACAGACGACTTTTTTAAGGAGCATCTTGCGCAAAACCACGACAAGGTAATTTATGCCATTGCCGCAGAAAACAATGTTGGTGAAAAATTATTTTTGACCTCCCACCAGTTTACCAACGCCGTCGGCACCGATATTTATATCTATATTGGCAACAGCCAAGGTCAAGAGGCCTATCAAAAAATCCTCGCCGAGCTCTCCAAGGTGCGCCGCCTCGACGAGCGCCTCACCGCCTATTTGCGCGACGAATGCCTCGATTGCATGATTGAGCTTGCAAGCACTGGTCTCACAAAAGAAGTCATCCTGCAAGCCACCCAAGACCACCCCGAAAAAATCATCTACGCCATGCCATCAGAATCCCACATCAACCGCGGCATCGGCCTCACCCTAGCAGACTGCGGCTTCACCTCCATCGGCGAAAGCCACCTCTTCATCTACAGCGGCAACATCCCCGGCGAAAAAATCATCACCCGCCTAGAGCAAGAAAGCTTCGTAAAAGCAGAATAAGAAAAGCCTACACCAGAGGATACACTCCTTTGATGTAGGCTTCTTGTGTGCTAAAAGGTCCGCTTTTGAAGCTTGATTTTCATTTTCGCGCCTGTCGAAATAAACGATTTTACAATCTACAGAGAATCCTTTATTTTACTTGCTCGTTTTTCCAGTTCTTCTTGCGGCAATCTCACCTTATGACCGTTACAAGTTATCAGTGCTTGTAAACAGCTTAAATATTCTTCTTGGCTAATATAGTTTCCTTCATATTATACCTCTTTTTATAAAATCATTCTAAAAACGAAGATGCTCATAACTCAATTTTGATACAAAACAGTCTAATTAATCAATTTTACGCATCAAAAAAGCCACCGCTCTTTTCGGGTAGCGGTGGCTTGAATGTTTATTAAAGCTTGAAGTAGTCGACGCCGTTTTGGAAGATTGGTTGAATCTTGTTGCCTGGGATGTTCTTGGCAATGTTGGCGCCTACGCGTTCGCTGTGGCCCATTTTGCCGAGGATGCGGCCGTCTGGGCTGGTGAGGCCTTCGATAGCTGCATAGGAACCGTTGAGGTTAAACGGCATATCTAGGCGGGTTTGGCCTTCCATATCTACGTATTGGGTCACAACTTGGTTGTTGGCAAAGAGGCCCTTGAGGGTTTCTTCGCCAGCGACGAAGCGACCTTCGCCATGGGAGAATGGGATTTGGTAGGTGGTACCTACTTCCATGCCACGGAGCCATGGGGATTGGTTGCTGGCAAGCTTGGTGAGGGCATACTTGGATTGGTGACGACCGATGGTGTTGAAGGTGAGGGTGCAATCGTTTTCGGTTGGGTCTACAATCTTACCATAAGGAAGAAGACCGAGCTTCACAAGGGCTTGGAAGCCGTTGCAAATACCGAGCATCAGACCATCTTGAACGTTTAGAAGCTTTTCAACGGCTTCCTTCATGCGTTCGTTTCTAAAGAAGGTAGCAATGTATTTTGCACTGCCGTCTGGTTCATCACCGAAGGAGAAGCCGCCTGGGAGCACGAGCATTTGTGCATCTGCGAGGGCTTTTTCCATGGCATCGATGGATGCTTGGAGACGGTTGGTGGTGAGGTTACCGATGACGATTGGTTCAACCACTGCGCCGGCGCGTTCTAGGATGCGCTTGGTGTCGTATTCGCAGTTGGTACCTGGAAAGACGGCCAAAACAGCCTTTGGCTTGCCACTGATGGCGCTTGCACACTTGTACGCTTGTACAGGCTTTACAACTTGGGCACTGTCTGGGGTGCCGGTGTAGTCGTTTTCTGCGGTGGTTGGGTAAATTTCCTCTAAGGTACCATTGTACACTTCGTCCATGTTGGCGAGGTCGATGGTGGCATCGCTCCACGCAAAGTTGAAAGTGTCCGCAACGGTACCGAGTGGGGTGGTGTCCATATCAAGGTCGCCTGCAAGCTCAAGGATAAGGGTACCAACAGCTGGTTGGAAGAGGCCTTCAAAGTCGACGCTTGCATCGAATTGTACGCCCAAGCGGTTACCAATGGCCATTTTGTAAAGGCCTTCGATGGCGCCGCCTTGGCCTACGCTCCAAGCGGATACAATCTTGCCAGCTTTGATGGCGTCTTGAATGGTTTGGTAGAAGCGCTTGAAGGCTTCGCCATCCACACGGCCATCTGCCTTGCGCGCTACGCTTACTGTTACAAGCTTATGGCCTGCTTCTTTAAATTCTGGGCTAATCACGCGGTCTGCTTCAGAAATGGTGGTTGCAAAGGAAATGAGGGTTGGTGGTACATCGAGGTCTTCGAAGGTACCGCTCATGGAGTCCTTACCGCCAATGGCTGGGAGCTCAAGGTCGCATTGTGCTGCCAAAGCACCGAGGAGGGCTTTAAATGGTTGGCCCCATCTTGCTGGCTCGTTTTTGATGCTGTGGAAGTATTCCTGCATGGAAAGGTACACGTCGGTGGACATGGTACCAGTAGAAACGAGCTTCATGGTGGATTCAAGCACGCTGTGATAAGCGCCCCAGAATTGGTTTTGGCTCATGGCATCTGGAGAGAAGCCATAGGCGAACATACTAACGGTGTTGGTTTCGCCTCTTAGGACTGGAATCTTGGCAACCATGGTTTGAATTGGGGTTGCTTGATATTTACCGCCCAATGGGAAGAGAACGGTACCAGCGCCGATGGTGGAGTCAAATTGTTCGGTAAGACCTGCCTTGGAGCAGATGTTGAGGCCACTGAGGTGGGTTTTGAGGGCTTGGGCCTTATCGCTAGGTACGTCTATCTTTACATTTGCGTCACCATCCTTGGTTGCTACGACCTTTGCTACCTTGGTAGCGCCGGCAGAATCGAGGAAGGTGCGTGCGAGGTCAACAATGTATTGACCACGGTATTCAATAATCATGCGGCCACTGTCTGTTACATCTGCAACAACGGTGCATTCGAGGTTTTCTTCGTATGCTTTTGTTTGGAAGGTTTCCCAGTTTTCTTTGGCAATGACGCAAGCCATACGTTCTTGGGATTCAGAGATGGCCAATTCGGTGCCGGTGAGGCCTTCGTACTTTTTAGGTACGCGGTCTAGGTGAATGTGAAGGCTGTCTGCCAATTCACCAATGGCAACACTAACGCCACCTGCGCCAAAGTCGTTGCAGCGCTTAATCATCTTGGCAATGACGGGATCGCGGAAGAGGCGTTGAATCTTGCGTTCTTCTACTGGGTTACCCTTTTGTACTTCTGCACCGGAGGTTTCCAAGGAGTCGATGTCGTGCTTCTTGGAGGAACCGGTTGCACCGCCGCAGCCATCGCGGCCTGTTTTACCACCCAAAAGGACAACGATGTCGCCTGGTTCTGGACGCTTACGCACGATGTTTTCTGCTGGAGCAGCTGCCACAACGGCACCTACTTCCATGCGTTTTGCTTCATAGCCCTTGTGGTAGACTTCGTCAACAATACCGGTGGCCATGCCAATTTGGTTGCCGTAGGAAGAAAAGCCCTTGGCAGCGAGGGTGCAAATCTTGCGTTGTGGAAGCTTCCCTGCAAGGGTTTCTTCCACGCTCTTGCGAGGATCTGCAGCACCAGTCACACGCATACTTTGGTATACATAGCTGCGGCCGCTTAGTGGGTCGCGAATGGCACCACCAAGGCAGGTTGCTGCGCCACCGAAAGGTTCGATTTCAGTTGGGTGGTTGTGGGTTTCGTTTTTGAACATGTAAATCCATGGTTCTTTTACGCCATCAATGTCTACTTCTGCTTTCACGCTGCAAGCATTGATTTCTTCACTTTCGTCAAGGTTGCGCACGAGGCCATGTTTTTTGAGGTATTTGGTAGAAATGGTACCAAGGTCCATGAGGGAGATTGGCTTTTTCTTTCTATCTGCATATACATCATCACGAAGAGCAAGGTATTCGTTGTAAACGGCTTCAACGGCTGGATCTTCGATGGTGACATCGGTGATTTCGGTGTTGAAGGTGGTGTGACGGCAGTGGTCAGACCAGTACGTATCGATGACCTTGAGCTCGGTTTCGGTTGGGTTACGCTTTTCTTCGGCAAAGTAAGTCTTGAGATAAGCCAAGTCATCGGCATCCATGGAAAGACCATATTGCTTGATGATGGCTTCTAGGCCGGCTCTGTCTGCGTCAAGCAAGCCTTCTACGTTTGGCACGGTGTCGCAGGCTGGCGCTGGCTTGTCGAAAGCGAGTGGCTTGTCGAGGCTTGCCAAGCGTGCTTCTACAGGGTTTACGAGGTAGCGCTTTACGCTTTCTACATCGTCATCTGTGAGGCTGCCGGTAAATACATAAACGAGAGCGGTTTTTACCACTGGCTTTTCGCCAGCAACCACTTCGATGCATTGAGCGCAGGAGTCTGCGCGTTGGTCGTATTGACCAGGTAGTGGTTCTACTGCCAAAACAAGCTTACCGTTATAGGCTTCTGGCAAGGTTTCTACATAGAGCTGGTCAACGCGTGGTTCAGAAAGAACGAGATTACACACCTGCTCGGTATCTAAGGATTCGTTAAGGTCTAGGTCATAACGACGGATAATTTGAACATTTTCCAAGCCTTTGAGGGCGAGGTCTCTTTGCAAGGATTGGACGAGCGCCGCATTTTCTTCACGGAACTCTTCCTTGCGCTCTACAAAAAAGCGTTTAATATCGCTCATCATATACTCCTCTTACTTTAATGCACGAGCACCAATATCACGACGGAATTGCATATTGTCAAAGGTAATTTTTTCAACTGCAGCATAGGCCTTGTCGATGGCACCCTTGATGGTTGCGTCCTTTGCGGTTACACCGAGTACGCGCCCGCCGTTGGTGACTACTTGGTCGTCACGGGTGGTGGTACCAGAATGGAAGACAACAGCTTCTTCTGGCGCTACATCGTCTAGGCCATAAATTGGCACGCCCTTTTCGGAGCTTGCTGGATAGCCGCCAGAGGCCATAACAACACAAACAGCCGCTTCATCGTACCATTCAATGTTTGCTTGATCGACGTTGCCATCAATAGCAGCTTCAAAAATGTCTACCAAATCGCTCTTTAAGCGCATCATGATTGGTTGGGTTTCTGGATCGCCAAAGCGTACATTGTATTCTAGCACGCGTGGGCCATTTTCGGTGAGCATGAGGCCGGTATAGAGAATACCAACAAAGGTCTTGCCTTCTGCTGCCATGGCCTTGATGGTTGGTTCGATGATGGTTTCGTTGACAACCTTAGAAAGCTCTTCGGTGTAAACTGGTGCTGGAGAATAGGCACCCATACCGCCGGTGTTAGGGCCCTTGTCGCCATCGAAAATGCGCTTATGGTCTTGAGCAGATACCATTGGACGCACGTGAACGCCATCCGAGAAAGCGAGTACGCTGACTTCTGGCCCTTCCATAAATTCTTCGATAACGATTTGTGCGCTGGCATCGCCAAAAGCGTGTGCACTAAGCATATCGTCAATGGCTGCATCAGCTTCTTCGCGGGTCATACAGATGATGACGCCCTTCCCTGCTGCAAGGCCGTCAGCCTTAACAACGCAAGGTACACCAATTTCGTCAACAAAAGCCTTTGCTGCAGTTACATCGGTAAAGGTATCGAAGGCTGCAGTTGGGATGTTGTATTTTTTCATGAGCTCTTTAGAGAAGGCCTTGCTGCCTTCAAGACGAGCTGCTTCCTTGCTAGGGCCAAAGCAACGGAGGCCTTCTGCTTGGAATGCATCCACCACACCCAAGGTGAGTGGGAGCTCAGGACCAACAACGGTGAGATCGATGGCTTCTGCCTTGGCAAATTCGACCAAGGTTTGAATGTCGTCCACCTTGATGTTGACGAGGGTTGCCACGTCAACCATGCCGGTGTTGCCTGGTGCTACATAGACTTCAGTATCAGGGTGTTGCGCGAGCTTCCAGCAAAGGGCGTGCTCACGACCACCGCTACCAATAACTAAAATTTTCATTTATGCGCCTCCCTCTTAGTGCTTAAAGTGACGAACGCCAGTGAATACCATGGCGATGCCGTACTTGTTGCAAGCATCAATAACTTCTTGGTCACGGATGCTGCCGCCTGGTTGGATGATGGCAGAAATGCCAGCCTTTGCAGCCACTTCAATATTGTCTGCAAATGGGAAGAAAGCATCGGAAGCCAAGATGGCACCCTTTGCCTTGTCGCCAGCATGGGTGAGGGCGATGTCGCAGGAGCCAACGCGGTTCATTTGGCCAGCGCCAACACCAATGGACACGCCATCCTTTGCAACAACAATGGCGTTGCTCTTCACGTGTTTCACAACGTTCCAGCCAAACACGAGGTCATCCATAAGCGCTGGATCTGGTTGGGTTTCTGTTACAACCTTGAGGTCGTTCACGTCGAGGTGATGAACATCGCGTTCTTGAACGAGGAAGCCACCACTGATGGTTTCTACCCATGGATTGGTTGCTTGCGCGCAGGCGTGGGTATCAAGAATGCGTAGTTTTTCTTTTTTGTGCAATACTTCTACAGCGCCCTCTTCAAAACCTGGAGCGATAACGGCTTCGAAGAAGGTTTTGATAATTTCTTCTGCAGCAGCCACGCTTACAGGACGGTTGAAAGCCGCAATGCCGCCATAAGAAGAAAGTGGGTCGGCATCATGGGCACGAGTAAAGGCATCGCAAGCATCCTCACCAGTGGCAAAGCCGCATGGGTTAGTGTGCTTGATGATGGCGCAAGCTGGCTTGTCGGTAAATTCATTGACCATTTGCCAGGCAGCGTCAGTGTCTACAATGTTGTTGTAGGAAAGTTCCTTGCCGCCCAATTGGGTAGCACCAGCCAAGGTGCCAGCAGCTTCGGAGCTTGCATAGAAGGCAGCCTTTTGGTGAGGGTTTTCACCATAGCGAAGGTTTTGCTTGAGGCGGCCACCCATGGAATAGGATGGTTCAAATACATCTTCGGCAAATTGACTCACGAGGTATTGGCTGATGGCTGCATCATAACGTGCAGTCATTTCAAAGGCACGCATAGCAAGACGTTGGCGCGCTTCTAAGGTCATACCTTCTTCGCTCTTAAGTGCTGCAATCACTTCGTCGTATTGGCTAGGGTCCACAACGATGGATACGCGTTCATGGTTCTTTGCAGCTGCACGTACCATGGTAGGGCCGCCGATGTCGATATTTTCAATAGCAGTTTGTTGGTCTACGCCTTCCTTGGCGATGGTTGCTTCAAACGGATAAAGATTAATAGCGACCACGTCGATTGGCGCAATGTTCATATCCTTTAAGGTTTGCAAGTGTTCTTCGGTGTCGCGAGCCAAAATACCAGCATGAATGATTGGATGAAGGGTTTTTACACGGCCATCCAAAATTTCTGGGAACTTGGTCACATCGCTCACTTCTACAACTGGAATATCTGCATCGCGAAGTGCGCGCGCAGTGCCACCAGTAGAAAGGATTTCGTAGCCCAATTCTACGAGTGATTTTGCAAATTCTTGTAAACCTGTTTTATCTGATACACTAATTAATGCTCTTTTCACGTTTACACCCCTATTTCTTAATCTTTACCTGACGATTTTCAATCGTTACTTTATGATCAGCAATGAGCTGCAAGCACACGGTATAAATTTGGTGCTCTTGCTCTAAGATGCGTGCAGATAGGCTGTCTTCATCGTCGTCATCGTGCACAGGTACTGGTACTTGGGCGATGATTGGACCATGGTCAAGCTCTGCGTCTACAAAGTGTACGGTGCAGCCGCTCACCTTCACGCCATAATCCACGGCCTGTTTTTGTGCATGAAGGCCAGTGAAGGCTGGCAGCAAGGATGGGTGAATGTTCACAACCGGTACACCCACATTGTTTAAAAAGTCTTCGCCGATAATGCGCATATAACCGGCAAGAACCAAGAGGTTCATAGGAACCCCTTGGACTTGACGGAGCAATTCTTTTTCGTAGTCTGCTTGTGAGTCATACGCTTTTCTGTCTACACAAACATGGTTGATGCCCTTTTCTTCGGCATATTTAAGAACGTTGGCCTCTGGCTTATCGGAAAGGACCAAGGAAACCTCTACATTTGTTAGCACGCCAGCTTCAATGTTTTCGTAAATGGCTTTAAAGTTGGAGCCACGACCTGACGCAAATACGACAATATTCAAGAGAATCCGTCCCTTCTTACTTAATGATGACGTGGCCATCGCCTTCGGTGATTTCACCGATTTGGTAATAGGTTTCGTTCATGCCATCAAGAGCAGCTTTTACTTCGTCTGCCTTTTCAGCTTCTACAACAATCACATAGCCAATGCCCATGTTGAAGGTCTTGTAGATTTCTGCATCGTTAAGGTTGCCGGCTTTTTCAAAGGCATCGAAGATGGCTGGACGTGGCCAGGTGGTTTTGTCGATGGTAGCATTCACGTTTTTCGGAAGCACGCGTGGAATGTTTTCCAAAAGACCGCCACCGGTGATGTGTGCCATACCCAAAACAGCATCTGGGCAAGCTTCTAAGAGAGCGAGCACGCTCTTTACATAAATCTTGGTTGGTTCGAGCATCACTTCACCAATGGACTTGCCACTGTTTTCAAATTCATCGGTAAGCGCATGGCCTTCTACTTCGAGCATGAGCTTGCGTGCCAAGGAGAAGCCATTGGAATGAAGGCCGGTGGATGGGAGACCCAACACAACGTCGCCAACCTTAATCTTGGAGCCGTCGATGATTTTGTCTTGGTCTACAACGCCTACGCAGAAGCCTGCAACGTCGTATTCGCCAACTTGGTAGAAGCCTGGCATTTCTGCAGTTTCACCACCAACGAGGGCGCAGTTGGATTGTACGCAACCGTCAGCAATGCCCTTTACAACCTGTGCAAGTTGTTCTGGTTCGAGCTTACCAAGGGCTACATAATCTAGGAAGAAAAGAGGTTCTGCACCACTTACCAAAATATCGTTGACGCACATTGCTACAGCGTCAATACCAATGGTATCGTGCTTGTTCATATCAAAAGCGAGCTTGAGCTTGGTGCCAACACCGTCGGTACCACTTACAAGGATTGGCTTTTCGTACTTGTCTTTGTTGAAAGCAAAAAGGCCACCAAAACCGCCGAGGCCACCGAGAACCTCTGGACGACGGGTTTGTTTTACATAAGGTTTAATGAGCTCTACAGATTCTGCGCCAGCATCAATATCTACGCCAGCATCTTTATAGGTAATGGTTTTCTTTTCCACAATAATCCTCCTATCGTTCACAGTCAGGGCAGCCTAAGCAATATTCACCGTTGAGACAGGCCACGCAATATTTGTCGCCGCCACCTACAGCTTCGTAAAGGCCATCAAGACTGATGTAGTGCAAGCTGTCTGCGCCAATGTAGTCGCGAATTTCATCAATGCTATGGGTAGCTGCAATGAGTTTGTCGCGTTCTGCGGTGTCAATGCCATAGTAGCAAGGCCAAAGCACTGGTGGGCAGGTAATGAGCATATGTACCTCTGCAGCGCCACGTTCACGTAGAAGGGCTACAAGGCGCTTGCTGGTGGTACCACGTACGATGGAGTCATCGACAACGGCCACCTTCTTGCCTTCGATTTCTTCGCGGATTGGGCTAAGCTTAAGGTTGACCATACGTTCACGCATAGCTTGGGTTGGTTGGATAAAGGTGCGTGAGGTATAGCGGTTTTTGAGAATGCCTTGGGTAAAAGGCTTACCGCTTGCTTCTGCATAGCCAATGGCTGCGGTGGTACCAGAGTCTGGTACTGGAATAACGATGTCGCAGCCAATATCGCCGGTTTCACGAGCCAAAATAGCGCCCATGCGACGACGGGATTGGTTGACATTCACGCCATCAATGGTGGAGTCTGGACGAGCAAAGTATACATATTCAAAAATGCAGTGAGCTGTACGGCTTGCTGAGTTCACAGAAGCAGTGTGTACACCGTCTTCATCAATGATAATAACTTCGCCTGGTTCCACGTCGCGCACAAAGTTGGCGCCAACGGTGTCAAGGGAACATGATTCACTAGCAACAACAAAACCACTGTGGTCTTGAAGCTCACCAATGCAAAGTGGGCGGTTGCCAAATGGATCTCTTGCTGCGTAAAGCTTGCCATTGGCAATAGCAACGAGGGCGTAGGAGCCCTTGAGAATCTTCATAGCTTCTTGAAGGGCTACATCCAAGCTTTTTTCCGCATAGCGTGCCAAAAGGTTGCAGAGCACTTCAGTATCTGTGGTGGTTTGGAAGAGGGAGCCTGTTTTTGCAAGCTCTTCACGAAGGGCTTGGGTATTGGTGAGGTTGCCGTTGTGAGCCAAGGCGAATTGACCTTGGTAATAATTGGCAACAATCGGTTGAGTGTTGAGTTCGCTGGTTTCGCCTTGGGTGGCATAGCGGGTATGACCAATGGCGATGCTACCAGTGAGTTGGCTTAAAATTTCTTCGTTAAAAACGTCGTTCACAAGACCAAGCTTTTTGTGAAAGTTGATTTTGCCCTTGTTCCATGCAGCCAAACCGCAGCCTTCTTGACCGCGGTGTTGGAGTGCAAAAAGGCCAAGGTAAGCCAATTTGGCAACATCCATTCTAGAAGAGCTAATGGCAAATACGCCACACTCTTCATGCATGCCAGTATCAGTAATGCAAGCCATGTATGTTCCTCCGATTCTTTTAGTTGACAGAAAGGCCGATGTTTTGAAGACGGTTATATACTTCGATATAAGCTTCTTCTACGCCGCCGAGGTCTCTTCTGAAGCGGTCCTTATCGAGCTTTTCTTGGGTGTCCTTATCCCACAAGCGGCAGGTGTCTGGGGAGATTTCGTCTGCGAGGATGATTTTGCCGTCTGGAGTGCGGCCAAATTCGAGCTTGAAGTCAACCAAGGTAAGGTTGGCCTTGTCGAAGATGCCTTGGAGGATTTCGTTAATCTTGAAGGCTTGAGCGATGATTTCATCCACTTCTTCGTCGGTTGCAATGCCAAGAGCGGTTGCATGGAAGCGGTTGATCATTGGATCGCCGAGGTCATCGTTTTTGTAGGAGAATTCGAGGATTGGCTTTGGAAGCACAACGCCTTCTTCCTTACCAACGCGCTTTGCTAAGGAGCCAGCTACAACGTTACGGGTAATGACTTCGAGAAGAACGATTTCTACGCGCTTAACGAGCATATGGTTGTCGTCGATGTATTCCACAAGGTGGGTTTCGATGCCTTCTTTTTCGAGTTCTTTAAAGAGCATGGCGCTCATTTTGTTGTTGATTACGCCTTTGCCCTCAATGGTGCCGCGCTTTACGCCGTTAAATGCGGTAGCGTCGTCTTTGTATTCCACCATGTAAAGTGCGTCATCGCTGGTTTTGTAAACTCTTTTTGCTTTACCTTCGTATAATTGTTCCAATACTTCTACTGCCATTTTATAAGTTCCTCCCTTAATAATATCCTATTAGTTTAAGCCGCAACGTTCAAAAATTTCATCAACGTGTCGGAGATGATAGCTATAGTCAAAAGCATCGTCCAAATCTGCTGGGCTTAGGGTGCTTGTAATTTTTTCGTCTGCTTCAAGAAGTGGACGGAATGGAAGCTGTTCGTCCCATGCACGTGCAGTCTTTGGTTGAACAAGGTCATAGGCTTGTTCGCGGCTCATGCCCTTTTCGATGAGCTTGAGCATAACACGTTGGGAATAAATGAGGCCGAAGGTCGCATTCATATTGCGCTTCATGTTTTCTGGGAATACGGTGAGTTCCTTCACAATCTTTGCAAAACGGGTGAGCTGATAATCCAAGAGGATGGTAGCATCTGGAAGGATGATACGTTCTGCAGAGGAGTGGGAAATATCACGTTCGTGCCAAAGGGCAACGTTTTCGTAAGCGGTGTGCATATAGCCACGAAGCACGCGTGCGCAGCCGCACATATTTTCGGAACCGATTGGGTTACGCTTGTGAGGCATTGCAGAGGAGCCCTTTTGGCCTGGTGCAAAGTATTCTTCTACTTCGCGTTGTTCGGTCTTTTGAAGACCGCGGATTTCGGTTGCAAAACGCTCTACGCTGGTAGCAATGAGGGCCAAAACAGCGAGATATTCTGCATGGAGGTCACGTGGAAGCACTTGGGTGGACACTTCTTGCGCACGAGTGCCGAGGTGTTCGCACACATAAGCTTCTACTGCTGGAGGGGTGTTTGCAAAGGTACCTACAGCGCCGGAAATCTTACCTGCTTCTACAGCCTTAGAAGCGAGCTCGAAGCGTTCGATGTTGCGCTTCATTTCGGAATACCAGTTGAGGAGCTTGAGGCCAAAGGTGGTTGGTTCTGCGTGTACGCCGTGAGTTCTACCCATTTCTACGGTGTACTTATATTCTTTTGCTTTTTCGCCGATAACTTCGGTGAGGTGCTTGAGGTCTTCACGAAGAATATCGTTGGCTTGCTTTAAGAGGTAGCCATAAGCGGTATCTACAACGTCGGTAGAAGTAAGGCCATAGTGTACCCACTTCTTTTCTTCGCCCAAGGATTCAGAAACAGTTCTTGTGAAGGCTACTACGTCATGCTTGGTGTCTTTTTCAATTTCATAGATGCGTTCTACATCAAACTTTGCATTTTTACGAAGGGCTTCTGCGTCTTCTTTTGGTACAACGCCGAGGCTAGACCAAGCTTCGGTTGCCAAAATTTCAACTTCCAACCATGCTGCAAATTTGTTTTCTTCGGTCCAAATATTGGACATTGCTTCTCTACTATAACGATTAATCATCGCACACCTCCAAATTATTCGCCTTTTGCCAAGGTTTCTTGAATCTTTGCGTTTTTCTTAAGCACTGCATCCTTCATGTCTTCTTTATATTTAAGAAGCTTTTGGGTCAATGCGTCATCGCCGGTTGCAAGAATTTGCACTGCCAAGAGGCCAGCATTTTTTGCACCGTCAATACCAACAGAGGCAACAGGAACGCCAGATGGCATTTGTACAATAGCATAAAGAGCATCAAGGCCATTTAGTGCTGTTGCATTGATTGGCACGCCAATAACTGGCAAGGTGGTTTTTGCAGCAATCACACCTGGAAGGTGGGCTGCGGCACCTGCGCCAGCAATAATAACCTTTAGGCCACGTTCAGCAGCTGTTTGTGCAAATTCGAGGGTATCTTCTGGGGTGCGGTGCGCACTAGATACCTTTACTTCATAGCCAATTCCAAATTCATCCAATACATCTGCGGCTTTTTTCATCAATGGGAAGTCGGAATCGCTGCCCATAATAATGCCAACTTTTACACTCATTCATTTGCCTCCATTTTTTATAATCTCTAGACAAAAACAAATAAAGCCCAAACGGGTAGGTTTCTTCACAAACTGTAGGAAACCTACCCGCCTGGGCTTTTATCCCTTCGGTGTAGCACAAAGTGCCCATACCACTCGGTTGGACAACTACCACCCTAGGTATGCTTTCCCGCATTTTTGACATATTCTCATACATCCAATGACGGTCATCTAGTTTTATAAGGTGTGATAACACACAAAATACAGTACTACTTTATCACAAGCCACATTGTCCGTCAACGTTCGTTGAGAAGGTAGTTTGGCGTTTTTGCTGCTCACGCCATAAAAAAATATTTTACCTTATAATTATAGCCTGTTTGGATGCATATTTCCATAGCAAGTCGCTATTTGTAGCAAGAATCCTCGATGTTTAAATTTTCCAAACAAAAAACGTCCTAGCAAATTGCTAAGACGTTCTCACTTTTTTCATTTTCACTAGAAAGCATCAGGAAAATATTCAAGCTGGGCATTTTTTCCTTCGCCAACAACGGTGATGACATCGAAATGGCATTCGTACTCGCTGTAGCGTTTGTTTTCATACACAAATTGCGCTGCTGCCTGAAGGATGTGTGCGCGCTTCTTTTGGTCAATGGTTTCTATCGGGTGACCATAGGCAGTCGAGTGCTTGCTGCGCACCTCTGTAAAAATGAGTTTTTTTCCTGGCTTTGTCGAAATAATATCGATTTCACCATGGTGCGCGCGGTAATTTCTCGCCACAATGCGATGCTTCTCTCGGCGCAAAAACTTTTCTGCCATGGCCTCGCTTTCGCGCCCATACTCATAGGCGCGCATGATTAAAACAAGCTACCAACCACTTGGTTGATGAGCTTGCCCTCTGCCTTGCCGTTAAGGGCTGGCATAACGGTTTTCATAATGGCGCCACGGTTCTTTTGGGAAAGTTCAATGCCATTTTCTTCCAAAAGTTTCAAGACTTCTGCCTTGATTTCTTCTTCGTTTAATTGCTTTGGCATATATTCTTCCAAAATAGCAAGCTCAGCCTTGAGCTCTTCTAGAGCTTCCGGGCGATCCTTAGAAAGCTCCATGGTTTCCTTGAGCTGCTTGACTTGCTTAGATACAGCCTTGATGCTGTCTTCTTCAGTTGGTTCGTGGCCAACTTCTTTTTTAATATAGGTGAGGTCTGAAAGAATGTTGGTAATGACCTTGTTGCGAAGCTTATCCTTATTCTTTAGAGCAACCATTTTTTCTTTTCTAAAATCATCGTATAGCATTGAAACAAATCTCCTTTAGTTTTTCTTTTCTTTTTTCTTGCCTAGCCAATTTTGGGCCACAATTTTTACGCTTGAAACCATAAATTTAAAGGCCAAGGACACAATGGCCAAAGGCGCCATAAGCACGCTAAAAATCCCAAAGGATTTCATCTTGTCTGCTGGTTCTTTTTCTACGCGTACCCCTGTGCCATGGCAATCTGGGCATAGGCTTTCGAGTTTTCTTTCGCGCATGGCAAGGGCTGTGATTTTGCCATCACCGCCGCAGCTAGGGCAGGTTTTGGTTTCGGTGGTTGTTTCCACAATTTCCTTATATATAACGCCGTAGCCATCGCAAACAGGGCAGGTTTTTTCTACATACTCATCATGACCATCGACCATTTCGAGCACTCTCACCTTCCCATTTTTGCAGTTTGGATTGTCGCACGGCTTTTCTTCAACACGTTTGTTTTTCTTGGTGGTGACCAACACGCCTGTACTCTTGCACGTTGGGCATGGCAGGAGCGCGGTATCTGGCAAGCGGCCAGGAAGAACACCTGCACCTTGACAGGTTTCGCACTTACTTGCAACCTTTGATAACAGTGATGGTTTTGTCATAATACGCCTCCAAGCCTTACAAAAGCACAATCACAAGAACAACGAGTGCCACAACGCCAACAGCTGTAGCAACCATACCGCCTACATTTTTTTCAATGATGGTGCCCTTTGCGCCACAAAAATCGCAAGGCACTGGCACGCAATCGTTGCCATCTGCGTTGCAGCATTCTACAGCACCGCGGCCCTCACAAATAGGGCACACATATTCTTTGTAAAAAGGATACTTTTTGATATATTTTCTTTCCTCGGTACTCATTTTAAGCCCTCCAGTTGATACATTCTCATAAAATCAGTATATCACAGCGATTTCACCCACGCAAGGCACGCCGATAGGGCTTCGTGCAGTAAATACGGTGCCCGCTTCTGCGCGTTAACACTACATACACAAAAATTTGGTTTATTCGTTAAGTTTTTCTTGCATTATATGCTTTCATCTGTTATTATAAGCGGGTATGATTTTAACAGTTGTTAAAGGAGGTTTTGTGAAATGTCCAGAAAATGCGATATTTGTGGTAAAGGTACTGCAACCGGCATGCAAGTTAGCCACTCTCATATCAGAAACAAAAAAACGTGGAAGCCTAACATTCAAAAGGTTCGTGTTGTAGTTGACGGAACCCCTCAAAAGTTGAACGTTTGCACCCGTTGCTTGCGTTCCAACAAAGTACAGCGCGCAAAGTAATGTGCCGAAATTACTTTATATAAAAAATAGGTCTATTGATGAGCAAGTCATTGTTTATCAATAGGCCTATTTTTATTTTGCTAAAAATAAAGTGCCGTTTTTGCAAGGCTTCTAAAGCCACGTGCAAAAACGGCGTCTTTTTACCCCATAAACAAGAGCAGACTTGCTTGCAAATATGTAATGAGCCACAGAGATTTTGTTTTTTTGTAAACAAGGGCCATGATGGTGCCAAGAACCATGCCAGAAAGGGCTGCTGGCACCACGGCAAAAAGAACAGTCGCTCCATCTACAACCACGCTTTGCACGGCGCTTAGGGCACCTCCACAAAGGCCACTGAGCAAATAGGCCAAGCGCCCCAGGCCTTGCGCGTCCATCCAGTCAAAGAGAAGCACGCGAAAAGCCAGCTCACCGAGAAAGGCCACTGTGACCAGCTTGTGAATGAGCCAATAGCCATCTACGGCATTTGCCGGTGTCGTCATCATGACGCCGCACAAAAATACGGCGACGCCAGCCAACATCGCAAGCCACTTCTTTTTCTCATCCAGCAAAAGGGATTCTAGTGTTCTTCTGTAGTCAAAAACGAGGGCCAAGAGGAGCATACCCAAAATGAGAGGCACGTCTATGTGCGTGGCAATGACCGAAATGAAATTTTTGCGGATGTTGCCTAGGCCCATCATAATCTTGAGATGGTCTGCATACAAATATACAGCCACATACAGGCCGTAGATCAGCGCCAAATAGATGCCCCATTTTAGCCACACCCTTGTTTTTATTTCTTTAATCTTTTCTACTTCTCGACTCATGCTCTATTGATCACCCAAACTTTCATTCAACAAAAGACGCGCTTTCGCCAGAAAGCGAAAGCGCGCCCGCGTTTCTCATATATTATTTGTCGATTTAATTTTCGCAAATCACCTCAGTTGGCAAATACTAGGCCTTTTACTTTTGCATAACGGTAAGCAACTTCATTTAAAACTTGCATGATGTGAAACAACCAATCGCCTCCTTTGTCGTCTTCTTACTGTCATTATAGCACGAATCCTTTGTTGTGCTACATTTTTTTGGTAACAATCCCTTTAATTTATAGGTCATCGTCGTGTATTTTGTGGAAGGGTATCGTTTAAATATCCATTGTAAATAATTTGTCTACAATTTATAAAATCGTTATTGACGCTCTCCCCGACAACTTGTAATATTATTTAAGATGACTTTATCACACTAAATGCTCAGAAGGAGGCGCTCGTGATGCAACCAATCGTTCCGGCGAGCGTCATGGCCGACACACTTTTATCTTGGTATGATGCCAACAAGCGCACCCTACCTTGGCGCGAGGATGCCAGCCCTTACCACGTTTGGCTCAGCGAAATCATGCTCCAGCAAACGCAGGTACAAGCGGTCATCCCCTATTACCACAGATTTCTTGAGGCGATGCCGTCGATTTCAACATTGGCCACAGCTACAGAGGACGAGCTTCACAAATTGTGGGAAGGCTTGGGATATTACTCGCGCGTGGACCGCTTGCACGAGGCCGCCGTTCTTTTAACAGAAAGCTATGATGCCCTTTTGCCAGAACGCTATGAGGAGCTTTTGAAACTGCCTGGTATTGGCCCTTATACGGCTGGTGCTATTGCCTCTATTGCTTTTGGCGAGCGTGTGGCTGCTGTTGACGGCAATGTCTTGCGCATCTTAAGCCGGCTTCACGCCTATGATGGTCCTATTAACATTGCTTCGTCTGCCAAGCCCTTGCATACGTTGGCGCAAGCCTTGGTGCCTGCCCACAGGCCTGGTGATTTTAACCAAGCCCTTATGGACTTGGGCGCTACCATTTGCATCCCCAATGGTGCACCCCATTGCAAACGTTGCCCTTTCGCACACTTTTGCTTGGCACACGCCCAAAACCTTACGGGTCTTTTGCCAATAAAAAAGCCCAAGAAGGCGCGCGACATGGAACAACACACCATTGTTGTTTTGCGTTCTGGCGGCGCGTATTTTATTCGCAAGCGACCGAACAAGGGTTTATTGGCTGGTTTGTGGGAATTTATGGATTATCCTGGTGCACTTACGCAAGCGGCAGTGGACGCACGTCTTTTAGAAAGCGGGGTTTATCCACAAAAAATAACAAATTTAGGAGGCTCGAAACATCTTTTTACACACAAAGAATGGATTATGAATGGTTGGCTGGTTGAAGTGGCCACAAAAGAAACGGCACTTGAAGGCGAATGGGTCACTCCCGACGCACTCATGTCTACTTATGCTCTGGCCTCTGCCATACATTTTTATCGCAACCAAATAATAAATTTGCTCTAGGAGGGCATTATGTTAAAATTTTTATCTAAAGTGGCGGCAATACTTCTTGTTTGCCTTGCTCTGGTCGGTGGTGTTGGCTATGCCGCCTACCAATATCTCCCAAAAGCTCCCAACGACGAGGTCGATAAAAACCTCTTAAAGGATGATACCTACAACATCCTGCTTTGCGGTGTCGATGATAAACACGAAAACGCGGATACGATAGTTCTAGCAAGTTTCGACACAAAGAACAAAACCATGCGTCTGCTCAGCATCCCTCGCGATACCATGAGCAACGAAGACCGCTATATTCAAAAAATCAACGCTTCCTATAGCGTTGACCATATCGGAAACATCGACCAAACCATCCACGAAGTGGAGCAGGTGACCGGTCTTCCTATTGACCGCTATGCCATTACCACCTTCGACGGCTTTGAAAAAGCCATTGACGCTCTAGGTGGTGTAGAGATGTATGTGCCTGAGGATATGGAATACTCCGACCCTTATCAAGATTTAGAAATCAACCTAAGAAAAGGCAACCAGGTTTTGGATGGTGCACACGCCCTTCAATTTGTGCGTTTCCGCAGTGGCTACGTTACCGGTGATATTGGTCGTATCGGCGCCCAACAACTTTTCTTTGAAGCCTTGGCAAAAACCTGCCTTGATCCTTCGGTCGTCACCAAAATTCCTGGTCTTGCGAAGGTTGTAAGTGAAGAAATGGAAACCAACCTCACAATTTCTGAAATGCTCTGGTTCTTCAAACAAGCCCAGGGCCTAGACCTCAGCGCTATAGAAATGTTTGTGCTTCCTGGTTCTCCTGAATATGTAAACGAAATTTCCTATTATATTCCATCTGCCGTTGGTATTCTCGAGCTTATGAACGACAAGTTTGTTAGTGGCACCAATCGCATCACAGGCGCCGATCTCAATCTCGTTGATATGGCCTTTTACACCTACGACACCAGCAACGACGAAGGCGATTACGCCACTGGCACCATCACAGAGGCCGAGCTCTACGATACCGGCGTCAGTGACAACATCGCCCCTCAAAACGGTTACGACACCAATGGCTCCTATGTGGGCAGCGGCGATGGCGGCGAAACCTACGAAGGCTACAGCGGTGCTTACGTGCCACCATCAGAGACAACGACCGGCGAAACCTATCGCGACAGCACCTCAACCGTCGTTGAGGGCAAGCCTGTTCTTGATGGCAACGAAAACGCCACCATCGTTGAAAACTAAAAAAATGCTACAAGATGCAGCTTTAGGGCTGTTCTTGTAGCATTTTTTTATTGAAAGCAGGTTTTTTTCCCACCTCGGAGATGATTCTTGTTGTTGAAATAACTAAGACATCATCGACCGATGGATTTTTTACAAAGTAGTCGGTTATTTCTACCCAGCGGTAAATACCATCATCGCCAAGCTGCTTCACCATTATACCAACGCTTTTCTCGCCTTCTTCGTGAGCTTTGAGCAAATGGTCACGACTGAAGGCGGCGGCAAATTTTTCTCTATCTTCAGGGTGGATGCTTGGCGTTGCTACGGCAACAAGTTCATCAAAGCCTCCTGTTGATGGGGCGACACGGGTGGTAAAATCATCATAAGTCATCATATAATAGCTGTTTCTCGTGAGATTAATATAGATGATCATTTGATATCTGATAAATATGGCATCCACAAGAAGCTGGGTTGCGCTCGCCGCCGGCTGAATGTTCAAAATATCCTCGGTTGCTTCTACAATTTCGCTCCTTTGGCAAAGGGCCATAAAAGCATCCTCTGGCATTGGCTTGGCAAAAAGGTAGCCTTGAATAACCTTGCACGAGCAGCTGCGCAAAAAACTCAATTGCTCACGCGTTTCCACGCCTTCGGCAATGGTTGTTAGGTGCAAGCGGTTGGCAAAGGAGAAAACACTTTCTAGCACAATGCGTTCCTTTGCATCCTCACAATTTTGATCCAGCAAGGATTTATCAATTTTAATCACATCGACATCCATATTTTTTACGAAGCTCAAAGAAGAGAGCCCGCTACCAAAATCGTCTATGGCCACGCGGAAACACTCTGCACGAATGGCATCAATCCATTCGGAAATGGTGTCGGCATCGTCCACAAAGGCCGATTCGGTGATTTCTACTTCAATGAGGCTGTGTGGCACCTCATAACGGTCCACAATGCGGCAGAGCTTTTCAACAAAAGCTTTCTCAGAAATATGGCGTCTAGAAAAATTCACCGACACACACACGCGTGGCACCTTGTTTTGCTTCTGTTTTTGCAAAAAGGCTGCCGCCTCTTCTAGGATAAACCAGTCGAGCGCCATAATGGCATCATCTTTTTCTAGCGACGGAATAAAGCTCCCTGGAAGGACAAAGGTGCCATCGCTCTTTTGCCAACGCACAAGGGCCTCTGCCCCCACCAATTTGTTGGTCACAGCATCGTACTGTGGCTGATAAAAGGCCTTCAATTCCTTGTTTTCCATGGCCTCGGCAACACTCACAAGAAGCGCCTCTCTCGATTGCTCTACATGAGAAAAATCCTCTTCGGCCTTGCCGTACATCACATTTGTATTGGGCGCATCCTCAAAATCGGTGCAAATATAATAGCCTGATGGCCCAAGCTCTCTGGCACGATTCATGAGCACATTGGTTTTTTGATAAAACTGCATCGCATCGCCTTTTTTATCGGTCAAGTAAACCCCAATGGAGCAGGAAAGGCGCTTTGCGGGATGTGTTTGGAGCCTTGCATGGAAACGGCGACAAATTTTTGCCACCACCTCTTCGCTCGTGATGTTTTCTGCAAAGACAGCAAAGCTATCCCCTGTCATGCGTACAATGGTATCATCCTTGCGGAAGGTTTCCTTGAGAGTTTTTGCTGTAAAGGCAATGACCTCATCGCCAAAGATGGCGCCGTATTGGGCATTCAGATCCTTCATGCCGTCAATATCTACAGAAAAATAGGCCCCTGTTTTTTCCTTGCTGATGCCTGCGTTGCAGCGCTCCTGCAAAAGCGCCATACCCTTTAAACGATTCCACACGCCAGTGAGCATATCGATATCCGCACGTTCTTCTAGGAGTTGACGATTTTTTATGGCCTCGGTTTCGTTTTTCATATAGCCGATGATTTGTCTTGTGCCATTTTCGTTTTCAAAATCACCCAAAAATCTCAGCTTGTACCACTGCGCACAGCCATCCTCTGGCAAGGTCGTTTCTATGTCACAGCTCGCAACGTCCTCATTTTTTAATTTTTGCAAGGTTGCTACAAATAGATCGGCCATTTCCTGGGTCATGTAGCCCAGTTCTACCAAACTCTCTGGAAAAGGCAGATTTTCATACACCTTATCGGGAAATTTTTTATGCCAGCGGTTGTATATGTGCTTTGCGTCTTCATCAAAGAAAAAAACAATGTCCGCAATATCTTGGAGAATATAATCGCGAACAGCTTCATGGGTTTGGGTGGCCTTGCGCATAAGGTAGCCTGCACTCACATCCTCTATACGGCAGCCGCAAAGACCTTTTTCAATCTGCCAAATGGTAAGCTTTAGATGCTTATCTATTTCTGGGCAATAGGTTTCAATGTTCTGCGCCTCGCCCAAAAACGCCGTTTTCTCATAAATAGAGAGCCATTTCTTATCCGAAGCTGGAAAAGCCTCATAAAAAGGACGCGATGTCGTTTCAACGCTCTCAAAGCCCTCAAATTGCTTGCAGGCTTCGTTGTAATACCTCAGCTTAAAATCAACAGTCTTGCCCTCTTCATTTTGGCAAACCTCGATGATGCATAATGCGATAGGCATTTTTTCTATAAATTTAAAATCTAATGCAGCTTTTTCATCTGTCATGTTTTCATCTCCTATCACATTACAGCGAGCATTGGTTAGTCAAATACGTAATAACGCGTCTATAATCTTTCCATATTATACGCCTACTTTTGGTAAATTGCCATAATTCCGCACCAAATTCAACAAAAAAAGAACGTTCCAACACTGTAGTGACCCCAAATAGTTAGACCATAATAGAGAAGTGCTCGTCGCTTCTCTATTTTTTATGCCGAAGCTTGGAGTTGGTAGCAGATTCTGTAGTCGACAGGACTCTTCCATCCAAGCTTTTCTTTTATGCGTCTTTCGTTGTAATACTTAATGTACTCTATGATTGCTGCTTCAAGTTCTTCATATGTACGATAAATTTTACCGTAGTACATTTCTTGTTTCATGATGCCGAAAAAGTTTTCCATGACTGCGTTGTCATAGCAGTTCCCTTTGCGTGACATACTTTGAAATATACGATTTTCTTTCAGCGTATCTCTATACATGTGCATTTTGTAGCCCCAGCCTTGGTCAGAGTGAAAGGTTCTTCTGTATTTACAGTCGTTTGTTACCTCGATAGCTTGGTTTAAGGCACTCATAATGCCCTCCGCAGACGGCTTAGGTCGGATGCTATAACTTATAATTTCTCGGTTAAACAAATCCAGGAACGGATCCAGATAAAGCTTCTTGATTGTTATTGTCCCTTTCTTATCTACTTCGTAATACTTGAATTCTGTGGTGTCTGTAGTTATTTTCTGATGCGGAATAGATGTTTCAAAGCGTCTGTTTAGTCGATTCGGCGCCACTGGCCCTGTCTTATCGGTATAAGAGTTATATCTGCGGCTCTTTCTGGTGAAAGATTGCACCTTTATGTCGAGAACGCGCATGAGTCTTTGCACAC
>CAKQDL010000030.1 GCA_934229395.1 uncultured Peptococcaceae bacterium | reverse complement strand
GTTTTCGCTTCTTCCGCTAAACGCAGTCTCCTTAACTCTTTTAAATAGGCGTTCTCAATACGAAGCTTTAGATTTTCGTCTTCAAGCTCCTTAAGCTTTGCTGCATTTCATCTGACGGAATAGTTTCTTTTGATATAGTAGATTTCTTCTTAGCTGCCATTGTACTCTTTCGCCCTTTCTGTTTGGGTCTCAAAGCATCTAGATCGCCATTTTTGCCAAAATAAAACGATCCCCATTTGTTAGATTTTTAGGTCTAATGTTTGGGGGTCGGCTCAATTGCAGTACTTGTTCCTACAAAAACGTCGGTTGATGTTACAGCCGCAATCATAAATGCATTAAAAGATTTTCCTTCGGATATGGTTAAAACCATTACCTTTGCCTTAAAACGGTTGCGGTATTTTACAGCGCTTGCAAGATGGATTATAATGAAGCGAAGCAGAATAAAGAAGGTGATAAAATGAGCGAAGAAGAATTTGAGAGAATGGGCGAAGAGCTTGATGAGATGAACGAAGTGGTTGACGCAGAGCCAGAAGATGTTGATACCGAGGTGGAAGAGGCTCCGTTTGCAAAAAATAAATTATCGGCCGTTGGCTTTGCCTCGGCGTGGCTTTTGATTTTGTGCTTTATCTTTGTTGTGGGAAGTTTGACTTGCTTGGTGCACCTTAGTCTGAGTGCTCTTGTGTTACCCCTTGCGGTCATTGCTGCCCTTGCCTGCTATGGCTTTGTTTTGCAAAAAGAAAAGGTGCCCGTTGGTGGCCTTTCCTTGGCTGTGGTTGGCCTTGCGTTTTTGGTGAGCGTGGTGGTCTTTGGCTATTTCACCGGAAGTATTTGGGAGCAATCGCTGTGGGGCCGTGGCTTTTATGCCGAAGCCGTGATTAAAATGGCGGATGGATGGAACCCCATTTATCAGGGCAATGCGGGCGTTTCAGAAATTGTGTACCGATCCTCAAAGGCCTCTTGGTATATAAGCGCAAGCCTCTATGCTTTTTTGGGCCATTTCGAAATGGCCAAGTCTGTCACCTTACTCTTTATGGTGCCGACATTTGTTTTGGCCTACGCTGTTTTTGCAAAAATTTTATCAGGCAAAAAGAAGCTGGCTCTGGCCTGTGCCTTGCTTTGGGTGCTGAACCCTGTGGCAATAGCACAAGTATTTTCATTTTACGATGATGCTGTTTTGGCCTATGCAGTCAGTGCTTTTTTGTTTTTGGGCTATCTCATCTTAGATGAAGGCTACTTGCGCGGTGAACATCTTTTTACCATGGCACTTTTGTGGATTTTCATCTTAAATATGCAAAAAAATGGGCTTCGTGCAGCCTTGGTGCTCGCTGTGGCCTTTGTGTTTGTTGTGCTGGTGCTTTTTGGCTGGCGTGCCTCCAAATGGCTGGCGCCACGCGTGGCCTTTGTAGCCTTTTGCGGCATTGTGATTGTAGGCTTTAATCCCTTTGTGCAGAATTTTCTCGATGTAGGCGCGCCTTTTGCCTCTTACTATGGTGCGTCTACGCTTCTTGTGAATGAATCTTACGTGCCGGTGGTGCTTAGTAACAGCGGCTGGCTGCACGCGTTTCTTTATAGCCTCTTTGCCTCGCCAGATGCTAATTATTCCGATATGAACATCATTTTGCAGCAATTTACAGCCATTGTGAACAGCGCCTATGCACAGGCCGATGTAAGACTGCGCGGCTTTGGCTTTTTTGGTGGCATTCTTTTGCTGCTTGCAATGGCCTTGCTTTTGGTGGCCTTCGTGAAGCCGAGCAAGAAATGGGAAAGCCAGAGTATTTACTTTGAAGAGGATGAAGAAAACGGCAGCTGCGTGTCGATGAAGGTTGTGCTGCTGTGGTTTGTTTTGCCAACACTGGCCATTGGGTTGGGTCATGAAAGCGTATGGTGGGCAAGATGCGATGCCGTACTTTGGCTCTTGGTGCCACTGTCCATTCTCTTTACAAGTAAGGTAAGGGGTGGCAGACGCTCCACTGTGGCTGTGTTTATGCTGACTTTGGCTTTTGTCAATTGTGGGCTAACGACGCTCTCGGTAGTGCCAACGATGAGCCAGGAAGGCAAAAACATCCAAGCTTTTTGGTCGCGCATGGCGACAGGCGAGCTCCCTACAGAGGCAGACGCTCAAACCTTTAACGACTACAAAAATAATTTCAAAGCCTGGCACACCTTAAAGACAGAAGGAGAGGAAGACATTGGTCACTCGGCCGTTTGGACAAAGGTAGAAGGCATTTTGGAAAAGGAGATCGTACAATGAAAATCATGGGTATGCAAAAACTCACCCTTTTGGATTATCCGCAGCACGTCGCTGCCACACTGTTTACAGGAGGGTGCCAGCTCGACTGTCCATTTTGCCATAACAGTGAGCTGATAGAGATGCCGCTTTTGGCAGAAATAGAAGAAGGTGACGTGTTGGCCTTTTTAAAAAAGCGCACAGACCTTTTGGACGGCGTTTGTATCACTGGTGGAGAGCCGCTCGTGCAAAAGGATTTGGAGCGGTTTATGGCTCAGGTGAAGGACTTGGGCTATAAGGTAAAGCTAGATACCAATGGTGGCTTTCCAAATCGTTTGGCTAGCATCATCAAAAGTGGCTTGGTGGATTACGTGGCGATGGACATTAAAAACACCATAGAAAAATATCCACAGACCTGCGGCCTTCCTAACATGGATGTAACACCCTATATACAGAGCCGAAATCTTTTGTTAGAAGGGCACATTGACTACGAATTCCGTACGACCATTGTAAAGGAATTTCACACATTTGAAGATATCCTAACTATTGCGAAAACGCTTGAGGGCGCTAAGCGATACTATTTACAGAGCTATGTGGAGCGCGAACAGGTTAGAAATAAATCACTGTCGGCGTACAGCGAGGAGGACCTGCACGCACTTTTGTCCGAGGTGAGAAAACACCTAGAGGTGGCAGAAATGAGAGGAGTGTAGTATATATAGTGTTTGTTCAAGAGACTGCTGTGGATATATAGTATAATTTCCTTGACACTCTCGATTTGGTTTGGTATCATATGTAAAGCAAATGTGACGAATTAAAGAGAGGACGGTTGACTATGTACCAGGTTGTTAAACGCGATGGAAGCGTTGTTGAATTTAGTCTAAAAAAAATCGCAGCAGCAGTTCAAAAGGCTTTTGATGCTTGCCAAAGAGATTATACCCCAGATGTTATCGATATGTTGAGTTTGCGTGTGACTGCAGACTTCGAACCTAAAATTGTCGATCATAAAATCCAAGTAGAAGACATTCAAGACAGTGTAGAAAGCATTCTTAGCCAAAGCGGTTATGCCGATGTTGCGAAAGCCTACATTTTATATAGAAAGAAACGCGAAAACATCCGCAACGTGTCCAACACCATTCTTGACTACAAGACCTTGGTGGACAGCTATGTCAACGTTGAAGACTGGCGCGTAAAGGAAAATTCCACCGTCACCTATTCTGTTGGTGGGTTGATTCTTTCCAACTCTGGCGCCATCACCGCAAACTACTGGCTCAGCGAAATCTATGACCAAGAAGTGGCCGACGCGCACCGCAACGCAGATATTCACCTTCACGACCTTTCTATGCTTACTGGCTACTGCGCAGGTTGGAGCCTCAAGCAGCTCATTCAAGAAGGTCTTGGCGGTATCACAGGTAAAATTACCTCATCCCCAGCAAAGCACCTAGCGACCCTTTGCAACCAAATGGTCAACTTCCTAGGTATCATGCAAAATGAATGGGCCGGTGCTCAAGCATTTTCTTCCTTCGACACCTACTTGGCACCATTCATTAAGGCGGATAACCTAAGTTATGACCAAGCCAAGAAATGCATCGAAAGCTTCATTTATGGTGTGAATACCCCAAGCCGTTGGGGCACCCAATCTCCATTTTCTAACATCACCCTAGACTGGACTGTTCCAGAAGACTTGAAGAACATTCCTGCCATTGTTGGTGGCAAGAACATGGACTTCACCTATGGTGATTGCCAACGTGAAATGGATATGGTCAACAAGGCCTTTATTGAAATCATGATTGATGGTGACGCCCAAGGCCGTGGCTTCCAATATCCAATCCCAACTTATTCCATCACCAACGATTTCGATTGGTCTGATACTGAAAACAACCGTCTTTTGTTTGAAATGACCGCAAAATACGGTACCCCATATTTTTCCAACTACATCAACAGCGATATGAAACCAAGCGACGTGCGCAGTATGTGCTGCCGTTTGCGTCTTGACCTTCGCGAGCTCCGCAAAAAGAGTGGTGGCTACTTTGGTAGTGGGGAAAGCACTGGCTCCATTGGTGTTGTAACCATCAACCTTCCACGTATCGCTTACCTTGCAAAGGACGAAGCAGATTTCTTCGCACGTCTTGATCACATGATGGACATTGCTGCACGTTCCCTCAAAACCAAGCGCAGCGTTGTGTCCAACCTTTTGGATGCTGGTCTTTATCCATACACCAAGCATTATCTTGGCGACTTCAACAATCACTTCTCAACCATCGGCCTTATTGGTATGAACGAAGTTGGCCTCAATGCCAACTGGCTCCAACAAGACCTTTCTCACGAAGAGGTACAGGAATTTGCGAAGAAGGTCCTCACTCATATGAGAGACCGCTTGAGCGATTACCAAGAAGAATATGGTGACCTTTACAATCTAGAGGCTACCCCAGCAGAATCCACCACCTATCGCTTTGCAAAGCATGACCGCGCAAGATATCCAGACATCATCACTGCAGCCAAGGAAGGCGATACCCCATACTACACCAACAGCTCTCACTTACCAGTTGATTATACTGAAGATATTTTCACTGCTCTTGATATTCAAGATGAACTTCAAACCCTTTACACCTCTGGTACTGTATTCCACGCTTTCTTAGGGGAAAAATTGCCAGATTGGAAGGCTGCTGCCAACTTGGTGCGTAAGATTGCCGAAAATTACAAGCTTCCTTACTACACCTTGTCCCCAACCTATTCTGTATGCAAGGAGCATGGTTATTTGAGCGGTGAACAATTCACCTGCCCACATTGCGGCAATGCAACTGAAGTATACAGCCGTATCACCGGCTACTATCGCCCAGTACAATACTGGAACGATGGCAAGACCCAAGAATACAAGGATCGTAAGCTTTACGATATTGCCAACAGTCGTCTTGTTGTAAAGATGAAGGGAAGCGATTTGGGCATTGAAGAAGGAAAGGTAGAGGTAGCTAGCGGAGAAACCTTACTTTTCACAACCCACACCTGCCCGAACTGCCAAATTGCTATGCGTGCGTTGGATCAAGCAGGTACAAGCTATAAGGTCATCTATGCAGAAGATCAACCAGAAATGGCAAAGGCGTATGGCATCGTTGCTGCGCCAACACTTGTTACCAAGGATGGCAAGCAAGTTGCCGGAGCCTCCAATATTTTAAAAGAAGTGCGTACCGGCGCGCTCGTATAGTAAGGAGAACGCAATGAAGCGATTGGACGAAACAATCCTTCTTGTACGTTCAACAGGGAAGGCGCTATTAGAGCGTCTTTCTTGCGTTGAGCTAAATATTAGAAGGAAAGACAACCATCATGGAAATCTTGTTACCGATTTTGATGTGTGGGTGCAAAATGAGCTTGAGCATGGCCTTAAAAAAATTGAACCCACCGCCAACTTTTTTGCAGAGGAGCAAGAAAACACAGAGGTAGAGGGTTTAACGTGGTTCGTGGATCCTATTGATGGCACCACAAATTTTGTATCTACACAAAAAAACTTTGCCATCAGCGTGGCTCTTTATGATGGCAAAGCGCCAATTTTTGGCATTGTTTACGATGTGGTCAATGATGTGTGCTACCATGCTATGAAGGACGCAGGCGCATTTAAAAACGGCGAAAAAATCAAAAAACGCGAACCTGTGCTTTTGGAAAACGCGCTTGTTGATGCCAGCCTAACAACCATTAATTTTCTTTCTGAGCGTTCTGCGGCGCCTTTACATACCATCAGTCGAGCGCTGAGAGGGCACCGCGCTTTAGGGTGCGCCTCCTTAGCTATGTGCCATATCGCTACAGGCGAGCTGGATGGCTACATTTCCTACCATCTTTATCCTTGGGATTATGCAGCGGCGGGCATCATTCTAAGAGAATGCGGTGGCATGTTTACAAGCATTTATGGTGAAGCGCTCTTTGGCACAGAAAGTGCTGCCATTCTTTGCTCGGGCGATGGAGAAATGGAAGCGCGCTTGCTGCCTTTTTTGCGCGGTGAAATAGGTATCGAGGCGCTGATGCCACAATAATCGTTAAAACCACAGTCGGGAGGCTGTGGTTTTTGGTTGCGTGCAAACTTGCCAATTAGAAGAAAACTAGCTATACTTAATGGGGCAAAAAATGCCGTGGATGATATAGACAGGAGGGGATGTTGTGACATCTATAATATATGGTGTGAATTTTGCAGTAGGCGTCATCTTTACGATTATGTACACCTATCAAATGTTCTACCTCGCTGTGGGCTTTGTGGATAAGTATCGAAAGCAGAAAAAATATATTGCAAAGACAGAACACAAAATTGCAGTGCTTATTTCGGCAAGAAATGAGAGCGCTGTTATCGGTGAGCTTTGTAAAAGCATTTTGAAACAAGATTATCCAAAGGAAAAGCTTCATACCTTTGTTGTAGCGGATAACTGTACAGACAATACGGCAGAAATTTGCAGAGACTTGGGTGCCACTGTCTTTGAACGATTTAATAAGAAGCTTGTTGGCAAGGGCTATGCGCTCAACTTCGCTTTTGAAAAAATATTCGCCAATCCTGCCTATGACTATGAAGCATTTATTATTCTGGATGCGGATAATCTTTTGGAAAGTAATTATGTGCGAGAAATGAACGCGACCTTTGATCAGGGCTACCGTGCAGCGACCAGCTACCGCAATTCAAAAAATTACGCGCAAAACTGGATTTCTTCTGGCTACAGCCTTTGGTTTTTGCGTGAGGCAGAATATTTGAATCGTCCGCGTCAGGTCTTGCATACAAGCTGTGCCATTAGCGGTACTGGCTTTTTGGTAGCCGCCGACCTCATTAAAGAGCGTGGCGGTTGGCACTATCACTTGCTCACAGAGGATATTGAATTCTCTGCAGCAACGGTTCTTACCGGTGAGTGCATTGGCTATGCCAAAGATGCTGTATTTTACGATGAGCAGCCGGTGACTTTCAAGCAATCGTGGAATCAGCGCTTGCGTTGGGCAAAGGGCTTTTACCAGGTTTTGGGCAAGCATGGCGTGGATCTTATGAAAAAAGCGCTACGTTTTGAAAAAACCAGCTTTGGTGCCTATGATATGCTTATGAATCTTACACCTGCGCTCCTGCTTATGATTACTAGCCTTGTTTTTAACGTTTTGGTGCTTTTGTACATTCTCCTAACAGGCGGCGACGCGGAGCTATTAAAAGCGTGTGCAACAGCTATTGCTTATTCCTTGGGATATTATTATTGCACCTTTTGCTTTATTGGCACAGTGACAACCATTACCGAGTGGAAGAAGATTTTGGCGTCCACGTGGATGAAAATACGAACGGTTTTCACCTTTCCTTTGTTTATGTTCACCTATATGCCAATTGCCGTTACGGCCTTGTTCAAAAAAATAGAGTGGACACCGATTGAGCACACTGTTGTAAAATCTATAGACGATATGAAATAATGATGACAAACAACCACCTTGGGTATCATGCTTGGGGTGGTTGTTTTATATTTTTAAACATCATAATCATAATTTTGAAAAAAAGTATACAAATATTGCATGGCTAACCAATGGACATATGTGCACTGTTAAAATACTGTGTGGAAAAATACGTTAATGAAGCACTGTTTAAAAGGTATGATGTTGAATAATTTTAACTATAAGTTATTTTTTTGATAAAAGTCTGAAAATACCTTGTAACTCTTCCCACATACTGTATACTAATACAGAAAGATTTTTTAGTAGTAATAAGAGGAGGATTCACATGTACGCTTTAATCGCTTTTATTCCGATTGTGCTCACAGTTGTGTTGATGACTGGTTTTTCCTGGCCAGCAAAGCATGCTTTGCCATTGGCTTGGGCCATCACCTTCGTATCTGCCATTGCATTTTGGAAAATGACCCCACTTCACGCTGTAGGTTATACCTTAACAGGTTTCCTAAGTGCCTTTGAAGTACTCGTTATCATCTTTGGTGCTATCTTGATTATGAATACCTTGTCAAGATCTGGCGCTATGTCTGCTATCAACCGCATGTTTACTGGCATTACTCCAGATGCGCGTTTGCAAGCAATCATCATCGGTTTTATCTTCGGTGCCTTCATTGAAGGTGCTGCAGGTTTCGGTACCCCAGCTGCTCTTTGTGCACCACTTTTGATTTCTGTAGGTTTCCCACCACTTGCAGCTGCAATCATTGCTCTTCAATTTAACTCCATTCCAGTTCCTTTCGGTGCTGTAGGTACTCCTACCAACACCGCTTTCCAAACTGTAATGAGCGCTGTTCAAAATCCAGATGCATGGAAGACTGCTTTCACCCAATGGAGTGCATTGCCACTCGCTATCTGTGCACCAGTTATTCTTATCATTGGCATTGCTGTTCTTTGCGGTATGTTTGGTAAGGATAAGAAGTTTACAGACGTTATCCCAGTTATTCCATTCATCCTTTATGTTTCTATCGTATTTGACGCACTTTACCTTGCAATTGCTACCTTTGTAGGTCCTGAATTGACTTCCTTGGTATCTGCAGTTCTTACTTTGTTCCTCGTTATCTTTACCACTCGCAAGGGCTTCTTGGTACCAAAGACTGTTTGGACCTTTGATAAGAAAGAAAACTGGGACAAAAGTTGGCTCAACGGTACCGCTGTTCCTGCACCTAAGACCAGCGACATGTCTCTTGTTAAGGCATGGACCCCTTACTTCATCATCGCTATCATCTTGGTTGCTACTCGTGTATCTCAAAGCCAGGGCGCTGGCTGGTCTACTGCAATGAAGAACTTCAAAATTGGTACCGGCGAAAGTGGCATCATTTTGGGTCTTGACTGGAACTGGGCAATTCTTTGGAGCCCAGGTCTTGTATTCGTCCTTGTTGCTGTGTTGACCTTCTTCATGCACAACATGAGAAGCAGCGAAATCAAAGGTGCTTTTGATGACACCATCAAGCAGGTAACTGGTGCTGCTATCGCACTTTTCTTCGGTGTTGCAATGGTTAACTTGTTCCGCTTCACCAACATCGACTCTGCTACCCTTAGCGGTGTTGCTGATGCTGTAAAGGATCCAATGCTTCTCGTAATGGCTGAAGCACTTGCTGCTGTTGCTGGTAAGGCTTATGTAGTCATTGCTCCATTCATCGGTGTTCTCGGTGCCTTCATGTCTGGTTCCAACACTGTATCCAACACTTTGTTTGCATCCTTGCAATATGAAACCGCATCCATTCTTTCTATGCCAACTGTTATCATTGTAGCTCTCCAAAACATGGGTGGCGCTATCGGTAACATGGTTTGTGTTAACAATGTTGTTGCTGCTTGTGCAACAACCGGTACCATTGGTAACGAAGGGAAGATTATTCGTACCAACGCTGTACCAATGGTCACCTTGAGCATCATTGTTGTTATCGTTGCTGTTGTGGGTATCAGCATTGGTGCTGGCCAAGTCAGCTAAAGTTTGCTAGAAAAAAATCGCCTCGCATTTGTGGGGCGATTTTTTTTGCCAAAATTAGTAGGAGGGAGAGGCTGTGGTTTGACGGCCGCTTGCATAAAAATAACGATTAATCGCATTTGGCGGCATCCTAAATAATGACAAAGAGCGGTGCAAGTGCTATAATCTATGTATTGTTTTTTACAATATATGATGTAATGCAAGATAATCCACATAGGATATCATTAATCTATCAACAAGAGAGGGACCACTATGAAAGAAAACTTCTTGGATATTTATGCAGCTGACGTTTTTAGTGATGCTGTTATGCAGCAAAGATTGCCTAAAAAGGTGTATCAATCATTAAAAGCGACCATCCAAACCGGCTCTGACCTTGATCCTCAAATTGCAGATGTTGTTGCTTCTGCTATGAAGGATTGGGCTGTAGAAAAGGGTGCTACCCATTTTGCTCACTGGTTCCATCCGTTAACAGGCGCTACAGCTGAAAAGCATGATAGCTTCCTTTCTCCACAAAGTGATAGAAGTGCGATTTTGGAATTCTCTGGTAAAAACCTTGTTATTGGCGAATCTGATGCCTCCTCATTCCCATCTGGCGGCTTGCGCGATACCTTTGAGGCTAGAGGCTATACCACTTGGGATCCTACATCCCCAGCCTTTGTAAAAGATGGCTCACTTTATATTCCAACTATTTTTATTGCTTACAATGGCTATGTACTTGATAAAAAAATCCCTCTTTTGCGCTCTATGTCCTTAATTAACAAGGAAGCATTGCGTATTGTGCGTTTGTTTGGCGATACTGAAAGCAAGCGCGTAACTCCATCTATGGGTGCTGAACAGGAATACTTCCTTGTGCGTGCAGATCTTTTCAAAAAACGTGAGGACTTGGCTGTTTGTGGTCGTACCCTCTTTGGTGCACCTGCTCCCAAGGGTCAGGAATTCTCAGACCATTATTTTGGCGCTATCAATGCAGATGTTGCTGCTTTTATGAAGGATGCTGACGAAACCTTGTGGCGCATGGGTGTGCCTGTTTTGATGAAGCATTCCGAAGTGGCACCATGCCAGTTTGAAATTGTACCAAACTATGATTCCTGCAACGTTGCTAACGACCAAAACCAATTGGTGATGGCTACCCTTCAACAGGTGGCACGCAAGCATGGCTTTGAATGCTTGCTTCACGAAAAGCCTTTTGAAGGTATCAACGGCTCTGGTAAGCACATCAACTGGTCCTTGGGCACAGATACGGGCTACAACCTTTTGAGCCCAGGCACCACCGCTATGGAAAATGCGCGCTTCTTGCTCTTTGTTTGCGCAATGATTCATGCTATTGACGAATATCCAGAGCTTTTACGTCTTACCATTGCAAGTGCTGGTAATGATCACCGTCTTGGTGGCCATGAAGCGCCTCCTGCCATTTTGAGCGTGTTCCTTGGCGAAGAGCTTACCGATATCCTCGAAAACTTTGAAGCAGGGAAAAAATACAACGCTGTTGATAAGGGTTATATTGAGCTTGGTGTTAACACCTTGCCACAATTGCCACAGGACATTTCCGACCGTAACAGAACCTCTCCATTTGCATTTACCGGCAACAAGTTTGAATTCCGTATGCCAGGGTCTTCTGTGTCTACAGCTGGTCCTAATATTGCCCTTAATACCGCTGTGGGTGATGTGCTTCATAACTATGCCGATCGTTTAGAAAAGGCGGATGACTTCTTCAAGGAGCTCACAGCACTTCTTAGCGATGAATTGGCTGCGCATAGCCGTGTTATCTTCAACGGCAACAACTACTCTGATGAATGGGTAGAGGAGGCTGCACGTCGCGGTTTGCCAAACCTTCCAAACTCTGTGGCTGCCTTCCCTAAATATGTAGATGCCAAAAACTTGAATTTGTTTGTACGTAATGGTATCTATTCTGAAGAAGAAGTGTACTCTCGTATGGAAGTGCATTTCGCTACCTACTGCCGTACCATCAACATTGAAGCGCTCACAATGATTGAAATGTCCAAAAAGGACATCATTCCAAGCGTGCTCCGTTATGAAAATATGCTTGCAAAGCTTTTGGCCAACAAGAAAACCATTGGTATTGATCTTGCGGATACTGTGGAATATGGCATTCTTAATGAATTGTCTGAAGCACTTAAAAACCTAAAAAATGCGCTGAATATGCTTGAAGTGGAACTTGTTAAGGCGCAAAATGAGCCTAATTTAGAACATCAAGCTCAGCGTTACCAAGGAAACGTTCTTCCGGCAATGGAAGCTTTGCGTAAGTACAGCGATTTCATTGAACCTATGGTTGACGAATGGGGCATTCCTGATTATACTGCGCTTCTTTTGGGCTGCTAATATGATACATATAGGGGGAATCTTTCGAGGTTCCCCATTTTTTACTATGAGTTATATGAAAGGGTGTTGAAATGGGCAAGAACAGCGGCCTAAAGCGCCGTTCGTTGGCGGAAATAACAGGCTTTCTCGTTATTATGGGTGCGCTTTCTCGTGTCTTAGGTTATGTGCGCGAGATTGTTATGACGACGGTGTTTGGGCAAGGATGGATGACGGATGCCTATAAGGCGGCGTTCCTCATTCCGGACTTTCTTTATTTGGTTTTGATTGGTGGGGCGTTTTCAACGGCGTTTATACCTGTCTTAAGTGAGTATGTGGCCAAGCATGAAGAAGATCAGGCGTGGCGTGTGGCGAGCACCATTTTTAATATGATGCTTCTTGCTGTTTGTGTGGGCATGGTATTTTTCTATTTTTCTGTGCCGTTTATTATGGATAAATTCTTGGCAGTAGGTTATGCGCCGGAAACGCAAGAGTTGGCTATTTATCTGACCAGGTTGATGCTCTTGCAGAGCTTCTTCATGTGTTTGAGCGGCATTTGCCAAGGGATTTGCCATGTGTTCCAACAGTTTACCGCACCAGCTGTAGGGTCTCTTTTATACAACATCGCCATCATCCTTTTGGGTGTATGGCTCATGCCTCATATTGGCATTACTGGTTTTGCTGTAGGTGTTGTTGTGGGGAGTTATTTGAACTTCATTGTTCACGTGCCAATTCTTTTGCGCATTGGTGTGAAGTGGAAACCGGTAATAGATATCCATCACGAAGGCGTGAAAGAATTCTTCCGTCTTGCAGTGCCAGTTGTATTGGGCCTCAGTGTGATTTATCTTAATACCTTTGTCACACAATACTTGGGCTCCCTTCTCCACGAGGGGACGGTAACGGCACTTAACAATGCCAACCGTTTGATGCAGCTTCCTATTGGTATTATTGCTATGTCCATTGCATCGGCATTTTTCCCGACGCTGACGGAGCTTATTGCTAAAAACGATATCAAAAGCTTCAAGAAAAAGCTAGTTGAAGGCATCAATGTGAATAACTTTATTCTCATTCCGGCCAGTGTTGGTTTGATGGTTGTGGCGGAGCCTCTTATTAGAGCACTTTTCATGCAGGGTAAGTTTACCGAAGCGAATGTGGAAATTACTGCATCAGTGCTGATTTTTTACTGCGTGGGGATCATTGGCTATAGCCAGCAGCAAATTTTAAACCGTGGCATGTATGCCTTGCGCGATTCAAAGCGTGCAGTTATAGTGAACTGTGCCATCATCTTTATTAATATTTTCTTGAGTCTGCTTATGGTGCACTCAATGGGCGCTCAAGGTTTGGCCTTGGCCTATTCTGTAGCAGGCCTTATCTCCATGGTGCTTTTATACATCCTTCTTTGCGTGAAGGTAGGCGATTTGGGCACCAGAGATATCACGTCATCACTTGTAAAAATACTCATCGCATCTTTAATTATGGGTGTGAGTGTTGCCGGATTCCTGCATTTTATTGACCCAATTATTGATATTACATCTAAGTCGCAGCAGCTCGTTGAGCTTGTGTTGGCGATTGGTATTGGTGTAGTGGTTTATACCGTGGCTGCATTTGCGCTGCGCATCAAGGAAACGCAAATTGCCATGTCGATTATTAAAAGAAAACTGCATCGTTAATAGCCTATACTAATGAAGGAAAGGAGTTTCTATGCAAAAACAAATTCGTAATTTTTCTATCATCGCGCATATTGACCATGGTAAATCCACCTTGGCAGACCGCTTGCTTGAATATACAGGCGCGGTATCTGAGCGTGATATGCAATCCCAGCTTTTGGATAATATGGATATTGAGCGTGAACGTGGCATTACCATTAAGCTCCAAACAGTTCGTATCAATTATAAAGCCAAGGATGGCAATGAATATATTTTGAATCTTATTGACACCCCGGGGCACGTCGACTTTTCTTATGAGGTGTCACGCTCCTTGGCAGCCTGCGAGGGTGCACTTTTGGTTGTCGATGCCGCTCAAGGTATTGAAGCGCAAACTTTGGCCAATGTGTATTTGGCCCTTGAGCACGATTTGGAAATCATTCCGGTCATTAACAAAATTGACCTGCCTAGCGCGCAGCCAGAGGTAGTAAAAAATGAAATTGAAGAGATTATTGGCCTTGATGCCTCCGACGCCATTCTTTGCTCTGCAAAAACTGGCATTGGTATTGAAGATATTTTGGAGGCCATCGTTCAGCGTATCCCAGCGCCGGAGGGCGATAAGGATGCACCTCTTCAAGCGCTTATTTTCGACTCCTACTATGATGCCTATCGTGGCGCCATTGCCTACATTCGCGTCGTTGAGGGGACCTTGCGCGACAATATGACCGTGCATATGATGCACACCAACCGTTCTTTTGAGGTAACGGAGCTCGGCGTTCATACACCGAAGGAAAAGAAGATGAAGAGCCTCAGTGCTGGCGAGGTTGGTTATGTGGCAGCGAGCATGAAGCAGGTGAGCGATACCCGCGTGGGCGATACCATCACAGACAAAGACCGTCCAGCGCCAAAAGCGCTCCCAGGCTACAAACGCGCTGTGCCAATGGTGTTCTGCGGGCTCTATCCTGTAGATAATGAGCAGTATCCAGATTTGAAGGATTCCTTGGCAAAGCTTAGCTTAAACGATGCTTCTTTGGAATTTGAACCAGAAACATCTCAGGCGCTCGGTTTTGGTTTCCGTTGTGGCTTTCTTGGTATGCTACATATGGAAATCATCCAAGAACGCCTAGAACGCGAATACGACCTTTCTCTCATTACAACTGCGCCGAGCGTAATTTATAATGTTTACTTGACCAACGATACCATGATACAAGTAGACAACCCATCGCAGCTTCCACCACCACAACGCATTGACCACATTGAGGAACCTTTTGTGCGCGTTGATGTGATGGTACCAAAGGAATACGTTGGTGCCGTTATGGAGCTTTCTCAAGAAAAGCGCGGCGTTTTCATTGATATGCAATATATTACAGAAACGCGGGTAACGGTGAAATACGACATTCCGCTTGCAGAAATTGTTTACGATTACTTCGATCTCCTAAAGACGCGCACCAAGGGTTATGCGTCCATGGACTACGAAATGAACGGCTATCAAAAGAGCAATCTTGTGAAGCTCGACGTTCTCGTCAATGGCGAACAGGTCGATGCTCTTTCCTGCATTGTGCATAAGGATAAGGCTTACTATCGTGGGCGCGCTTTGGTAGGGAAATTGCGCAATTTGATTCCTCGTCAAATGTTTGAGGTGCCTATTCAAGCGGCCATTGGTAACAAGGTCATTGCACGTGAAACCGTTAAGGCCATGCGTAAGAACGTCTTGGACAAGTGCTACGGTGGTGACATCAGCCGTAAGCGCAAGCTTTTGGAAAAGCAAAAGGAAGGGAAGAAACGCATGAAGCAGGTTGGGAGTGTTGAAATCCCACAAGAAGCCTTCATGGCAGTTCTTAGCCTTGGTGAAGAATAATGTGAGGCCAGCTGTTCGCGCAGCTGGCCTTTTTTAAAGGAGAAACAATGAAAGGTATTTATATTCATATTCCCTTTTGTGAGCACAAATGTAAGTATTGTGATTTTCTCTCATTTCCGGGCAATCAGCAGCGCAATAAGGAAAGATATGTCCATGCATTGATGCGTGAAATGGAGAAACGTATTGATGAAAATTGGCGCAAAAGCGACACGATATTTATTGGCGGCGGGACGCCTTCTGCCCTTGATGAGGAAGCTCTTGAGGCACTTTTGCGAGCGCTCAATCGGTTGGTGGATATGGAAAATGTTTGCGAGTTTACAGTGGAGTGCAACCCAGGTACCGTAAATGAAGAAAAACTGGTTCTCTTAAAGGAGGGTGGTGTGAATCGTTTGTCCTTTGGCGTGCAAAGCTTTGATGATGTACTCTTAAAAAGAATTGGTCGGATTCACACAGCAGAGCAAGCGAAGGAGGCTGTAAGGCTTGCGCAAAAAGTGGGTTTTACAAATATCAATATTGATCTCATGTATGGGCTGCCTGGTCAAAATGAAGAAACGTGGAAAAAAAGCGTGGAAGAAGCACTTGCGCTAGGCGTAAGCCACTTATCCCTTTACCAGCTCATTATAGAAGAAGGGACAGCTATTGCGCGCGAGCTCAAACGGGGCGTTTTACCGGCGGTGGATGAGGATGGCGCGGCAGAATGGTTTGATGCTCAACGCGTATGGCTAAAAGAAAAGGGCTATGCTCAGTACGAAATTTCAAACTATGCGACAAGTGATAAAGAGTCGAAGCACAACACTCTTTATTGGGAGCTTGATGATTATTTGGGCCTAGGCCTTGGTGCAACAAGCTGGGAGCGTCCGGAAAGACGCAACAACACCATGGATTTGGCAAGCTACGTGCGTGCGCTGGAAGCTGGCGAGGATGCGCCGCATGAAAGTGAAATACTCACACGCGACGAGCAAATGGCCGAAACGGTGTTTATGGCCTTGCGCATGAACAGAGGCTTGTCTTTAGAAAAATTCCGTACCCTATATGGCGAAAAGTTGGAGGTGGCTTATCCCGAAGCCACAAAGGAAGCTATTTCAAAAGGGTGGGCGCGTATCCTCGATGGATGTTTTCTGCTCACAGATGACGGCCGAAGATTGGGAAACTTTGTTTTTGAATTGTTTTTATAGAGCGAGCAGCTGAGCTTGCTCTTTTTTGTGTGCAAAATTGTTAAGAGTGTGTGAAGATGGGTGTAAAATAGGCAATGTGGGTGAATTATTTGGGAGAATCCCTTGACGAAGTGAAAATAAAATGGTATTCTTTATCAAGAGTTAGCACTCGATAAGAGAGAGTGCTAATAAAGGAGGAGAGAGCATGCTGGATGAGAGAAAAGAAAAAATCCTAGCAGCGATTGTCGCGGATTTTATTGAAACGGCAGAACCTGTTGGCTCTCGAACCATTTCTAAAAAATACGATATAGGTTTTAGCTCGGCGACCATTCGCAACGAGATGGCCGACCTAGAAGACTTGGGCTACATTGTTCAGCCGCACACCTCGGCTGGGCGCATTCCGACGGACATTGGTTATCGTTATTACGTGGATGAGTTGATGTTTGATTGTAAGGAAGCCTTTGTGGAAGAGAGAACGCTGTACGAATACATCCGCTCTCAGACAAGTATGGATGAGGCGCGTATTCGTCAAATTCTCAAGCGTGCCGCAGAGATGACTGGTTACACGGCAATGATGGTTATTCCAGAGGCTGGCGTAACCAAGCCGCTTCTTAGTATGTTGGACCTCATCTATCTGATGCCGGGACGAGGCCTTATGGTGGTTGTTACAGATGATGACCGCGTAGAGCAGCAGCTGATTGACCTGCCAGAAGGCTTTGGCGCTAAAGAGCTGAGTGTGGTCAACAGCGTATTGAGCCATTATCTAAGAGGTTTATCTGTTGCTCATTGGCACAGACCACTCATTGAGTTTTTGGTCGATCAGATGGGTAGAGCATCGGGCTTTGTGCATGATGTGTTGGATATATTAAATGTCATCTTGAGCAAGCGCCAACAAAAGCAAGTGATGGTTGAAGGGAGCTTGAATATGCTTTCGCATCCCGAGTTTCAAGACCTAGGCCGATTGAAATCTTTGCTTATGGCTTTAAGCGATGACGAAGAGGTTGCAAGCTTCTTTAAGAAATTGCCTGATAAAGGCTTGTGCGTGCGCATCGGCGATGAAAACACTTCACCAAGCATTGAAAATTGTAGCATGGTTATTGGCAACTATCATGTTGGCAAAAACAATGGTCACGTAGCCCTTATAGGTCCAAAGCGCATGAATTACGCCGTTTCAATGACCATGATGGAAGCAGTACTAAGTGGCTTAGAGCAGGTGTTTACAAAAATAGATAACAACGAAGCCAGAAAAAACGCCCTGTCTACAGTGGTGGCCCGCGATGACGAAGGTTACACGGGTACGGATTTGGCAATCTTTGAAAATAATTATTAACAGAGGAGTGCGGTGAATGTCAGAACAAGAACAAGCAAAGCAATCTGAAAACGAAGAATTGGAACAGGAAGTGACCGAAACAGAAGAAGTTCAAGCCGAAGAAGTACAAGAAGAGGTAGACAGTGCCTATGAGGAGCTCAACAAGCGCTACTTAAGACTTTTGGCTGATTTTGATAACTATAAAAGAAGAACCAGTACAGAAAAAGAAGATATCTATAAGTACGGTGCTATGAACTTGATTAAAGGCCTCTTGCCAGTACTCGATAGCTTCGAATTGGCCATTAAAAATGCGCCAACTGATGAAGCAAGTGCAGCTTACCATGAGGGCTTTGAAAAAATTTGGCGTCAGCTTATGGATGGCCTTGGTAAAGAAGGTCTAGAACGCATCGAAGCCTTGGGTAGTGAATACGATCCAAACTTCCATGAAGCCATTATGGTGGTTGAAGATGATAGCCAACCAGCAAACACCGTCATTGATGAATTGCGCGCTGGCTATAAGTTCAAAGACAAGGTGCTCCGCCCAACGGTTTGCCGTGTGACGGGCAACAACTAAAAATTTACACTAACTCATAGTTTTATACATATTTAGGAGGAAATTAATAATGGGAAAAGTAATTGGTATTGACTTAGGGACAACAAACTCTTGTGTAGCAGTTATGGAAGGTGGCGAAGCTGTTGTTATTCCTAACAGCGAAGGGAACCGTACCACACCATCCATCGTTGGTGTAAACAACAGCGGTGAACGTCTTGTAGGTCAAGTTGCAAAGCGTCAAGCAATCACCAATCCAGATAACACCGTATCTAGTATCAAGCGCCATATGGGCACTGATTTTAAGGCAAGCCTTGCAGGAAAACAATATAGCCCACAAGAAGTATCTGCAATGATTCTTCAAAAGCTCAAGGCTGATGCAGAAGCTTACCTTGGCGAAACCGTTACCCAAGCAGTTATCACCGTTCCTGCATATTTCAGCGATAGCCAACGTCAAGCAACCAAGGATGCTGGTAAGATTGCAGGTCTTGATGTTCTTCGTATCATCAACGAACCTACTGCAGCAGCTCTTGCTTATGGTGTAGACAAAGACAACACCGATCAAAAGATTCTCGTATTTGACCTTGGTGGCGGTACCTTCGACGTATCCCTCATGGAAATTGGCGATGGTATCTTTGAAGTGCTTGCAACCAGTGGTAATAATCACCTCGGCGGCGACGACTTTGACAAGAAAATCATCGACTGGGCAATAGCAGAATTCAAGAGCCAAACCGGTCTTGACCTTAGCGGCGATAAGACTGCTATGCAACGTTTGAAGGAAGCTGCTGAAAAAGCAAAAATGGAACTTTCCACCGTTACCACTTCCAATATCAACCTTCCATTCATCACCATGGACGGCAATGGCCAACCACAACACTTGGATTTGACCCTTTCACGTGCTAAATTTGACGATCTCACTGCAGACCTCGTAGAAAAGACCATGGTACCATCCCGCCAAGCACTTTCTGATGCTGGCATGGGCGCAGGTGACATCGACAAGGTCATCCTCGTTGGTGGTTCTACCCGTATCCCAGCTGTTCAAGATGCTGTAAAGAAACTCACCGGCAAAGAACCATTCAAGGGCATCAACCCAGACGAATGCGTAGCAATCGGTGCAGCCATTCAAGGTGGCGTGTTGGTTGGTGAAGTAAAGGACGTTGTTCTTCTTGACGTAACTCCACTTTCCCTTGGTATCGAAACCTTAGGCGGCGTTATGACCAAGATTGTAGAACGTAACACCACCATTCCAGTATCTCGCAGCCAAGTATTTACCACCGCTGCTGACAACCAAACCTCTACCGATATCCACGTGCTCCAAGGTGAACGTGAATTCGCAAAAGATAACAAGACCCTCGGCCGCTTCAGCCTCATGGATATCCCACCAGCTCCACGTGGTATCCCACAAATCGAAGTTACCTTTGACATTGACGCTAATGGTATCGTTAATGTATCTGCAAAGGATAAGGGTACTGGTAAGAGCCAACGTATCACCATCCAATCCAACAGCGGTCTTTCTGATGAAGAAATCGATCGTATGGTAAAGGATGCAGAAATGAACGCTGAAGCAGACAAGCAAGCCAAGGAAAAGGTTGATGTTCGCAACAATGCAGACTCCCTCATTTTCCAAAGCGAAAAGATGCTCAAAGAAGCTGGCGAAACCATCGACCAAGCAGACAAGGATGCCATTGAAGCAGCACAAGCTGCCCTTAAGACCGCTCTTGAAGGTGATAACACCGAAGACATTAAGGCTAAAACCGAAGACCTCACCAATGCCATCTACAAGGTAAGTGAAAAAATGTATGCTGCTGCAGCTGAAGCACAACAAGCGCAGCAAGCACAACAAGGCGGTGCAGCACAAGGTAACAACGACGGTACCTACGATGCAGACTTCACAGAAGTGGACGACAATAAGTAATGGCAGATAAGCGCGATTACTATGAGGTGCTGGGTGTAGATAAAAACGCAAGTGATGCGGATATCAAAAAAGCCTTCCGCAAAATGGCACGTAAATATCACCCAGACGTAAACCCAGGTGACGCAGAAGCCGAAGCAAAATTCAAGGAAGCCAACGAAGCCTACGATGTGCTCTCCGACGCCCAAAAACGCCAACAGTACGACCAATTTGGTCACGATGCGCCAAACTTTGGCGCAGGCGGTTTTGGTGGCGGTGGCTTTAGCGGTGGCGGAGATTTTGGTGATTTTGGTGATATCTTCAATATGTTCTTTGGTGGCGGCGGTGGTGGCCAAGCAAAAAATGGTCCACGCCAAGGCAATGACCTAAGATACGATATTACCCTGTCCTTTGAAGAAGCTATCTTCGGCTGCAAGAGAACGATAACCGTCGATCGTTGGACCAACTGCACCACCTGCGGTGGTACTGGTGCAAAGCCAGGCACTACTGTTGAAACTTGCCCAAGATGCCACGGCACAGGTCGTATTACAACCATGCAGCAAACTGCCTTTGGCAGAATGCAAAGCCAAACCACTTGCCCAGATTGCGGTGGTACAGGTAAGCAAATCAAAGAAAAATGTACCGATTGCGGTGGTACTGGCCGCAAGAGAGAAACAAAGACCCTCGAAGCCACCATTCCAGCTGGTGTTGACAACGGCACCAGATTGCGTATGGCAGGCGAAGGTGAAGCAGGGGAAAATGGTGGTCCATCAGGCGATTTGTACATCTACATTCGCGTGCGTCCACACGAAATTTTCACCCGCGATGATACCGATATCTATATGGAACAGCACATCAATGTTGCACAGGCAGCCCTTGGCGCAGAAATTGAAGTGCCGACTGTTGAAGGCCGTATTAAATTTACCATTCCGGCCGGCGTGCAGAGCGGTTCTCGCTTCCGTATGAAGGGCAAGGGCATCAAGGGTATGCGTAGCTATGCCAAGGGTGACCAATATGTAACCATTGTTGTTGATACACCAAAGGCCTTGAATGACGAACAACGCGAGCTCTTTGAAAAGCTTGCGCAAAGCCTAGGTACAGGCAGTGGCAAGGCAGGCGCAGACAATAAAGCCTCTGAGTCCGGTAAAAAAGAGAAAAGCTCCTTCTTTGACAAAATGAAGGACCTCTTTAACGATGATGACGACGACAATTCCGAAAAATAAAATCACACACCTTCCTTTTGGGGATGCAGACGCGCTCTGCATCCCTTTTTTTGTTGCGGTAAGGCAGAACGTTTTGCAGTATTTTTGGGAAACACAAATCCGCACAAACGATAGAAATTTAGCGCCGGATTTCTTGACAAATAGAGCGGGGAACTGTATAATATTTGGCTTTGCAAACTGACTAAAACTGTGCTATAATAGATATACTAGAAAGGATGATGGGTATGACGAAGCTAACGATTGATAAGGTAAAAAAATCCTTACAGCCTTTTTTGGGATGTACTATAGACTTGGATGTGAATGTTGGTCGCAATCGTATTATCAGCCATAGTGGAGAGCTCGAAGCCATCTATCGAAATGTATTTGTTGTAAAAACAGAAAATCAGGCAGAACGCAGGCTGTCCTTTAATTACGTGGACTTGGTTACAGGCAATGTGGTGATTGCCCTCCACAAAAACGGTCATACCTACCGTATGGCAAACGAAGCATAAAAATAAGTGCTCTATGGCGCTTGAGAGTGTAGAAAAAGTGCGGTTTTCAGAATAGATGTATATGCATTTGCAAAGCCTTCCCTCTTAAGGCTTAATAGTGATAAGGTACTATTTAGCTTTGCGAGGGGCAGAGAACGGTGTGTCCGCAATGGTCACGCCGTTTTTCTGCGTTCAGAGGTAGATTTCGCAACAACAGGCTCGGAAATCACAGAAATCCCTACATCATCCACGAAGTTGAAATAGATTTTTACCGTCTGTACCCGCTTGCCACTGGATTTGTCTGGTGGAAACACCTCAATTTTCTTGATATACTCATTGACTATGGTCTTGCTTGTCGTCAAAGCTTTTGCAGGTAGCAAAGTGCAGCTTATTCCCGCAATCAGGATAGAACAGAAGCCCAGAGAACAATCCCTGCCGTTCCGTTTTTGTGGGACGGCGTTTGCTTTTTCACAACTCCTGCACCCTGTCCCACTGAGCCTGAGAAACGATTGCTTCCTGCGTATCAGGGAAGATACACATATCTTCGATGGCATTGGGAATCCGCTTCTTCAGCTTATAGGACTTGGAATAGGTCTTGAAATTGCAGGTACAGCCGGTGTACTTCATCCGTTCCAGAATACCCGCAACCGATTGACCAATTCAATGGTAAGGGCGCTCCGGCATTTTCCTACGCTTTTTTGGGTCAGGATGGTCTTCCGACTGTTTGGCATACAGCGCCTTGGTAGTCAACACCTTATCCTTCTCCAGTATACGGGCAATCTGCTCCAACCCCTTGCCGTCAATGGCTAAGTTAAAGATGCGCCTGACTACTGGGGCGGCATCCTCGTTAATGATCCAATGCTCTTTATCGGCAGGGTCAGTGCGATAACCATAGAGCGGTTTTCCTAGATGCTTTCCGCTGGTACCTTTCTGCTGGAATGCGACTCGGAATTTTTTGCTGGTGTCCCGTGGATACCATACGTCGTTCGGGAAGGTGAAGCGCAAACAGCAAAAATCCAGTATTCATGCGGGTTTGCGGCGAGATGGCTCTCAATCAGATAGCTCCTTTTCAGACGGTCAACGGGCTGAAATCACAATCGCATAGTTGTTTTCATGGGAGAATGGCGGTAGCTGCGGTCATTCTCCCTTTTTTCGTTCC